>NZ_JAMYOM010000015.1:0-180122 GCF_040319805.1 Mesorhizobium sp. M0848 | reverse complement strand
TTCCGGGGTGGCAGCCGGTAGCGAGGGGTCCTGCCTGTCGATCTCCTGGCCGACCCGCTCGACCACCTTGCTCAGTCTGGCAAGGATCCCGCCCCCCACCCCGGTTTCCTTGAGCGAGCGGATCTTGGTCAGGATGTTGGTCTGGTAGACCGGGATGTTCTGCGCCAGTTCGCTGACCTGCGTGGCGACGATGAAGGAGAACAGGCCAAGGGCCGCGAAAGCGCCGAGCACGCTGGCAATGACGGCGGCAATCCGGGGGATACCGACCTTTTTAAGAGCTGAGACAAGCGGCGCCAGGGCGAAGGTCAGTAGCAGCGCGATCGCGATCGGCAGGAAAACCTCGCGCCCGAAATACAGTGCCGCCACTGTCGTGACGATGGCCGCCACATTTGGCAATGAGGTTCGCGGATGAAGCGCGGCCGCTGAAAGGGCGTCCCCCGGCCCATCAGCCGAAGACGCCGTGCCGTTTCGACGATTGGCCACGTGATGCCTCCCTGCCAAATGCCATGATCGGGCATATAGAGCCGACGTACAACTTTAGCCAACGATGAAATACACCTCACTCAACAGGCAATGATCCCGCCCGCGTCGGCCGCGCTCTCAACGCGCGGAATGGAAGTCAGGCTCGCTCGTTCGGATCAGCGCGCCGCATGCCTGGCCAGCGCGTGCTCGATCAGCACGTCGATGGTTTGGCTGTAGCCGATGCCTGTTGCCGCCAGCGCCTTGGCGTACATCGAGATGTCGGTGAATCCGGGAATGGTGTTGACCTCGTTGACGAGCAGGCTGCCATCGGCGCGCAGAAAGAAATCGACGCGCGCCATGGCTTCGCAGCCAAGCGCCTGGAATGCCCGCCGCGCCATATCCCTGGCCTTCTCGGCCACATCGGCCGGGACATCGGCGGGCACCTTGACCAGCGCGCCGTCGGCATCGAGATATTTGGCCTCATAGGTGTAGAAGCCATGCTTGCCGGCCGGAATGATCTCGCCGGGCAGCGACACCGTCAGCGACCCGTCGGCGCGCTCCAGCACCGAGAACTCGATCTCGCGACCCTCGACGAATTCCTCGATCAACACTTTGCGGTCGTAGCGGAAAGCCGTGTCGATGGCCTGCTCGAAGCCGTCCCTGTCATTCACCTTGCTGACCCCGAAGGACGAGCCCTGGCGCGCCGGCTTGGCGAAGAACGGCAGGCTGAGCATCCCGGCAATCTCCTGGAAGGAATGCTTGCCGTTTCGATGCACGGTGACGGAGCGGGCAACCGCCAATCCCGCCTCGCGCATCAGCCGCTTGGCGACATCCTTGTCCATGGCGGCGGCCGAGGCGAGGATGCCGCAGCCGACATAGGCGACATCGGCGACCTCGGCATAGCCCTGCACCGAGCCGTCCTCGCCGAACGGCCCGTGCAGCACCGGGAACACGACGTCGATGGGGGGCAGGTCAGGCTGCGTACCATCCCGCGACACGGCGACCAGCCAGCCCTTGCCGCCGGGCAACAATGCAACCTCCGGGCCGTCTTCGGATGCCGGCGCCCCTGCCGCGTCATCAAGTTGTTGCAGCAGCCATCTGCCGCTTCGCGAAATAGCGATCGGCACGATGTCGTAGCGCGTCCGGTCGATCGCCTTCAGCACATTGGCGGCCGAAAGGCGCGACACGTCATGCTCGGCCGAACGCCCGCCATAGAGGATGGCCACTCTTGTCTTACCGGTCATCGAAATCCCTCGACTGTCAAAAAATCAAATGGCGACGGCAATGCCGCGATTGGCGAAGAAGCGATCGAAATCGGCCGGCGCCAACACTGCGTCTGCCTGTGTGGCGGGGTCGTGGCCGGACGGGTTGTGAAAGCGGAAACCCTCGTCGGACGCCGCCGTGACCAGCACCAGATGACCGCCCTTCGAGGGCGGCTCGCGCTCGGGCCAGCGGATCGAACTGCTGACCGACGCGATGAAGAAGCGCGTCCGCTGCATGATCGCCGGAATCTCCGCCGTCGCGACATTGGTCACCACCTCGGCCCGGAGTCCAAAAACCTCTTTCACGAAGCTGACGAAGGGCGCGTAGATCAGCCCCTTGATCGATCCCCCGTTGACGACATAGCCGCCATATAAGGTGCAGCGCCTGGCAAGCTCGATCGTCGGCACGATCTCGCCGCGGCTGGCCAGGATCATCTTCAGGCACGCCATGCCGCAGATGTTGGCGGCCCAGACCGCATACTCATCGAGAGTTTCCGCGCCCGACTCCCGCCACAGCGGATCGCGCCGCAGCGCCACTTCGGCGCCGTCGGCAAGCACGGCCGTGGTCATATCCGGCGTTTCCCACTGGCTGAAAAACGGCACGGTTTCAGGCAGCGGGTTCATGCGGTCTCCTCGGGCGGCTGGCTCCATCTCGTATACGAGGATACGAGATGGATGAAAAGCCGCTTAGGCCCGTTTGGCGAGCCGTGTGCCGCCGCCTACTCGGCCTTCGTCCAACCGAAAACCAGCCATGCATATTTCGATTTTTCGTCGGGTTCGACAGTGTAGGTCATCTGCATGTCGCCGTCCTTGGCGTAGATATCCAGCCGGGGCGCGGTCTCCAGCTTGAGCCACGCCGAACTCTTGCTGAAGGACCAGGTTCCGCACCAGACGCAAGGCCCCGACGTCGGATCACCCGGCTGATGAAAATTGTAGCGGCCGTCCGCCGTGATCTCCAGATAGTCGAACGCCCCGTAAAACGCCGTCACCGTCTGCTGGAATTCATTGGCGGCCGCTTCCTGTTCCGGTGTCGGCGCATCCTTCATATCGCGCGGCGGCCGGATGGCCCCACCGTTCAGTTTCCATTTACCGACAAAATCCTTCTGGGTCGGAAGATATTCCTCCTGCGCCTGCAGCGATGAAACATAAGCAAAAGGTGATATACTTGTGAGGCCACCGGCCCCGATCGCAAATAAAAGCGTGGCGGCACAGATCGCCCTTGTTGGGTTTTGCATAAAAAATATATCTCCACGGGGGTAAGGGGAGTTTTATTGAGGATTTTGCAGCGCGCGTTGCTTCGATACCGATTCCCGCTCGCCATTTGCACGGTTAGCATCGTGGCCACCAATCTGGCAACGCAAAGCAGCCTCTCTCTCCAGCATCGCCCCATGCGCCCGCGATCCCGGCCGGCTGAATATCGGCAGCTTAGAAGGTGATCTTCACCGAAGCGGCGCTGCGACTATGCGGGCCGTGATGGACGGCCTCGATGTTGTTGCCGTCGGGATCGAGCAGGAAGGCGGCGTAATAGCCGGGGTGATAGGGCCGTTCGCCCGGTGCGCCATTGTCCGTGCCGCCAGCCGTAAGCCCGGCCTTGTAGAAGACATCGACCATGGCGTGATCCCTTGCCTGGAAAGCCAGGTGATGGCGGCCGGTGAGTTTTCCCTGTGCGGCCCGGCTGTCGGCAGTGGAGACAAACAGCTCGTCGGCCCAGAAAAAGGCGGCGCCGCTGCCGCCAATCGGGACATCGAGCGCCTGCAGGACCGCCTCGTAGAAACGCCGGCTGGCCGCAAGGTCCCCGACCACCAGTTGGATGTGGTCGATGAGCCGGCCGCGATGCAATTCCTGGGTTTCCATGAAAACGCCTCCTCGTGTGGGTTCGAATTTAGGTTCGGACAGGGCGTCGTCAATGCGGATACTCCTTCCGTCCAGCAAACAAAAGGCCCGCTGGGAGGGGATCCAGCGGGCCTTTGGAAAGCATCTCTAGCCTTCAGAGGTCTGAGGGGGGATCAGACCTGGTAAGAACCTTTGTTGGCCGCGGAGGTTCCACCCGAACAGAAAAATGCCAACGCCCGGTCGAAACCGCGGAATTCGAGCGGTGGAGGCGATTTCTTTCGCGAGACCACTCTCAGTTTGGAACTTTCCGCTCCGAACCGGGTTTGGTGGCGCGGTGGGAGGAATTGCGATTGGATTGTTTTCAGAGGCTCGAAGCGCTTGTCGACAGCGCCGGTGTCGACGATATCGAGGAAGCAACCGCTCTGCTGCGCCGGTTCAAGGGCAGGTCGCACGAGGTCGCGGCAGCCATAGATGAGTTCATGCTCGATTTCATGACGTTGGTCTTCGTCGTCGAAAACGGCGAAGAAGGTGTCGAAAAGCCGGTCCGCAAGCTCGCTCGCACCAGGCTTTCAAAGCTCGAGCGGCTGGTTAGTGCAATGGCGGAGGCAAAGCCGGCTTCCGGCGCCGGCCTATCCCTTCAGGATGGCGGCTAGCCTTGGAATGCCTTCGCTCACCGCGCGCCGGTCGGCGAGCGTGAAGGACAGCCGCAGCGTGTTGCGCCCGGTGCCGTCGGCATAAAACGCGCTGCCCGGCACGAAGGCGACGCGCGCCTCCTTGACCGCCCGCGCCAGAAGCTCGGTGGCGTCGGCCCCTTCCGGCAGCGTCACCCAGACGAACATGCCGCCTTCCGGATGGCTCCAGGTCACGCCTTCCGGCATGTGGGCTTCCAGTGCCGAGAGCAGCCCGTCGCGGCGCTCACGATAGGCGCCGATAAGTTTTTCCACCTGGCCGTCGAACACGGCTTCGGCGACGCGATGCATCACCACCTGGTTGATCGACGGGCTATGCAGGTCGGAGGCCTGCTTCATCAGCACCAGCTTCTCGACGATTTGGCGCGGCGCGCACACCCAACCGACCCGCATGCCCGGCGACAGGATCTTCGAGAACGAGCCGCAATAGAGCGTGCGCGCCTTGTCGATACCGCCGGACCTGATGCAGTCGAGCGCCAGGATCGGCGGCTCGCCTTCGCCGTCATAGCGCAGCGCGCGATAGGCGGCATCCTCGATGACGGCGATGTCGAGTTCGCCGGCAAGGTCGAGCACCGCCTCGCGCTGCTCACGGTTCAGCGTGTTGCCGGTCGGGTTGGCGAAATCCGGCACCAGATAGGCGAACTTGGCCTTGCCGCCATTTGCAGCCGCCGCCGCGCGATAGGCATCGGGCGTCATGTTGCCGCCGGCCGGGGTCAGCCGATCGTAGCGAGGCTCATAGGCGTTGAAAGCCTGCAGCGCGCCCAGATAGGTCGGCCACGTCACCAGCGCGGTATCGCCCGGCGACAGGAACAGTTTGCCGAGATAATCCAGCGCCTGCTGCGAGCCGGAGGTTATGAAGATGTTGGCCTCGTCACAGGCGACGCCGAGCTTGCCCATCTGCCCGGCGAGCCAGCGCCGCAACGGCAGATAGCCTTCCGAGACCTGGTACTGCAGCGCCGCACCCGCCTCGGCGCCGCCGAGCACCGAAGCATAGGCGTCGCGGATCGCCTCGGCCGGGAACAGCGCGGGATCGGGAATACCGCCGGCGAACGAGATTATGTCTGGCTGGTCGAGCAGCTTCAGGAGCTCGCGGATTTCGGACGCTTTCATGCGCGATGAGCGCGAGGCCAACAGATTCATAAGGGTCACGACACGCCTCCCCAGACGCTGCAATATAGGTCAACTTGACTGACCTATATCCCCTCTTGGTCGCGAGTTGAAGTATGCCTGAACGATTTCCCGAATGCGCCAGCGGTGGCGCGATGCTCGAACGCCGCGAGCCGTTCCACAAAAAGTGTGCAGCCGCCCGCCTATAGGCTCTTCTTGTAGCCGAGATGGCTACCGGTAAAGCCGAGGCTTTCGTAAAAGCGGTGCGCGTCCGCCCGCCCCTTGTCGGTGGTTAACTGGACGAGGCTGCAGCCCCGCGCCCGGCACGCGTCGATCGCCCATTCGATCATCAGCCTGCCGACGCCCCCCGAGCGACGGTGGCCGGCAACCCGAACCGCCTCGATCTGCCCGCGCCACGCGCCCTTGCGCGACAGGCCCGCAAGGAAAGATATCTGCAAGGTGCCGATCACCTCGCCGCCATCCACGGCCACCACCAGCAACTGATTGGGATCGGCGTCGATGGCGTTGAAAGCGTCGATATAGCCTTGTGCCAGCGGCAAGGAGGCGTCCTCGCGGCCGGCGCCAAGCGGATCGTCGGCCAGCATCGCGACGATATCAGGCAGGTCGGAGGCCTGCGCACGGCGGAAGGTGATCATGGTGTCGAGATATCGCGAGGCGGCGGCAGCGGCAAGATTTGAATACGCTCCCACTAGGCGCTGGCTAAACTTTGCCCTCATACGCTCGCTGCGCCCGCGTCAGCGCCTCATCGAGCCTCGCACCCTCGGCATATCTAGCCAGGTTTTGCGGCCGCACCGTCCCAGGCAGCAGCCTCGGACACGGCTCGGCGGCGCCGACCACCATCCGCACCGGGATGACGCCGGCCCACACCGGATGCCCGTAATCCTCCTCGTCGTCGGCGACGCCCTTAGCGCGCACCTTGGCCGATGCCTCTTCGATGCGCATGCCGATCACCGTCGTCGCCTTGGCCTCCTGCACCGAGATCGGCCGCAGGGTCTCGCTCCGGCCGGGGTAGAAGCGGTCGACGACGCCGGCCAGCGCCTTCAGTTTCTCATCAGGCTCATCGATGATCCGCGCCGTGCCGAAACACATCGCCGAGCGGTAATTGGCGGAATGGTTGAAGCCCGAGCGCGCCAGCACCAGCCCGTCGAGATGCGACACCGTGAGACAGGCCAGCGTGCCGCCGCGCAGATTGCGCAGCATGCGGCTGGCCGACGAGCCGTGCCAGTAGAGCATGTCGTCCTCGCGCCAGTGGATGGTCGGCGTGCAATAGGGCTGGCCGTCGAACGTATAGGCGACATGGCACAGCAGCCCGGCATCCAGCACCGCGAAGACTGCCGCATGGTCGTAGCTGCCGCGCTCGTGCAGGCGCTTGACACGGTTGCGGCTGGTGGTCGGAAAGCTGGCTGGCGTGTCGTTCACGGCTTGCATCCTTGGTTGTTGTCTGCCAACCATGCGCCATGACATTGGTTGATAAAAGAACCAATCTGATGAAGAAAAACCAGACCAATTTTCCGGATTGGTCGGCGCTGATCCCGGTCCTGCCGGGCGACGGCCCGCGCAGCCGCGAACTATATGCGGCGCTGCGGCGGCTGATCGAGACCGGCGCGCTGGCCGCCGGGGCCAAACTGCCGACCACCCGGGATCTCGCACAGCGCTTCGGCCTGTCGCGTTCGGCGGCGGTTGCCTGTTTCGAAATCCTGATCTCGGAGGGGTTTGCGGTTGCCAAGGTCGGCGCCGGCACCTTCGTCGCGCCTGACGTGCCGCATCTGCCGACAGCACTGGTCAAGCCGCGTCCGCCGGAGATCGACGCGGCGACCTCGCTGCCTTGCGGCCTTGGCGTGGCGGTGTCGGATCCGCGCACGCTCGATATGTTTCGCATCCTGTTGTCGCGCCACCTCGCCCGCCCCGGGCCGGAGCATTTCCGCTATGGCGACCCGCGCGGCGGCCTGCCGCTGCGCACGGCAATTGCAACTTATCTCAGGACCGCACGCGGCGTGCGCTGCGACGCCGGCCAGATCGTGCTGACTTCGGGCACGCAGCAGGGGCTGGATCTTCTGGTGCGTGCCGCGCTCAGCCCCGGCGATGCCGTCTGGATCGAAAACCCCTGTTACCCGATGGCGCAGGCCGTGCTGGCCGGCAGCGGCGCCAGGGTTTTTGGGGTACCGGTCGACGCGGAAGGGCTCGATCCCGAGATCGGCGAAAGCCTGTGCTCCAAGGCGCGCGCGGCCTATGTCACGCCCTCGCATCAATATCCGCTCGGCGTGACGATGACGATGCGCCGCCGTCTCGCTTTGCTCGACTGGGCGCGGCGCAACGATGCCTGGATCATCGAGGACGACTACGACAGCGAGTTCCGCTATGCCGGCCCACCGCTGACCTCGCTGCAGGGCATGGACGGTTCAGGCCGTGTCGCCTATCTCGGCACCTTCTCGAAAATCCTCTTCCCCGGCCTGCGCATCGGCTATGTCGTGGTGCCCGAAGCGCTGCTCGATGCCGTGATGGCGGTCAGGGCGCGCTCCGACCGCTTCCCCTCGACGCTGGCCGAAGGCGCGCTGACCGACCTGTTGAACGAAGGCCATTTCGCCGCCCATCTCAGGCGCGTGCGCCGCCGGGTGCAAGCCGCGCGCGACGTGCTGGTCGCCGGCCTCGAGGCGCATTGCGGCGATGCCCTCGAAGTAACCGTGCCCGAACAGGGGTTGCATTTGATGGCGACGCTGAAGCGCGCCGGGCCTGACACCGCGATCGTCGAGGCGGCGAAGGCGGCGGGTGTCGGCGCCAGGGCCTTGTCCTCGATGTTCATCGGCGGGGCGCCCCGGCAAGGTCTGGTGCTGGGTTTTTCGGGATTCTTGGATGAGGAATTGATTGCCGCGACGGCGCGACTGGGTGGGGTGGTTCGGCAGCAAGCCCGGTGAGCCAACGAGAACCGCCTCATTCCTGCGCCGGCATCGAACTGTAGAACCCCTCAATCCCCATCCGCTGGCCCGGCCTTGCCGCACTGCGCCAGCACCTTGCCGATGGCCGCGCTCGACCCCTTCAGTGGAAAGCTGATCTCCCCATATTTGGCCGCACTGACGCTGACATCGCCCTTCCCGCGCAACAGGTCGAGCAGCGGATCGGCTTTCGCCAGGTTGACCACGAAGTAATTGTACATGGCCTCCAGCTGCAGCGTCCTGGTCACCGTCTTGCCGTCGGCCTTGAACGCGAACGAACCGCTGATGCCAGGTTCCAGCTGCTGGCCGGTGGCACCGAGATCGTAGCTCAGCACCGGCGTGTCGAAACAGGTGAGCATCAGATGCGCATCGCCTTTCGGCCCGCCGCAGACCGAAGCCGTCAGCACGCTGCCGCCCTCGTCTTCCTCCATCTTGGCGCTCCAGCCACCGCACGACGCGGCAAACGCCGGCTGCGCGGCCTGCAGGATCGCCAAGGCACCAGCGACGATGAGATGTGCAACTCTCATGACTCCCCCAATTGACTGCCTCCAGGGCATTTGCAGCGCCCGTCGGCAGCATATAGGAAAAGCGATCCGATGGCATTGCCCCTTGCGGCAACCAGTCCTGTTTCGCGGAGAGTTGGATTGAAAGCCTGCGTTCGCCTGTGTCTGTCCTTTGTTGCCCTGCTGGCCTTGCCGCTCATCGCTCATGCCGAGTGGAAGCCGGTCGAGAAGATCGAGCCCTACGCGATCTCGGGCCGGTCCGGCGCCGAACTCTACCGCTCGATCGGCGAGAAAGGGCCAAAGCTCGGCATTGCCCGTGCCATCGCCTACACCAATTTCAAGCTGACCTGGGGGTTAAGGGACTACCGGCCCAGGGGCAAGGACTGCGTGCTGACGGCCGGGCGGCCGAAGCTGATCGTCACCTACACCTTGCCAAAACCCTCCGGCTCCCTGCCGCCCGCCGTCCAGAAGAACTGGGAAACCTTCATCGCCGGCGTCGCCGCCCATGAGAAGGTGCATGGCGCCAGCATGGTCCAGATGGTCCACGATATCCAAGCCGCTACGGACGGCCTGACCGTCGCCGACGATCCCAAATGCAGCAAGACAAGGGCCGAGGTGGTCAAGCGGCTCGACGCGATTTCGAAGGCGCGTGTGCAGGCAAGCCGAGATTTCGACCGCGTCGAATTCGGCGATGGCGGCAATTTGCAGAAACTGGTTTTTTCGCTCGTGACCGGCCCCTGACTGGCGCAGCCTCCAATCCGAAGTTGGCGGCAGTGCTATCTCGACCGCTGGCGCCCGCGCTCTCCGCCGCTTCGCCCCAGCTCACCGCGTTTCCGCACTCGCCCGCAGCTCCGCGCGCTTCTCGTCCGATACCACTGCCAGATCCAGCACCTGCTGCAATTCGGCGGCATGGCGGAAGGACGGTTCGGCTTGCACGCCGGATCGCACTGCGTCAGTGAAACGCTGGTAGTTGGTCGGCACCGTGCCGGCGTCGAGCTCTTCCCATATAGCGTTCTCGACGTTTTCGCCGATGCAGGCCTTGAGCGTCGAACCATCGAGATTGTGCACCACTTCGATGCCCCCCTTCTCGCCATAGATGCGCAGACGCAGCTCGTTGAGATGGCCTGTTGCCCAGCGGCTGGCATGCACCACGCCGAAGGCGCCGTTGGAAAAATCCAGCGTCATGGCGAAGCTGTCATTGGCGTCGAGCCCGTAGTCGCCGATGCGGTTGCCGGGCGCCTTGTCGAAGGCGCGCAGCCGGCAGAAGACATGGTCGATGTCGACCGCGGCGCCATAGCTGGCGAAATCGAGGATGTGGATGCCGACATCGCCAAGCACGCCATTCGAGCCGTGGCCGCGCGACAGGCGCCACAGCCATTTCGGATCGGTGCGCCAGTCGCCCCAGAATTTCGACACCAGCCAACTTTGCAGATAGGACGCCTCGACATGCCTGACCATGCCGATTTCGCCCGCCAGCACCATCTGGCGAGCCTTCTGCAGCGCGGCGACATTGCGATAGGTCAGGTTCACCATGTTGACGATGCCGGCAGCCTCGGCGGCATCGGCCATCTCGGTCGCCTTGGCGAAGTCTTCGGCCAGCGGCTTCTCGCACAGCACCGGCTTGCCGGCGGCGATCAGCGCCATGGTGGTCGGGTGATGGATGCGGTCTGGCGTGACATTGGCCACCGCGTCGAACTCGCCCCATGCCAGCGCCTCATCCAGCGCGGTAAAGCGGTTGGGAATGTCAAAGCTGTCGGCGAACTCGCCGACCCGTGCCGGATCGACATCGACCGCGCCGACAATGTCGACGCCCTCGATGGCGCTGAACCGCCTTGCATGTTCCTGCGCCATCCAGCCGGTGCCGAGTATCAAAAGCCGCATTCTTTGCTCCTTGGGGTGAGATGCCGGAATCCCCCTCCCGGTCGACGCCCTCAAATAGCGCGGATAATGCCGCCGTCGACCCGGATGTTCTGGCCGGTGATATAGCCGGCGCCTTCCGAAGCCAGGAAGGCGATGGTCGCGGCGATCTCTTCCGAGGTGCCGTAGCGCTGCATCGGCACGCTGTCGCGGCGCTCCTCGGTGGCCGGCAGGCTGTCGATCCAGCCGGGCAGCACATTGTTCATGCGCACATTGTCGGCTGCATAAGTGTTGGCGAAGATCTTGGTGTAGGCGGCAAGCCCGGCGCGGAACACGGCGGACGTCGGGAAGATCGGGCTCGGCTCGACCACCCAGGCGGTCGAGATGTTGATGATGGCGCCGCCCTTCTGCTTGACCATCTGCGGCGCCACGATGCGCACCGGACGGATGACGTTCAGCAGATAGACATCCATGCCGGTGTGCCATTGCTCGTCGGTGATTTCGAGGATCGGCGCGCGCGGCCCGTGGCCGCCGCTGTTGACCAGCACGTCGATGCGGCCAAAGCGCTCCAGCGTCAGGTCGACGAGGCGCTGTAAATCTTCATTGGATTGGTTGGAGCCGGTGACGCCGAGCCCGCCCAATTCCCCAGCCAGCGCCTCGCCTTTTCCGGAAGACGAAAGGATGGCGACCTTGAAGCCGTCCGCCGCCAGCCGCTTGGCCGCCGCCGCACCCATGCCGCTGCCGCCGGCCACCACCACAGCTACTTTTTCTACACTCATCGGATTTTCCTCTCAGGGTTGGCGGGCACCGCAAACGGTGTTTTCGGGAGTTGAACGTCGATATAGCTGGTTTTCCACACCGGTTCGAACCAGAATGCTTGAAATCAACCTGTAGAAAAACTCCTGCATGCCCGAAGCCTTCCTCAGCCTGCCGCCATTGAATGCGCTGCGCGCCTTCGAAGCCTCGGCGCGTCATCTCAACTTCCGCATCGCGGCCGAGGAGCTGAACGTCACTCAAGGGGCGGTCGCCCAGCACATTCGCGGGTTGGAAGCCGATCTCGGCACAAAGCTGTTCGAGCGGCTGCCGCGCGGCCTGGCGCTGACCGATGAGGGCCGCGCCTATGTGCCCAACATCCGCCGCGCCTTCGACCTGATCTCCGAGGCGACGCTGCTGTTGCGTCCCGAACCGGCGCGGCTGACGGTCAGCGTGACGCCAAGCTTCGCCACCAAATGGCTGATCCCGAGGCTGCACGACTTCGTCGCGCACAACCCGCTTGTCGACCTGCGCGTTCTGGCCAGCGAGAGCCTGTCGAGCTTCCAGGCCGATGGCGTCGACATCGCGGTCAGGCAAGGCCGCCCGCCCTTCGGCGCTGGGCTGATCGTCGACCTGTTGTTTCCCCAGCAGATCATCGCCGTCTGCAGCCCTGCCTTGCTGCCGGCCGGCACGGTCCAGATCGCGGCCACCGAAATCCAGCACCACGTCCTGCTGCACGATGCGCACAATCTGTGGCCGGAATTCATGGAAAAGGCGGTCGGCCTGAAGATGACGACCGAACTGAAACGCATGCGCTTCAACCAGACCAGCCTCGCCATCGATGCAGCCATCGCCGGCCAGGGCATAGCGCTGGCCAGCCGCTTTCTCGTCGCCGCCGACCTCGCCGCCCACCGGTTGGTTCAGCCCGTCAGCGGTGAAATGCGCGGCACGCAGGATTTTTATGTCGTGATGCCGAGAAAGCAGCGGCGCCCGGAGCCGACGCAAGCGGTGCGGCAATGGCTGCTGGATGCGGGGGAACGGCCGCCGGTCTAGATCGGCAGCAGGGCGTCGGGCTTCACATTGGCGATCGAAGCGTAGGTGTGTGTCTCCCGCACCCCGGGCAGCGGCAGGATGACCCGCTGCAAAAAATCCTGGAACATCGCCATGTCGGCGATGCGCGCCTTGACCAGATAGTCGAAGCCGCCGACCACCATGTGGCATTCGATGATCTCGGGCGCCCGCAGAACCGCCTCGGCGAAGCGGTCGAAGACATGCGGCGCCGTGTGGTCGAGCCGCACCTCGATGAAGACGAGCTGCGCCTGCCCGATCCGAGCAGGATCGAGCACCGCGCGCACGGCGCGGATGAAGCCTTCGGCGAACAGCCGCTTGACGCGCTGCGTCGCCCCGGTCGGCGACAGGCCGACCCGCCGCGCCAGATCGAGCGTCGTGCGGCGGCCGTCCTCCTGCAACAAACGCAGCAGCGAGCGGTCGATACGGTCGAGATCGTCCATTTCAGGATTCACGCTTTGTGAGCCGGGCACGCGTGATAGTCACGCCAAAATAACGAAAACAGCATATTTCATCACGCTGATAGATCGCAATACCGTTGTCGTGCAACCCATAACGAAAGCGGATTCCATGACATCAGCGATATCGACCTCCCGCAGCGCCCAGGCCAAGGGTGACACGCCCGTACTCATCCTGAGCGAGGCCGAGGTGAAAACCTGCATCGACCTGCGCCAGCTTCTCGACGTGCTCGCCGGCGGCTTCAAGGCCTTGTCCGGCGGCAAGGTGGTCAATCCGGCACGGCCGCAGCTCGACATTCCGCAGGTCGGCTATTCGCTGGCGATGTCGGCATGGATGGCAGGCATGCATCTGACGGTGAAGATCGTCAACGTCTTCGAGGGCAACGTCGCCAGAGGCATCCCCAGCCACCTCGCCACCATCCATCTGTTCGATCCGCAGACCGGCATGCCGGTCTGCGTCATGGACGGCACCTACATCACCGCCGTGCGCACCTCCGGCTCCGCCGTGCTCTCGGTGCGTGAACTCGCCCGCCGCGACGCCAAGGTCGCGACGGTGGTCGGCGCCGGTGTGCAGGCCGGCCAGCATCTCAATCTTCTGCCGCTGGTGCGCGACTTCACCGAGATCCGCGTCGTCTCGAAGGAATTCGCCGATGCGCAGGCGCTTGCCGCGCAGCATCCCGGCGTCGTCGCCGTCGCCGATATCGAGGCCGCGGTGCGTTCGTCCGACGTCGTCTGCCTGGCAACGCATTCCTATGCGCCGGTGATCTCGGCCGACTGGGTGCGGCCCGGCACTCACATCTCATCGGTCGGCGTCGCCCCGCCCGGCGGCGAACTGCCGGTCGAGCTTATCGGCAGGGCCAGCCTGTTCGTCGAGACCAGGGAGGCCTTTGCCCCGACGCCGGTCGGCTCCTGCGAACTCGCTGACCTCGATCCGCAAACCGGAACCGAGCTCGGCGACATGCTGCTCGGGCGGCGGCCGGGACGGGTTAGCGCCGATCAGGTCACCGTCTACAAGGCCATGGGCGTTGCTATGGAGGACATGGTGGCGGCCGATCTCGCCTATCGCGAGGCGGTTCGGCGGGGAATGGGGCGTGTGGTTGCGATGTAGTGGGGGCTCAATTGTCGAAGCCAGCGCCGCCCGTCAATAGGATCGTCCTTCTCCCCGTTTACAGCAGGGCTATCGCATATGGATTCTTGCGAGGAAGAACCCCCACCCTAACCCTCCCACAACGGGGAGGGAACGCTGCCGCGTGCCTTCCATTCTTCTTGGCGCCGAAAGACAGGCGATTCTCCTGGGTCAGCGCCAACGGAAGTCTCCCTCCCCCTTGTGGGGAGGGGTTAGGGGTGGGGGTCCGTGCCGGGCAGACATCTCAGGAATTCCATGTGCGATAGCCCTGCCCTTGCGGGGAGAAGATGGCGGCAGCCAGATGAGGGGCGGCGCAGCCATCGAGAATGTTAGTCCCTACCCCTCCACCGTCTCCAGCACGCTCAGCAGCGTGCCTTCCATATCAGGCTCGTCGCCGGAGCAGACGCACAGCATCTCGGCGTCGCCCTCGCCGACCGAGAGGTAGGCATGACCCATGGTGGAATCGATGTAGACGCTGTCGCCCTGTTTCAGCCGCACCGGCGCGTACTGGTCGGTGTGCAGTTCGATCTCGCCCTTAAGCACGATCAAAAATTCCTCGCCGGCATGCCTGGTCAGCGGGCCGAATTCCTGCGGCGTGCGGGCGCGTGCATAGGCGTGGATCGGCACCATGCGCTTGCGCACCAGATCGGTGGCCAGATAGCGGTAGTCGTAGTTGCGGGTCAGCTGGCGCAGCGTGTTGGACTGCGAAGTCACCGAACGACGGGTGCGCGCGGCCGGCTGCTTGCGGTCGCCGCTGAGCAGCTCGGTGACATGGATGTTCAGCCCCTCGCAGATCTGCAGCAGCTTGTCGTAGCTCAGCGACATCTGGTCGTTCTCGACTTTGGACAGCGTCGACACCGCGACGCCGGTCAGCGTGCTGACCTCCTGCAAGGTCCAGCCATGCGTTTTCCTCAAGCCGCGCAGACAATCACCGAGGTTCGGTTGCTCCGACATCGTCAGCTCCGTTGCGCGGCCCATCGAGCCGCCAGTCCACCCTAGGTAGTCCAACTCTCTGCCGCCATCAACAACACCAACAATTTTCTTATACGCTAAATATTGACTGGATACGAAATTATTTCTACCCCTAGGGCATGCAATCCAAGTCTATCCAAAAAATCGTCGTCATCGGCGGCGGCATTGCCGGCCTTTCGCTGGCGGCTGCCGTGCAGCCCTGGGCCGAGGTCACAGTGCTCGAGCGCGAGCCGCATCTCGGCTATCACGCCAGCGGCCGCTCGGCCGCGCTGTTTTCAGAAACCTATGGCAATGCACTGGTGCGGGCGCTGTCGCTGGCCAGCCGACAGGCGATCATCGATGGCGGCTTCGCCGCCCACCGGCGCGGCGCGCTGCACGTCGGCGGTGTCGAAGACAGTGCAGCCGTCGACCGCATGGCGGCCGAGATGCAGGCGCTGGTGCCGAGCGTGCGCCGCCTGTCAGCAGCAGAAGTCACCGCGCTGGTGCCGGTCATCGCCACGGCAACCACCTGCGGCGGCGTGCATGAACCCGGCGCGCTCGATGTCGACACGGGAAAGATGCTTGCGGCTTCAGCCTCCGCGCTCAAGGCCGGCGGCGGCGTGATCCGCACCGGCGAGGAAGTGCTGGAGATTTCCCGCGTCGCAAACGGCTTCAGCGTCACCACCAGTGCCGGCGCCTACCAGGCCGACATCGTCGTCGACGCCGCTGGCGCCTGGGTCGATGTCGTCGCCGGGCTGGCCGGTCTCTCCGGTCTCGGCTTCCGGCCGAAGCGCCGCACCGCCTTCCTGTTCGATCCGCCCGCCGGCATGGACATCAGCGCCTGGCCGCTGGTGGTCGATTTGCATGAACAATTCTACTTCAAGCCCGATGCCGGCAGGCTGATCGGCTCGCTGGCCGACGAGACCGATTCCGAACCCTGCGACACCTATCCGGAAGACATCGACGTCGCCATCGCCGTCGACCGCATCGAACAGGCGACGTCGCTGCGCATCGGCCGTCCGTCGACGCCCTGGGCGGGCCTGCGCACCTTTTCGCCTGACCGCACGCCGGTCATCGGTTTCGACCCTCGCCTGCCCGGCTTCTTCTGGCTTGGCGGCCAGGGCGGCTACGGTTTCCAGGTGTCGCTGACGCTGGCGCGGCTGGGCTCAGTGCTGCTGCGCGGCCAGCCGCTGCCGGACGATCTCACGGCACGCGGTATCACGTCCGCCGCGCTTGCGCCCAACCGTTTCATCACCCCGGCGGCGACGCCATGAACTTCACCGGCCTGCCCTTCCCCCAACCCGTAAAGTGTCATCAGGAGCGTTTGCGATGAAATCCGTTCTGCGCGCAGTCCTTACCTCGTCCTTGCTGGCCTCGTCCG
Organism: Mesorhizobium sp. M0848; assembly: GCF_040319805.1. Classification (NCBI taxonomy): domain Bacteria; kingdom Pseudomonadati; phylum Pseudomonadota; class Alphaproteobacteria; order Hyphomicrobiales; family Phyllobacteriaceae; genus Mesorhizobium; species Mesorhizobium sp. M0848. The sequence continues at coordinate 163,721 of NZ_JAMYOM010000015.1, read as the reverse complement.
TCCTTCTTGGCGGACAGGCCTACGCCAAAACCTTGGTCTATTGCTCGGAAGCCAATCCCGAGACCTTCAACCCGGCGATCGGCACGGCGGACTCCACCATGGATGCCGCCGCCAAGACGATCTTCAACCGGCTGGTCGAGTTCAAGCCTGGCACGACCGAAGTCGGGCCGGCGCTGGCCGAAAGCTGGGAGGTCTCAGCCGAAGGCAAGATCTACACCTTCCACCTACGCCACGGCGTGAAATTCCAGTCGAACGACCACTTTACACCGTCGCGCGAGTTCAATGCCGACGACGTGCTGTACACCTTCAACCGCCAGCGCGACGCCAGCAATCCCTACCACAAGCTCGGCGGCGGCGCTTACGAGTATTTCAACGCACTGGGCATGGGCACGCTGATCGACAAGATCGACAAGGTCGACGACCACACCGTGCGCTTCACGCTGACGGCTGCCAATGTCACCTTCCTGCCCGGCATTGCGCTCGACTATCTCTCCATCCTGTCCCTGGAGCAGACCGAAAAGATGGTCGCCGCCGGCACGCCGGAACTGATCGATAGCGAGCCCGTGGGCACCGGCCCGTTCGTGCTGCAGGCCTATGTCCCCGACAGCCAGATCCGCTACGCCGCCAACAAGGATTATTGGCGCGGCGCGCCGAAGATCGACACTCTGGTCTTCGCCGTTACGCCCGAACCGACCACGCGCGTCGAGCGTCTCAAGGCCAATGAGTGCCAGGTCGCCGCCCCGCCCCCGCCAAGCGCCGTCGCCGATTTGCGCACCGATCCCGACATCACCGTGCTCGACCTCAAGGGCCAGAACATTGGCATTCTCGGCTTCAATGTCGAACATCAGCCGCTCGGCGATGTCCGCGTGCGCATGGCGCTGGCCAAGGCCGTCGACCGCAAGGCGATCGTCGACGCCGTCTATGCCGGCGCCGGCACGGTCGCCGGCAGCGTCGTGCCGCCGGCGCAGATCGGCGCCGTCACCGATGCCGGCATCGACTATGACCCGGATGGCGCGAAGGCGCTGCTGAAGGAAGCCGGCCACGAGAGCGACCTGAAAATCAGCCTGTGGGCGATGCCGGTATCGCGGCCGTACAATCCCAACGCCAAGCGCATGGCCGAGATGATCCAGGCCGACTGGGCGAAAGTCGGCGTCAAGGCCGAGATCGTCAGCTTTGAATGGGGCGAATATCTCAAGCGCACCGCGGCGGGCGAACAGGACGCCTACCTGCTCGGCGGCAGCAGCGACAATGGCGACCCCGACAACATGCTGAGCTACCTGCTGTCCTGCGACGGCGTGAAGGGCGGCTCCAACCGCTCGCGCTGGTGCGATCCGGCCTTCGAGAAGCTGCTGCAGGACGGCCGCGTCGCCGCCGATCCGAAACAGCGCGCCGAGATCTATGCCAGGGCGCAAGCGATCCTGAAGGTTGAGGTGCCGGTGGCGCCGATCGCCCATTCGGTGGTGGCGATCCCGATCCGCAAGAGCGTGCTCAACTACGTGCTCGACCCCTTCGGCCGGCAGAACTTTGCCGATGTCGATATAGCGGAGTGAAGCTTGGCGACCCTGCCCTCGGGCTCGGCCCGAGGACGCACCGACATCATCTATGAAACCAGCAATTTAGCGGCGAAAGCAGAATCCATGCGTGAAGACCTGAACGCCCTCCTCAAGACCTATCTCACCGATGGCGCGGTAGGCGCATCACTCGCATACTCCACTGGCGCCGCACCAACCACCCTGACCGCCGGCCTCGCCGACCGGGAGCATGGCATTGCCGTCTCGCCTGAACGCCTGTTCAAGATCGGCAGCTGCACCAAGACCTTCGTTGCCGCGGCCCTGGCCAAGCTCGCCCAGGACGGCAAGCTCGATCTCGGAGCGCCGATCTCCGGCTGGTTTCCTTACCTGCCGGAAGCAAAAGACATTTCGGTGCGCCAGTTGATCAACCACCGCAGCGGCCTGCCGGAGTTCGAATATTACATTCCGATGGATCCGAGCCGGCAATGGACGCCGCGGCAACTGGTCGACATCGCCTTCGCTTCCGACAAGCAGAAGGCGCCGGGCGGACCCGCCGTCTACAACAACACCGGCTATGTGCTGGCCGGCATGGTGATCGAGGCGGTGACAGGCCAGTCGCTGGGCGGCTATGTCAGAAGCGCGGTGCTGCAGCCGCTCGGCTTGGAGAATACCTGGTCGCCGGCCACCGAAGCCTTTCCGGAAAAGTCGATGGTGCGTGGCTACTACCACCGCCCCCCGCCGCCGGCGAATGCGCCCACCGACATCGCCTCCGGCGGCGAGATGTGGCGCGTGGACGGCGTGCTGCGCTACTCCGACGAATTGCAGGATTCTTCCGATTCCTTCCCGTTCGGCGCCGCTTATGGCTGCGGCGACATGGTGTCGACGCCGTCCGACATGGTGAGCTTCATGCGCGGTCTCTTTTCCGGCAGAGTGCTGTCGCCGCCGTTCTTCGCCGAGATGTTCGAACACCGCGTGCCAGCGAGTTTTCCGGGCACCCGCATGCGCGAGACCGGCGCCGGCATGTTCCAGAGCGACTACGCCAACCGCGCCTTTTACGGCCACCAGGGCAGTATCCCCGGCTACGTCGCCGTCATGCTGCATGACCCGATCTCAGAGCTGACCATCGCCATGACCAGCAATGTCGGCTCCGGCAACCGCCTGTCCTTCCAGGCCAGCGGCTTGCATCCGGTGGTGGATAAGGCGATCCAGATCATTCTGGAAAACTAGCCGCGAAAGATCGCCACGGCGGCAGCGATGATCGCCGCGTTATCCTTCGCCACAGTTCCATCGGCGAGCGTCTTGCCGTCTTCCAGGCCGACCCGTGTCGACCAGCGCTTGCGATACGCAAGCTCGACGAGGGGCCAGACAGTTGTGTCGACGCCATGCAGCAGGATCGACCGCCGCACCCCTGCGCGATCGAGCACCGTGGCGATGCCGTGTGCCTCGTCGAGTGCCACGGACAGATCCGGGATGTCGATCTCGATCAAGATGCGCAGCACCCGGTCGTGGTCGGGAAGCGCCACGAAGCGCTCAGCGTCGGCGACGGTGGCAAGCCCGGCCTCGATGCCGACGCCACGCTGGCGCAACAGCTCCATCACGCGAGGCGCATCCACCTCCGACAGATTGACCGATGCATAGTCGGGCAGTTCCCGCCAGCCGGAGATCGCCGCACAGGTCCGCTCGACATCGTTCTCGATCCAGGCGCCCGTCGACACGCCTATAAGCGTGCCCGGACAGGCCTGACGCACCGCCAGCACGGTGGCATCGACGGCCGCGAGGCTTTCGCGCCCGTCAAGGCCGCGCGGGTGGATGTGCAGTTCGGAGGCACCCGCGGCGACGCAGGCGGCGGCATCGCCGGCCATCGCCTCGGCAGTCAGCGGTAGCGCGGGATGGAAATCGCGCGGACGCGCGCCGTTGATGCAGGCCTGGACGATCATCGGTCTCACCTCGGACAAGGGAGCCGACAGTCTAGTCGCGCGGCAAGGCACCGCAAAGAGTTGGGTGGCGTCACTCCTGACAGCGCATCTGCCGCGCCCTGTTTCTGCGGCATTTGAATAAAAGCCGCTTGTGGATATTTACCCGGCGTTCCCTCGTCTCCGGCAAGGTCTTCTAGGGCGGGATCATGGAGGGACCATTGACCAGCGATTTTTCAGCCGCCCGCATCCACCTCGAACGCGCCTATCATTATCTGCAAGGCAACGACGAGACGAGTCGCACGGCCTGTGAAGCGCTCGATCTGTTGATCGAAGCGGTGACGGAGGCGCAGCACAGGCGACCCGAGGCTGGAGTGCTGGAGTTTCCGCAATCAACGGCGCGGCGAACCGGATAGACTGTGGCGAGTTTCAGGTCAGTCCGGCCTGGCCTGAAACTCGCCGCACCCGGATCACGATGCCTTGCGGGCCGCCGCTCCCTTGGTCGCACGCACGACAATCCGCTCCAGCGGCTCCGGCCGGTGCAGCAAAAATCCCTGGCCGAAGGCGACGCCCATGTCGCTCAACATGGCCAGCGTGTCCTGCCGTTCGATCTTCTCGCCGACCACGTCACAGCCGAGGCTGCGGGCGATGCTGGTGATGGCCAGCACGATCTCGCGGTCGAAACGGCTTTGCGTGATGTGCTCGATGAAGGAACCGTCGATCTTGATCGCGTCGACGGGGAACCGCCGGAGATATTCGAACGAGCTCATACCAGCGCCGAAATCATCGAGGCTGACCCGGCAGCGCCGCTCGCGCGCCTTGCGCACAAACTGTTCGGCGGCGTCGAAATTGGTGACGGCGGCGGTTTCGGTGATCTCGAAGCCGATGCCCGAATGCGGCGCCCCGGTTTCTTCTATGACGTTGTCCACGAAGTCCCAAAGCTGCGGGTCGCTCAGCGTCTGCGCCGACAGATTGAAGCCAAGCGTCAACGCCCCCGAACGCAAGGCGGCACCATGCCGCGACAGCGCGGTGCGGATGATCCAGCGGTCGAGCCGCGACGCGATGCCGAACCGCTCGGCCACCGGAATGAACTCGCCGGGTGGCACCAGCCGGCCGTTGCGGGCGGCGAGCCTGGCCAACACTTCGACATGGCGGCTTTCCAGCCAGGGACGGCCCAGCCGATGGATTTCCTGGCCAAACAGCTTCAGCCTCCCGTCTTCCATGGCATCGACCGTATCGGCGACGACGCGCGCCGCGTTTAGGCCACCCGAACCCGATGCCGTATCGGTGGAGAAGACGGCAAATCGGTTTCGCCCGGCGGCCTTGGCCGCGTAGCAGGCGTCGTCGGCGCAGGCCAGCGCGTCGGCCACCGTCGTGTTGGCGTCATCGACGAAAGCGATGCCGATCGAGGCCGCCAGCTTGCGCGACTTGGCCGTCGATCCTAGTTCGGCATCGCGAACGGCTGCAAGTACCGCGTCGGCCAGCCGCCCGGCCTGCGCCGTATCGCAATTGGGCATCAGCAGCGCGAACTCGTCACCGCCCAGGCGCGCGGCATGCGCCGTCGAGGGAAGGCAGCCCAGAATGCCTTGGGCAACGCTTTTCAGTGCCAGGTCGCCGGCCGCATGGCCGGCAAAATCATTGAGCGCCTTGAAGTAGTCGAGATCGACATAGAACACGGAGAGCGGCAGCCGCTGCGCGGCCGCGATATGATCGGCCAGCAGCCGGTCGAACGCGGCACGGTTCCAGAGACCGGTGAGCGCATCGTGGCGGGCCGCATAGGCAAGTTCCTGCTCACGCTGCTTGTCTTCGGTGATGTCGCGCACCGTGCCCAGGATCTGCCCCGCCAGCCGGCGGTCCGGGATTTGCGGGTCGGCGATGAAACGCAGCAGGGATTCTATGTGCCGGACCTCTCCGTCGCGTCGGACGATGCGGTATTGCACCGCGGTGACCTTGTCCGTTTCGAGCGGCACCAGATGTGCGCGCGACGCGGCCTCCTTGTCGTCCGGATGCAGATAGCCGAACCAGTGGTCGCGCTCGACTTCGGCGGTGTCGGAGACAAGTCCGAAAATCTCCCTGGTGCGTTCGTCCCAATAGCTTTTGCCGGTGGCGAGGTCGTGGTGCCAGATGCCGGTACCGCTGGCGGCGAGCGCCAGGCGGAAGCGCACATTGACCTGCTCGAGTTCGGCTTCTGCGGCTTTCTGCTTGGAGATGTCGGTCTGCACACCCATCAGCCTGAGCGGCTTTCCCATCGCGTCGCGCTCGACGACGCCGCCGCGATCGAGCACCCACACCCAGTGTCCCTGCTTGTGCTTCAGCCGCAATTCGGTCTCGATGGTGTCGGTCAGGCCGGCAATGTGGCGGTCGCCGCTGGCCAGCGCCCGCTCGCGGTCGTCAGGATGGGTCAGTTGCAGCCACAGGTCGCTGGTGTCGGCAAGTTCGCTCTCATCGTAGCCCAGCATCCGCGCCCAGGTCGCGGAATAGAAGCAGTCGCCGGTCACAAGATCCCAGTCCCAGACGCCAAGATGGGCGCGCTCCAGGGCCTTGGCCCAGAACGTTCCATTGCGACTTTTCTTGCCCTGACGCGCCATCGTCTGCTTCGCCTGCTCCACCGCGGGGCAATCTGCGGCAAAACCAGAGAAGAAACAGTTACCGCGGCGATGGCGGGCTGCTTTGTTGGCTCCCCGCCTGCCGCCTCTGCTCTTCGATTGGCCGGCAAGAACCGGAGTTTCGCATCGGCCGGATCTTCCTAGTCATGGCTCCAGGTCATCGGCCAATCCGATGATCCCGGGATCATCGGCGGCGCCGATGATCGCGTTGCAGAGACAAAGAGGACGGCGCAACGCTTTCGTAAACAGACTCTTTGCCAACAAGCATTCCATCGCTCTAATATTTAGAGATCTATTTGCCCACAAGTGTAACCTGATGGTAATATATCGCCTGCGAAATAATCCAATTATTTTTTTGGACAACTGGCGGGACGTCCTTCGATGAGTGAGCACACAGGTCAGCGCGGCAACAATCGCCGCCCAGCTGCCATCCTTGACCTCGACATCGCGACAACCAGGAGCGGCTGGCTGCTGGTTGCCTTGTGTCTGATCTATGCCATGACCGCTGTTTGCCTGCAGCCGGACCGCTACCTGCATCTGGCGCAATCCTATGCCAAGCCGTTCGCCTTTTTCCTGCCCGCGCTTCTGGCGGCGGGCCTTGGTGTGGCGGGGCTGGCATTTGCCCGGCATACGCCGACGAGGTTCATCCTCGGCGTACTCAGGCACCGCTGGCTTGCAGCCGCACCCGTCATCTTCTTGTTCTTTCTCGGCGTCACCGCATTCACCACCTTGAAGGCCGCCATCCCGGACATGGTGCCGTTCTACGCCGACCGCGCCCTGGCGGACCTCGATCTTCGGCTGCATGGCGCGGATCCCTGGACATGGGCGCACAGCATCGTTTCCGAACCGGTGTCGGTCGCCATTTTCGCCGGCTATGGATATGGCTGGCTTCTGCAATGGTTCGGCGCCGTGCTCTTCGTCGCCTTCTGGAACAATCCGGTCGGGCGTTTGCGCTACCTATGGGCATTCGCGCTGACCACGATGCTGTGCGGCACCGTTCTTGCGACCCTGCTGTCGTCCGCCGGCCCGATATTCCACGACCAAATCTACGGCGGCGACCGGTTTGTCGCGCTGCAGGCCGCCCTGGCGCAGAGGGGCTACGGCGCGTCGGTCCATCTGTACGCCGATTATCTGTTTACAGCCTACCAGAGTGGCCGCCCGGAACTCGGCGGCGGCATCTCGGCCATGCCCAGCATGCATGTTGCGATCGCCACGCTCAACGCATTCTTCCTGGCCCAATTCGGCCGCCGGTGGGCAATCGCCGGCTGGTCCTTCGCGGCCTTCATCCTGTTCGGTTCGGTTTACACCGGCTGGCACTATGCCGTGGATGGCTATCTCTCGATTCTCGTGGTGTCCCTGCTCTGGTACGTGACGGGACGCTTCGTCTTGCCGCAAGCGAGCCGGGATACCGCCGAGGTGGGATTGGCGATCCCGGATCAAGCGGCATAAAGACCGTACCTGCCTGACGCCGCGAGGAGCGCCAGCGGCACGCACCTCCCCGGCTTTTCCTCGCCGAAAGCGGCCGCTGGGCCGGAGCTGCCAACTGTCACGGAGGGCGACCAGGCGGCATTGACGCCGCCTGGCTTCATTGCTTACTGGCTCGGCGCCATCGTGTGTTCGCATGACACTTTCGGGTTCATGTCGGCGAAAATGCCGGTCGGGTTGCCCTTCCAGGCCCAGACATGCAGTTCGTAGAATTCGCCCAGGCCATAGCGGTTGGGCGCGCTGTTGAAATTGAACAGCTGTCCGTCCAGCGACGCCGGCCCCTTCGAGGTGATGTATTCGACCGCCACCAGTTGCAGCGTGCCGTCGGCCATCGGCTCGTACATCACGGCCTCAGGCCGGGCGATATCGATCTTGTCGTCCTTCAGATATCCGCCGTTGACATAGTGGATGCCCATGGCGCCGCCGGTGATGCCGCTGGCGCAGGGAATGGGCGCATAGCCCTCTGATGTAGCGGCCTTGACGTCGAGAAACCGGCTGTTGGCAGCCCGCACCTTGTCAGCCAGCGGATTGGGGACGGACGCAAGCGCGGCCGCTTCCTGATGCGCCTGTGCGAAGCTGGTGCAGACGGCCAGCATGGCCCCGGCCATGACAAGTCTGCAGCGAAAATTTGGCCTGTTGAGAAAGTTCGATATCATCTTCATTCCATTCTTCTTGAAAAAGCACAGCTGGCCGGCCGCCGAAAATACGGAGGCCCGGCAGGCAAGCGCTGTGACTGTTGTTGCTTGGAGATCCCGAAAACGATGCCAGGAATGGTCATCCCTTCGGCAGGTACGGGATCGTTCCGGCCAGATCGGTGTTGTCGATCATCTGGAAACGGCTGTCGCTGCCGCCCTGACGGGCCGAAACGAAGGGCGCATAGGCCGGATCGTTGGTGAAGGCGCGGGCCGCCGCTTCCGAGGGGAACGCCATCAGGGCGATCAGCGTGGTGTCGAGCGGCTTGCCTTCGAGCGTTTTCACATTGCCGCTGCGCGACAGATATCTGCCGCCATGCTTGTGGACGAGGTCATGCACCGATGCTGCGTAGGTCGGCACCCATTGCGGGTCGTTTATCTTGATGTCTGCGATAACGTATGCGGTCATGGATAGTCTCCTGGTTGCGGCGCAAGGGGTGTCCCGTGCACCGGCCAAAGGGCTCGCATGACAGGGCCCTCGCCAACCAGTCCGCGATCTGTACTGGGGTAGTACAGTTTCCGTACTGGCCGGCTCATTCATGAAGGCCTAATATTCGGCCCTGGTTTCGAGGGAGAGGCGCCAATCATGACCCAGCACGGATACAAGCAATTCTGCCCGCTATCGATGGCAGCCGAGGTGCTCTGCACCCGCTGGACGATGGTGCTGTTGCGCGAGCTGGTGGCGGGCTCGACCCGCTTCAACGACCTGCGCCGCGGCGTGCCGAAAATGTCGCCGACCCTTCTGTCGCAACGGCTGAAGGAGCTCGAACTGGCGGGGATCATCGAGCGCAAGGAAGTGCCGGGCGAGAGAGGCATCTTCGAATATCGGCTGACGGAAGCCGGCCGGGATTTGCGTCCCGTCGTCGAGGCGATGGGCTTCTGGGGACAGAAATGGGTCGAGTCCCGGCTGTCGCTGAAAAACCTCGATCCGTCGTTGCTGATGTGGGACATGCGGCGCAATTTGAATCCCTCGCCGCTGCCCGAGGGCCGCACGGTGATACAATTTCTGTATCAGGACCTACCGGCGTCCAAACGGTCGTGGTGGCTGATCGTCGAGAAGCACGGCGAGGTCGATCTGTGCTGGTACGATCCGGGCTTCGACGTCGACCTTTACGTCTCGACCGATCTGCACACCATGACGGCGATCTGGATGGGACTGCTGACCGTCGAGAAGGCCGGCGCCAAGGTTGCCCTGACCGGCGACCAGGCCATTGGCAGGAAGATGCAGACCTGGCTCGGGCTCAGCCCGTTCGCGGTGGAGCCCAAACGCGCGGCTTAGGAGAGTGGGGCTCTTGGCAGGAAACGGGTGGCGAGGCCGGCTTTTGGCGGCTTCAATGCGGCCATGTTCGTCACCCTGGCCAAGAATCTCAAATCCGCGCCGCCGCAAATCGCCGACGATCCGCGCTGGGCGCGTATCGTTGCGCGCGACAAGTCGGCCGACGGCGCATTCTGGTATTCGGTGGCGACGACCGGCGTCTATTGCCGGCCTTCCTGCCCGTCGCGGCGCGCCAATCCGAAAAATGTGCAACTGCACGGCACGCTCGATCAGGCCAGGACAACCGGCTTTCGCCCGTGCCGGCGCTGCAACCCGGATGGCCCATCGCTCGAGGCCGGTAATGCCGCGATGGTCGCCGATGCCTGCCGCAGGATCGAGCAGAGCGAGGAAGAACCGTCGCTCGCTGAGCTGGCTGATGCCGCCGGCCGTAGCGCCGGTTATTTCCATCGTATCTTCAAGGCGGCCACCGGGCTGACACCGAAGGACTATGCCGCCGCGCACCGCGCCGCCCGGGTCCGCCAGGGCCTGGAAGACGGCGCCAGCGTGACGACGGCGATCTACGATGCCGGTTTCAATTCAAGCGGACGTTTTTACGAGAAATCCACCGGCATGCTCGGCATGACGCCAACGCGCTATCGCGCCGGCGGCGCTGATGAAGAGATCCGCTTCGCCGTCGGCGAGACTTCGCTCGGCGCCATCCTGGTCGCGTCCAGTCAAAAGGGCGTCGCCTCGATCCTGCTCGGCGACGATCCTGACGCGCTGGTGCGCAACCTGCAGGACCGTTTCCCCAGGGCACGGCTGATCGGCGGCGACAGCGACTACGAAGCACTGGTCGTCCGCGTCGTCGGCTTCGTCGAGGCTCCGGCGCTCGGTCTCGATTTGCCGCTCGACGTGCGCGGCACCGCCTTCCAGCAGCGTGTCTGGCAGGCTTTACAAGACATCCCCGTCGGCCGCACGGTTTCCTATGCCGAGATCGCGCAGCGCATCGGCGCGCCGAAGGCAACCCGCGCCATCGCCGCCGCCTGCGCCGCCAACAGCCTTGCCGTCGCCATTCCCTGCCACCGCGTGATCCGCAGGGATGGCGCCCTGTCCGGCTACGCCTGGGGCGCTGAGCGCAAACGCGCACTGCTGGAGCGTGAGGCGGCGTCCGACAATGCCAACCGGTCAATGCGGGCCTGACGAGGACCGGCAATGCGCGCGATGGCAAGGTCTCCCACCACCGATGCGACCAGCCGGACCCAAGCTGCCGGCGGCCGGCGCGCCGAAGGCTCGAAGTTACTGGTGATGGCGGCCATTGGCGAGATGGTCGATCACGGCAGAGCCGAATGGAGCCGCACCGCGGCCGGCGAGATCGAGCTGCGGTTGTTGACGGGTGAGGTGTTTTTGCTCGGCGAGGTCGCTGTTACTCGTGTCGCGTAGAACGGTTCACCTACCTTCGAAATTCGAATTTGAAAGCAAGCACCGGAGTGAGCGCGAGAAGCCGTCCCTATAGGGTTCACGCACAGACAAAGGAGTAAACGCAATGAACCTCATGCAAACCCAAATGGCGCCGCCGGCGAGCGTCCCCAATGCCTTCGACACCATAAGCTACGCCATCGGTGAATCCGCAATCGGCGACGTCCTGGCAGCGCGCAGCCAGATCGGCGTCTGCGCCATCCTGATCGGCTCGGACGCCGACGCGCTGGAGCGGGACCTTGGCCATTGCTTCCCCGACAAGATACTGGCCGAGGACGAGGCCGCACTGCGCGACGATCTCGCGACAATCGCGCGCTTCATCCAAATGCCCGGCGTCGGCCTCGACCTGCCGCTCGACATGCGCCACGGCACGCCATTCCAGCAACAGGTTTGGGATGTGCTGCGCAGCATCCCGTGCGGCGCCACCATCACCTACACCGCGGTCGCCCGGCGTCTCGGCCAGCCGAACGGCGCCCGCGCCGTGGCGACGGCCTGTGCGGCCAACGCAATCGCGCTGGGCATTCCCTGCCACCGTGTCGTCCGCGCCGACGGCTCACTGGCCGGTTACCGCTGGGGTGTCGAACGCAAACGCGCCCTGCTCGACAAGGAGGCTACGATATGAATGCCCATGCCAAAATTGCCAGATCGGTGATCGAAGCCGCCGAGACGCGCATCGCCGATTACGACTGGCCCGCCCTTGCTGCCGAACTCGACGGCTTCGGCTGCGCGGTGATCGAGAAATTGCTCTCGCCCGAAGAATGCCGGCAGATCGCCGGCCTCTATCCCAACGAAGAGCATTTCCGCAGCCACATTCATATGGCCAGGCATGGCTTCGGCAAGGGCGAGTACCGCTATTTCCGCTATCCCTTGCCCGACCTCCTGGGTGGCCTGCGCAGCGCGCTCTATCCCAGGCTGGCCGAGGTCGCCAATCGGTGGAACGAGCGCATGGGGCAGGCCATGCGTTATCCCGCGACGCATGCCGCGTTTCTCGATCAGTGCCATGCCGCCGGCCAGACACGGCCGACGCCGCTGCTGCTGCAATATGTGCCTGGCGACTTCAACTGCCTGCACCAGGATCTCTATGGCGACCTCGCCTTTCCGCTGCAGGTGGCGATCCTGCTCTCCGAACCGGGCCAGGATTTCAGCGGCGGCGAGTTCGCGCTGACCGAGCAGCGCCCGCGCATGCAGAGCCGGGTCGAAGTGGTGCCGCTGCGCCAGGGCGACGCCGTTGTCTTCGCCGTCCACAACCGGCCGGTGCAGGGCACCAAAGGCAACTACCGGGTCAACCTGCGCCATGGCGTCAGCCGGCTGCGCTCAGGCATGCGCCACACGGTCGGGATCATTTTTCACGATGCGAAGTGAGCAGGGAGAAGATGGAGGTCCCCCTCACCGCGCCGGCGCATAGCGGCTGACCACCATGCCACAGGCATAGGCCTTCGAGCCGAGCAGCCGCAGGTTCCTAAAACCGCCCTGATCAAAAATCCGGCGGCCCGCTCCCAGCACCGCCGGGTTGATGAAAAGCTGGAACTCGTCGACCAGCCCGGCCGCAATCAGCGCCGACGCGAAACCGGCGCCGCCGAACACCGCCACGTCGCCGCCCTCGCCCGCTTTCAGCGCATTGACTTCGCGCGGCAGGTCGCCGCTGGCCACACTGGTGCGCTCCCAAGCCGGCTCCGAGGCCGATTGCTTGAGCTTTTTGCTGAGCACCACCTTGCGGGAGTCGACGATGCGCTGCGCAAAGGCGTAGAACGGATCGCGCGGAAACTTCTTCGCCGCATTGCCCCAATGGGTGAGATAGCCCTCCTGTGCCATCTTGCGGCTGAGCAGGATGGTATCGACGCCTGCGAAGACGGCGTTGAAGTCCTGCTTCAGCGCACCGTCCCAGGCGCTCTCGTCACCCCACTCCCAGAGCTGCCAGGAATGGTCCTCATTGGCGCCGACAAAGCCGTCGACCGACATCTGCATCTGCAGGACCAGCTTTTTCACCGTCATTCTCCTCATGGCCATCGCAATACAGTTTACATTTGGAACCGTTGACGCAAGGCCAAAACGATGTCAATAGTAAAGTGATTTAAAAATGGAACCATAGATGTCGACGCGCGAAAAATCCGGCTGCCCGATCAACTTGTCGCTCGAACTGATCGGCGACCGCTGGACGCTGCTCATCATCCGCGACATGGCCTTCGCCGGCAAAAGGCACTTTCGCGAATTCCTGCAATCCGACGAAGGCATCTCCTCGCGCACGCTGGCCGAGCGACTGCAAACGCTCCAGAAGGAAGGCATCCTCACCAGAAGCGACGACCCGACGCATGGCTTGAGAACGGTCTACCGGCTGACCGAGGCAGGCATCGACCTCTTGCCGGTGCTGGCGACGCTCGGCGCCTGGGGCAGCAAGCACCGCAAGGCCGACGATAAGCTGGCCAGGATTGCCGACGAACTGGCGGCAGGCGGCGAAGCGGCGCTGGAAAGGATGAAAGCGGCGCTGCGAGCGGAGCATATTGTCTAGGCGGTTGCGTTCAGGCCGAACCGGCATGGCTGTTGCGCCCTTCGCTTGACAACGATCCACCTTTGTTCTTTATTTGTTCCAACCTATCAGCAACTGCGGATGTGCGGTCGATGGAAACGACAGCCACCATCCTGCATGCCGATCTCGACGCTTTCTACGCCTCGGTCGAGCAGTTGCTCGATCCGTCGCTGCGCGGCAAGCCGATCGCGGTGGGCGGCGGCGTCGTGCTCGCCGCTTCCTATGAGGCGCGCGCCTTCGGCGTGCGTGGCGGCATGCCAGGACGCAAGGCGCGCGAACTCTGCCCGCATTTGATCTTCGTCGGCGGCAATTTCAGCCATTACCAGCGGCTGGGCGACGCGGCGATCAAGGTGCTCGACGATTTTACCCCGGTGGTCGAGCGCATCTCCATCGACGAGGCCTTTGCCGATGTCGCCGGCTGCACGCATCTGTTCGGCTCCCCACAGGAGATCGCCACGACGATCCGCAGCCGGGTACGCGCCGAACTCGGCCTGCCGATCTCGATCGGCGTGGCGCGCACCAAGCATCTGGCCAAGATCGCCTCGCAGGTCGCCAAGCCCGACGGGCTGGTGGTGGTCGACCCCGGTAGCGAACTCGCCTTCCTGCACGATCTGCCGGTGGGGCTGATGTGGGGCGTCGGCCCGGCGACCAAAGCGCGGCTGGCGGAAATCGGCATCGAGACCATCGGAGAGCTGGCGAGGACACATCGCGGCGCGCTGACGCGGCTGCTCGGTCCGGCCGCCGGCGAAAAGCTGGCCGCATTGTCCTGGAACCGTGACCCGCGCAAACTGGAGACGAAGCGCCGCGCGCATTCCGCCGGCGCACAATCGGCACTCGGAGAGAAGCCTGCCGTAGCACGGGTCATCGTGCCCACTCTGCTGCATCTGGCCGACCGCGTCGCGAGCCGCCTGCGCGCCAAGGCACGGCCCGGCCGCACGGTGACCGTGCGTGTGCGCTTTGCCGATCTCAGCGCAGTCACACGATCGATCACGCTTGACCAGCCGATCTCGGCGACAACCATCCTGGCCGAGATCGCCGGCGACCTGGTGCGCGGCGTGCTCGCCGACCACCCGCATGACAAAACGATCTCGCTGCTGGCGATCTCGGTCTCGCACCTCGAGGAAAGCTTCGAGCTGCAACTCGAACTGCCGCTCGGCCTCGCCGACGAGAAACGCCGGCCCGGCACCAGGAAAGGCCTGGCACGCTTCGACGCCGACCGCGCCATCGACAAGATCCGCGAACGCTTCGGCAAACAGGCGGTCGGCTACGGCACGGTGGCACTGGAAGCGGCGCGCTCGGTGCCCGACGAATTCAGGAAGCTGGCGGAGAAGGAACTGTGAACCCGGGACCGCCGGGCGCTATTTCGTCTCCTCGCCATCCCAATACCGCCTAACCCCGGCCATATCGAAAATGCCGTCGCGCCGGCGCAAGGCGTCGACCGCCATCTTGTTGGAATCGGGATAGACGCAGACCTCGTTGGGGTTTTTCTCGCCGATCATCAGATAGCGGCACGGTCCCGTACCGCTGTTGAGGAAGGAATGTCCAACCGCCAGGCCGGCCGGAAAGCAGACATAGTCGCCGGCTTTCATCTCATAGCGCTCCTCGCCAAGCAGCAGCGTCACTTGCCCTTCCAGGATCAGCGCATGCTCTTCTTCCAGCATATGGTAGTGCCTGGGCGCCAGGCGCATGCCGGGGGCCGGTGCCTCGATCAGCACGCCGACATGGTAGTCGGGCCGTCCCAAGGCGGCATAGGTGAGGTGTTTGGACTGACCACCGAACCGCGCCCCCTCGCCTTCCTGTTTCCACTCGACAGCGTCGCTGGCGACCGGCGGGATCGGAATGGCTGCTGCCTTGGTGACACCGGCCGTCACATCCGACGGCAACGGATCGCCGGCGGCGAGGCCGGTGCTCTCACCGTCCCAGTAGGTTCGAGTTGCCGCGAGATCGAAGATCGCACGGCTGCCCAAGGCGCGCACCAGCACCTTGTTGGAGGCGGTGTAGACGACAACGTCGTTCGGGTTGCGCTCGCCGACGATGACGTAGCGGCAGGGTGCGTCGCTGGTGTTGATGAGGCAATGCCCTGCCGCCGCCCCGGCCGGAAAGCAGATGTAGTCGCCGGCCTTCATGACATAGGCGGCATTGCCGACATGCGCGGTGAGCGTCCCCTCGAGGATGAAGACATGCTCCTCCTCGAAAATGTGGTAGTGCGCCGGCGAGGTCTGCTTGCCCGCCGGCAACTCCTCGATCGCCACGCCGACATGATAGGTTTCGCCAAGCGCGGCCAGCGACAAATGCCGGTAGCGCACGCCGAAGCGCGGCACATCGGACCATTCCGTCCACGGCACACTGTCCGATGCGAATGGCGCTGGCGATTTGTCGTCTGCCATCGGGCCTCCTGCTCCTGTCGCCCTGCCCTCTTCGCAAGCCGCAGGAGGGTCCACGACAGAACAAAGCTGCCAGCTTCCGGCATCATCGCCAAGCGGTGTTCGCCACGCTCCTGACAGAGCCCGACAGGAGCCGCTCGCTTCAGCCTCGGATGGCCTTGCCCGCCTGCTGCAGCAGCTCGAACGCAGCAAAGCGCTTGGCGTGCCAGCCGGCCAAGGTAGCGTCGGGATGATAGACTTCGCCGAGTTCCGACATGCCGGCCATCGCCGCCGTCAGATCCTTGTAAGCACCGGCGGCGACCGCGCCCAGCATCGCCGAGCCGAGCAGCACCGGCTCCGGCGAGGTCGACGCCACCACCACCATGCCGGTCGTGTCGGCAAGCAGCTGGCGCACCAACGGACTTTGCCCGGCGCCGCCACTGACGACGATGGTGTCGACGGCAATGCCTTTGTCATGCTCGGCCCGCACGATCTGGCGCGCGCCGTAGCCCAGCCCGCAGACCCCGGCGACATAGAGCCCGACCAGGCTGTCGAGGCTGGTGTCAAGATCGAGCCCGGCAATCAGCGCGCGTGCGTCCGGGTCGGCGAAAGGCGCGCGGTTGCCAAGGAATTCCGGCACGACATGGATGCCGCCGACCAAGGCCGGCGTCGCCGCTGCCCCGTTGCGGCTCTGCGCCTGCAGCGACAGCCAGGCGCTGAGGCTGAGCCCCTCGGCCTGCGCCTTGGCGGTCGCTTCGCCGGCCGCCGGATGCATGCGCACCAGATGGTCGATGGCCGCACCCGCCGCAGATTGGCCGCCCTCGTTCAGCCACAGGCCCGGCACCATGGCCGAGAAATACGGACCCCAGACGCCGTCGACGAAGGCCGGCTCGGCGGTCGACGACATGGTGCAGGCCGAGGTGCCGAAGACATAGGCCATGCGCGACAGAACGCTGCCGAACGCGCCGCGCGCGCCGACCGTGCCGACACCGCCGGCATGCGCGTCGATCAGCCCCGCCGCCACGGCCGTGCCGGGGCGCAGGCCAAGGTCCGCAGCCGCCTGCGCGGTCAGCCCGCCGCCAAGTGCGGCACCCGCCGGCACGATCTGCGTGCCGATGCGCGCGAACCCCTCGTCGGCCAGGCTCCCTAGTCCGATGGTGCGGAAATAGGCCTCGTCCCAGCGGCTTTCATGCGCGAGGTATGTCCATTTGCAAGTCACCGTGCAGACCGAGCGGGCAAGGCTGCCGGTCGCGCGCCAGGTGAGGAAATCGGCGAGGTCCATGAACTGCCAGGCGGCGTTGAACGTGTCGGGCAGGTTTTCCGCTAGCCAAAAGAGTTTCGGCGTTTCCATTTCCGGCGAGATGACGCCGCCGACATAGTTCAGCACCGCCTCGCCACTGCGGTTGATGCGGCGCGTCTGCTCGACCGCGCGGTGATCCATCCAGACGATGATGTTGCGTTCCGAATTGCCGGACTTGCTTACCGGCAGCGGCACGCCGCCCTCGCCCAGCACCACCAGCGAACAAGTGGCGTCGAACCCGATGCCGGCGATGGCCTCAGCTGCCACGCCCGATTGAGCGACCGCTTCCCGCGTGGCCGCGCACACCGCCCGCCAGATGTCGTTGCTCGACTGCTCGACAATGTCGCCGGCCTCGCGCCAGACCTCGATGTCCCGCTTGGCCGAGGCGAGCAAGGTGCCGGTGTGGTCGAACACCCCGGCCCGCGCGCTGCCGGTGCCGACATCGATGCCGAGATAATGGGGCATGAGGAACCTCCGGTTCAGGGAATAGGGGATAGGCAGTAGGCAGTAGGCAGTAAGCGATTAGTTAGTAGGATAGGACGCGCGAAGCACTTTTGAGCGGGGCCTGTAAGACTGTGTCTACATCTTCCTATTGCCTATTGCCTATTGCCTATTCCCCATTCCCTACTGCCTCACAAATCATTGCTCTGCGGCAAAATCACCAAATCCCGGATCGTCACGTTGCGCGGGCGGGTCAGCATGAACATCACCGCTTCGGCCACTTCGCGCGGCTGCATCAGGCCGCCGGCGGCGAGTTCCTCTTCGAGCTTGGCCTTCGGCCAGTCGTCGACCAGCGCCGTCACCACCGGACCCGGCGCCACCGCACCGACGCGCAGGCCGTGCTTGGCGACCTGGCGGCGCACCGTGTGGACGAAGGCCTGCACCGCGTGCTTGGAAGCCGTGTAGATCGGCTCCCAGACCACCGGGACCAGACCGGCGATCGAACTGGTGACGATGATGTCGCCGGTCTTGCGTTCGATCATGTGCGGCAGCACCGCCTGGATCGAGCGGAAGCAGGCATTGATGTTGAGGTTGAGCATCCGGTCCCAGGCGTCGGGATCGCCGGTCGCTACCTCGCCGCCGACATAGGCGCCGGCATTGGCATGGAAGATGTCGAGCTGGCCGGCTTTCTCCAGAATCTGCGGCATCATGGTGGCGACGCTTGCCGGCTGCATCAGGTCGATCACCAACGGGATCGCCTTCGAACCGAGCTCGGCGCACAGTTTGTTCAGCGTCGCCTCGGCACGGTCGACCAGCACCACTGTGGCGCCGGCCGCCAGCATGTGCCTGGCGCATTCGAGGCCGATGCCTGATGCCGCGCCGGTGACGGCGGCAACTTTTCCGGACAGTTCTTCGCTCATGTCTTGCTTCCTGTTGATGGGTTCAGGCCCGGCCATGCGAGACACGCGAGCGGCGTGCCAGCGAGTCGACGATGACCGCGATGGCAAGCACGGCGCCGGTGATCATGTACCGAAGCGACGAGGACAGATCGAGCAGCGTCAGGCCGCTGGCGATCGACTGGATGACGATGATGCCGAGCAGTGCCGAATAGGCGCTGCCGCGGCCGCCGAACAGGCTGGTGCCGCCGATGACGGCCGCCGCGATGGCGTTGAGATTGACGTCGCCGGTGCCGGCCTGCTGACTGGCCGATGCAAGGCGGGCCGCCGACAGCACACCGCCGAAAGCCGCCAGCATCGAGCACAGCACGAAGGCACTGGAATAGATCAGCCGCACATTGATGCCGGCGCGCCGCGCCGCCTCGCGGTTGCCGCCAACCGCCGACATCGAGCGGCCCCATTTCGTCCGCGT
Source organism: Mesorhizobium sp. M0848 (assembly GCF_040319805.1). Lineage (NCBI taxonomy): Bacteria > Pseudomonadati > Pseudomonadota > Alphaproteobacteria > Hyphomicrobiales > Phyllobacteriaceae > Mesorhizobium > Mesorhizobium sp. M0848. The sequence goes on along the minus strand of NZ_JAMYOM010000015.1, from coordinate 144,787 downwards.
CAGCGCGTAGTGCATTGATATGACCAGGCCGACGAACAGACCGAACATCCACGGAATGCCGCGCGCCTGGTTGAGATAGAAGACGATGAGTTCGAGAATGACCGTGATCACCACCGCGCGCGTGACAAGCCCGCCCGTCGACGGCGCCGACAAATTGGCGGCATGGCGGCGCGCAACGGTGCGCAGGCCGGTGACCAGCATGACGATGCCGGGCACGGCCGCCAGAGCGAACGAGACGAACTTCGGCATCATCAGCAACTGGCCGAAATTCACCAGGTTCGAGCCGTAGGGAAGATTGATCGAGCCGGTCGAGCCGAGGATGTAGAGCTGCAGGCCAAGCACTGCCAGCAGGCCAGCCAGCGTCGAGACGAAGCTCGGCATGCCGAGCCGGTTGAACAGCAGCGCATAGAGTGCGCCGATGAAGCCGCCAACGGCGACAGCGGCAATAATGGCGAGCGCCACCGGCCAGCCCTGGTTGACCCACAGCGTGCCGACCATCGCCGAGGCAAAGCCGCTGATCGAGCCTACCGACAGGTCGATCTCGCCGACCATCAAAACGCAGACGATGCCGAGCGCGATGACGCCGACGGTGGAGCAATCGAACAGCAGATTGACCAAATTGCTGCTCGACAGGAAGATCGGGTTGATGCTGGCGAACACCGTCCAGATGATGACCAGCCCGACGATCACCGGCAGCGAGCCGAGATCGCCGGAGCGGACCCGATCGAAGAACCTGCGGATGGCGCCGCCGATTCCCGCCTCATGCTTGACGCGCACATCGGCGCGGTCGAGCTGCGGCGGCACGGAGGCGGCCTGTTCGGCTTCACGGCTCATGGGCGTGGCTCCTGGGTTTGCTCGTGCCTGGCCTGTCTGCGCTCGGCGCGCCGCGACACCGAATTGTTCGACGCGCCGGTGATGGCGCTGACCAGTTCCTGGTTCGAGGCGTCGGGCGAGAAGATGCCGTTGTTTCGGCCAAGCCGCAGCACGACGATGCGGTCGGCGACGGCGCGCACGTCTTCCATATTGTGGCTGATGATGACGACGCCGAGGCCGCGGTCGCGCACGCGCTCGATCAGGTTGAGCACTTCCGCCGTCTGTGCCACGCCAAGTGCGGCCGTCGGCTCGTCGAGCAGGATGAGCTTGGGTTCGAGCAGCAGCGAGCGGGCGATCGCCACCGTCTGGCGCTGGCCGCCCGACAGCGAAGCGACCACTTCGCGAACGCTTGGGATGCGCGCCGATAGCTCGTTGAGCAGCGTCCAGGCGCGCACCTCCATCGCCACCTCGTCCAGGCGCAGCGGGCTGAGCTCACGGCCGAGGAAGATGTTGGCGACGATGTCGAGGTTTTCGCACAGCGCCAAATCCTGGAACACGGTGGCGATGCCGAGCGTCAAAGCCGCGCTTGGATCTGCAAGCGTCACCTGCTTGCCGCGATAATTAATGGTGCCCGAACTCGGCTGATGCACGCCGGCCAGGATCTTGACCAGCGTCGACTTGCCGGCGCCATTGTCGCCGACCAGCGCCACCACCTCGCCGGCATGGACATCGAGATCGATGTCGGTGAGCGCCGACACGGCGCCGAAATTCTTCGAAACGCCACGCAGGCTGAGCACCAGCTCGCCTGCCGGAACCGGTTCGTCCGCGGTATCGATCATGCCTGGAAGCCTTTCAAAACCGGTTCATGGATTGAGCGCTGTCTGGCCACCGCGTGGGCGGCCAGACAGCGGAGCGGGCAAGGGTCGCGGTCAGTTCCCGATGCCCAGCTTCTTGCAGCCCTCCGCGTAACGATCGACGCAGAGCTCGGCCGCGGTGTTGATCTTCTTGTCGATGATCTCGGCCTTCAGGTTTTCCTGCGTCACCACGGCCGGCGTGAACAGCTGCGAGGGCGTGTCGTACAGCGTCATCTCGGCCTTCGGCGTTTCGCCCGAAAGCAGCTTGATGGCGATGTTGGCGGCGGCCGCCGCCACGATCTCGCTCGGCTTGGAGATGGTGTTGTACTGGTCGCCGGCGATGATCAGCTGCAGTGCCGCGATCGTCGCGTCATTGCCGGTCACCGGCGGCACCGGATCGACGCCGGCCGCCTTGAAGGCGGCGATGGCGCCGCCACCGGTGCCGTCATTGGCGGCGACGACGCCGAGGATTTTTGGTCCGAAGCGGGTGATCTGGCCTCCGGCCCATTGCTGCGCCTTCGGCGGCGCCCATTCCGGCGTGTCGTATTCGGCCAGGATCTTGTAGCCGCTGTTGTCGAGGCCGGCATGGATGCCCTTCTTGATCAGGCCGGCCGCCGCGTCGGTCGGCGAGCCGTTGATCTGCAGCACGCCGCCGCTGGCCGGATCGACCTTCAGCGCCTTCAGGTGCTCGACCAGCGAATCGGCGATGGCCTTGCCGATGCCTTCATTGTTGAACGACACATAGAAATCGGCCGGCGCGGTCGGGATCGGCCGGTCATAGGCGATGACCTTGATGCCCTGGCTCTGCGCCAGCTTGACCAGCGAGGCGGCGGCGGTCGAGTCGACCGGGTCGAGCACGATCGCCTTGGCGCCCTGCGAGATCACCGAGTTGAACTGCTGCTGCTGGCGCGAGGCGTCGGCATCGGCATTCTGGTAGAGCACCTTGCAGCCCGGGCACAGCTTCTTCATCTCGGCAGCGAAGCCGGGATAATCATGCTGCTCGTAGCGGGTCGAGGCCTGGTCGGGCATCAGGAAGGCGACGGTGGCGTCGGTAACTTCGGCGGCCCTGGCGATCGCGGCGGTGCCGGCCAGCAGCGACAGCGCAAGGGCTGCCACGCCGGCGGACTTGCCAGCAGACTTCAATGAAGATGAAAGTTTGGTCATTCGGTCTTCTCCGTTTCTGATATGGTTGTAAGAAGGTCGTTGACTGCTTTGGTCTGAAGACACCCATCCGCCCTCGCCCAAACTGCATTGGGAACCGGGACCCGGCGCCGGCCTTTCGAGCCGCGCCGACAACCTCCGCCTACGGAGGAATTCGAGACAAGCGTTCTCTATCGCGAACCGCTCCACGCGGCTCACGTCGTCATGCAAAAGAAAAATCCTCCCTTGGTTCCTCCCTGGCTCCTCCGTTAAGCGGCTTTGCCCGCGTTGATGTTGTCGGCCAGCAGGCGCCTGAAGCGCGCGAGGGCGGCATGCCCTTCTCCGCCAGGAACTGCCGGTTGAAATTGGACAGATTGTTGAAGCCGACCTCGTAGCAGATGTCGGTGATCGAGGCCTGCTCGTCGCTCATCAGGATCTGGCAGGCGAGATTGATGCGCAGCCGTTTGACATACTGCACCAGCGACATGCCGGTGTGACGGCGAAACGAGCGCGAGAAGGCGCCGGTCGACTGGCCGGCGATGGCGGCGAGATCCGCCTCGTCGAACAGCTGCGTCAGGTTTTCCCTGATATAGGCGAGCGCCTTGTTCATGCCGGCGGTCATGTAGCCGGAGGGATCGGGCCGGTAGCTGGCGCTGGCCAAAAGCTGGAATTCCTGGGCGCGGCTGAGCAGGCCGGCGATCATCATGAACAGCTCGATGCGGCGCACGCCTTGCGCCTGCATCATCTCTTCCATCAGCGGCGCCAGCGCCTTGCTGGTGCGGCTGGAAAACAGCACGCCGCGCCGCGACGCTTCGAGCAGGTGCCCCAGCCCCGCCAGCTCCGGCAGCACATGCATGGCATCGCCGATGAAACTTTCGGAAAATTGGATGATGCGGCCGCGCAGCGGGATCGAGCTGTCCCTGGGGATGTCGCTGACCCAGTTGTGCGGCAGGTTCGGCCCGGTCAGCACCAGATTGCCCGGCTCGAACTCGCCGATGAAATCGCCGACGAAATAGCGTCCGTTGGTGAAGATCACCTGATGCAGTTCATATTCGGGATGGAAGTGCCAACGCACCGTGTGGAAGGGGTAGCCATGCGACCACGCCTTGAAGGACTCACCGCGTCGTATCTGGACTACTTCCAGGTCCGGTTCCATGTCCGTTTCCTCCCAGGCCAGCACGGATATTTGCCGCGTTCGGCCCAATTCCCTAAACCGGCCGAATTGGTTTCGGCTCTGCATTTCAAGAGCCAAGGTACCGGCTCATGACAACAGGCGCCACCACGATTCAAGACAACGGATGATACTTTTTTAACCGGGAGGCGGCGCTCAGAGGCGTTATTCGGGCAGAACAGGTCAGTCTTGCTGACACGTTCGCTCAATTGACCGACGACGATGCCGCCCGCCCGGGAAGGAATTCCGGCGTCTCCGTGTTCGCCTGGCTTATCTCAAGAACATGGTCTGCAAGCGCTGTTGAAGCGCCGCATCCGTCAGTTCACCTCGTGCACAGCACCACCGGCCGCCGTCGCGAGCGGCGTAACCATATCAGGCACCAGTATGTCGTGGCGGCGCGCGAAGCTGATCAGCGTGGCCCGCACCGTCTCCGGATCGATCTCGCCGACGATGCCCGCCTTGCAAGCGTTGAGCGCGACGGCATGGGCGCCGTTGCGGCCGGCGCTCGGCCAGTCCTGCAGCAGTGCATAGGCTTCCATCACGCTGTCGATCTTCCTCGGAAAGCCCATTCCGACCAGAAGTGTGACCGGTTCCTCAAATTGCCCGCGATTCATGGCTTGTGCCTCCTCTCGATTGTTCAGGGCCTGCAGCGGACCGAACACCGGGCAGCACGGCCCGCCGCGGATAGGTGAATGGACTGGCCGATTTCCGTTCAGCCGCTGCCGGCGGATACCTCGGATGTTGCCGACACTTGCTGTGCTGCGAGGAACATCAGTGCCGACGCCGCGGTTCGCCGATTCCAGCCGGCGGCTTCAGCCATGTCGAGCAGCCCTGCCAGCAGCGGCTTCAGCACGTTCCTGCATTCTGTTTCATAGGCCAGGAATTCCTTCGCTTGGTGCGTAGGAGCCGGTACGGATTCGATGCCAGCCATTGCGTCCATCTTTACCTCCACTCTCTCTCGACTGACGCCCGCTCCCCGCCAGGGAAGCGGGCGGATTGGCCGCGACCTCAAAAGTCCATGCCGGCGCCGGCGGGCATTGCCGGGGCGGCGGCTTCCTTCTTCGGCTTCTCGGCCACCATCGCCTCCGTGGTCACCAGCAGGCCTGCGACCGATGCCGCGTCCTGGAGAGCGGTGCGCACCACCTTGGCCGGGTCGATGACGCCCTGGCCGTAGAGATCGCCGAATTCGTTGGTCTGGGCGTTCCAGCCCCAGCCGAATTCGGTTTTCTCGCGCAGTTTGCCGACGATGATCGAGCCTTCGGCGCCGGCATTCTCGGCGATCTGCCGGACCGGCGTTTCGATGGCACGGCGCACGATGTCGACGCCAGTCTTCTGGTCCGCATTGTCGGTCTGCACGGCATCGAGCGCCTTTGCTGCCCGCAGCAACGCGACGCCGCCGCCGGGCAGCACGCCCTCCTCGACGGCCGCGCGGGTCGCATGCAGCGCATCGTCGACGCGGTCCTTACGCTCCTTGACCTCGACCTCGGTCGAGCCGCCGACCCGGATCACCGCAACGCCGCCAGCGAGCTTGGCCAGCCGCTCCTGCAGCTTCTCGCGGTCGTAGTCGGAGGTGGTCTCCTCGATCTGCGCCTTGATCTGTGCGACACGGCCCTGGATCTCTTCCTTGCGGCCGACACCGTCGACGATGGTGGTGTTTTCCTTCTCGATCACCACCTTCTTGGCGCGGCCCAGCATCTGCAGCGTCACATTATCCAGCTTGATGCCGAGATCTTCCGAGATCGCGGTGCCGCCGGTGAGAATGGCGATGTCTTCCAGCATGGCCTTGCGGCGGTCGCCGAAGCCTGGCGCCTTGACAGCCGCGACCTTGAGGCCGCCCCGCAGCTTGTTGACGACCAGCGTGGCAAGCGCCTCGCCTTCCACATCCTCGGCGATAATTAGGAGCGGCTTGCCCGACTGCACCACGGCTTCGAGCACGGGCAGCATCGCTTGCAGATTGGAGAGCTTCTTCTCGTGGATCAGCACAAAAGGCTCGTCGAGTTCGACGCGCATCTTGTCCTGGTTGGTGACGAAATAGGGCGAGAGATAGCCGCGGTCGAACTGCATACCTTCCACGACTTCCAGTTCGGTCTCGGCGGTCTTGGCCTCTTCCACCGTAATGACGCCTTCATTGCCGACCTTCTCCATCGCCTCGGCGAGGAAACGGCCGATCTCGGCATCGCCATTGGCGGAGATTGTGCCGACCTGCGCGATCTCGTCGTTTCGGGTGACCTTGCGGGCATTGGTCTTCAGCTCGGCGACCACCGCGTCGACCGCCTTGTCGATGCCGCGCTTCAGATCCATCGGGTTCATGCCCGAGGCAACCGCCTTGGCCCCTTCCCTGACGATCGCCTGTGCAAGCACGGTTGCGGTCGTCGTGCCGTCGCCGGCAAGGTCGTTTGTCTTGGAGGCCACCTCGCGCACCATCTGGGCGCCCATATTCTCGAACTTGTCCTCCAGTTCGATCTCCTTGGCGACGGTAACGCCATCCTTGGTGATGCGCGGCGCGCCGAACGACTTGTCGATGACGACATTGCGCCCCTTGGGACCGAGCGTCACCTTCACCGCATTGGCAAGGATGTCGACGCCGCGCAGCATCTTCTCGCGCGCTTCGGTATGGAATTTCACTTCTTTGGCAGCCATTGGATCACTCCTCTATCTAGGCAGCATTCGTTGACTGGTTGGATACGAAAGAAGCCGTCAGGCGGCCTTCTTCACTTCGGCGATCTTATCGATGACACCCATCACGTCGCTTTCCTTCATGATGAGCAGGTCCTCGCCGTCGAGTTTGATTTCGGTGCCGGACCATTTGCCGAACAGGATGCGGTCGCCGACCTTGACATCGAGTTCGACAAGCTTGCCGCTGTCGTCGCGCGCGCCGGGACCGACGGCGAGCACTTCGCCTTCCTGCGGTTTTTCTTTTGCGGTATCGGGGATGATGATGCCGCCGGAGGTCTTCTCCTCGGCTTCAAGGCGGCGGACCAGAATACGGTCATGCAATGGACGGAACGCCATGTCGTTCTCCTCGTGGACAAACAGGTTTTTGAGGTTCCTCCGCACCGAACCGGCAATATCGGACCGGTGCGGAACGCCGGGACCCTTCGTCAGGCATCGCGGCGCATATCGAGCTAGTTTTGCCGTTTTCCGATTTCAAGAGACCGGCGAAAAAATTTTTACATTCGACCAGAAAGGGCGCCAACGCACTGTTATGGCGCGGCTATTTTCGGAACCCCCGAGCTTCTCGTGGCGTTGTTCGAAGACGGACCGACAGACCGATCGTCCCGGCCCGGCATCGGGCGGGTTCAATACAAATGTCGCAGGCTGGATGCCTGAACGGAGAGAGAAGGAGAAAGATATGGCCGATACGGTCAGCAGCGAATTCCGCCTGCAAATGGAAGGTTATGGCCTGACGACGGCCGAAATCCACTATCACCTGCCCGATCATCCGAGCCTGCTTCAGCTCTATGTCTGGCAGGACTATGATCTCGCTCCGGCCTTCCCCGAACTCAAGGGCTTTCTCCAATATTGGGAGCGCGAACTCGACGGTCCGCTGCACTCGGTCCGCGTTGCTCATCACCGGCTCATCCAGCCTTCGGAATGGCGGGCCGTCGAGGGCATCATCACGGTCCACTAGGGTCTTTGCGACGGCCTCCGCTCCTGCTTCGCCTGGAGCGGCGGCGTTAGGGCAGGCTCTCGCCGGCCTCACGCAGCGACAGCCAACAGCCTCCCCTCCAAAATTTCCAATTTCCATGTTGTAAAACGATCGTGCCGCGCTAGCCTGAAACCAGATGCGATGCGGGGAAGAGGAATGGAGCTTCAACTCAATGGCAAGGTGGCGCTGGTCACCGGCTCGACGCAAGGCATTGGCCGCGCCATCGCCGAGACCTTGGCGCGTTCCGGCGCCGGCGGCCTGCTCGTCACCGGGCGTGATAAGGCCCGCGGCGATGCGGTGGCGGCGGAGCTTTCGCAGCTTGGCACACCAACGCTCTTCGTCGCCACCGACCTCGCCGACCCGGCCGCCCCTGCCCTTTTGGCGCAAGCGTGCATCGAGCGCTTCGGCCGCATCGATGCGCTGGTCAACGCCGCAGGGCTGACCGACCGGGCCTCGTTCCTCGATGCCGATCTCGACGGCTGGGCCTCGCTGTTCGCCGTTAACGCGCGGGCGCCGTTCTTCCTCATGCAGGCGGCCATCGCCGACATGAAGAAGCGCGGTCAGGGCGGCGCCATCGTCAACATCCTGTCGATCAACGCCCATTGCGGCTCGCCGGAGCTCGCCGTCTATTCCGCCAGCAAGGGCGCGCTGGCCACGCTGACCAAGAACGCCGCCAACGCCCATCGCTTCGATCGCATCCGCGTCAACGGCATCAATGTCGGCTGGACCGACACGCCGGCCGAACGTGCCATGCAGGCCGACACGCTGGGCAACGGGCCGGGCTGGCTCGATGCCGCGAACGCCTCGCAACCCTTCGGCCGCCTGTTCTCGACGAGCGATATCGCCAACCTCGCCGTCTTCCTGCTCTCGGATGCTGCCGGGCCGATGACCGGCACGCTCGTCGACCAGGAACAGTGGGTGATCGGGGCGAACCGGTGAGCGCCATCGAAACGCATGCGCCCTGCATGACGCATTTCGGCGTCGGCGCTTTCACCGTTGCCCTCAGAAGTTGGTCGATGACGGTGACTGAAAACGCCTATCGCCCCATTCGCTCAAAGCACCCGCGCCGCCTCACAGCGCCAGGCTCCCCTGCTCCACCTCCTCGGCATTCGGATCTCCCGGTGCGGTGGCCCAGGCCAATTCGACCAGCGTCACGGTGCGCCGGCCTGTCCCGTCGAGTTGGCAGACGATGAGCCCCTGCTCCTCGATATAGGTCAAGAGGCGCCGGGCGCGGCGCAGCGAGTGCGAGCCGTAGGCGCGGGCGATCGCGGCGTCGCTCGGGCACGGCCAGCCCTCTTTCGCCGCACGGGCGATCATCATGAACACGCCCTGCATGTCGTCGGGCAGCAGCGACGCGCGGACAGAAACGTCCCGCCACGCGTCATCCTGCGTCGTCTCGGAACCAAGGCCGGCACGGGCGCGCGTCAGCATGCGGCGGAACTCCGGCAGGTCCGGCACAACCGACGCGAGGCCTTCTATGCGGCAGCGGACCACGAATTCCTGATAGAGCACCCCGATCACGCGAAAACCCGCATCGGGCTGCGCCAGGATGGCGCGCAGCACACGGTCGACGCGCTCACGACGCTCGGCCAGATCCTCGGCGCTGATTTGTGGCTCCGCCGGCTCGGGGCGCATTTCCAGTGCCGCCGATTTGGCCGCCATCAGCTGGTCGAGCAGGTCCGGCGACGCCGGGCGGCGCGGCGTGCGCACCGTCTCGGGGGGCGGCGCCGCCAGGATGATCGCGCGTGCATCTTCCAGCGCGGATTCCGGCATTGCCATGAGCCGCGGCGTGCCGTTGCGCGGGCTGGTGTCGGTCGGGCCGATGCGCAGCCCCAGCGGACGGCGCGACAGCGCCGGACCGAGCGCCATGAACTGCCCGCGTTCCAGATCACGGAACGCTTCCGCCTGGCGTCTCTCCATGCCCAAAAGATCGGCGGCACGCGCCATGTCGATATCGAGGAAGGTGCGGCCCATGAGAAAATTGGACGCCTCGGCTGCGACGTTCTTGGCGAGCTTGGCCAGGCGCTGGGTGGCAATGATGCCGGCCAGCCCGCGCTTGCGGCCACGACACATCAAATTGGTCATGGCGCCGAGCGAGAGCTTTCGCGCTTCGTCCGACACCTCTCCGGCCACCGCTGGCGCGAACAGCTGCGCCTCATCCACCACCACCAGCATCGGGTACCAGTGGTCACGGGCGACCTCGAACAGCCCGCCGAGGAAGGCGGCGGCACGCCGCATCTGGTTCTCGGCGTCGAGCCCTTCGAGATTGAGCACGGTGGAGACGCGATGCATGCGCGCCCGCTCGCCGGCCGCCTGCAGGCCGCGCTCGGTATGCTGCTCGGCATCGATCACCAGATGGCCGTAACGGTCGCCCAGCGAAACGAAGTCGCCCTCGGGATCGATGATGGTCTGCTGCACCCAGGGCGCGCTCTGCTCCAGCAGGCGCCGCAACAGATGCGACTTGCCGGAGCCTGAATTGCCCTGCACCAAAAGGCGCGTCGCGAGCAACTCCTCAAGATCCAGCTTCGCCGGGGCGCCTGCGGTCGTCTGTCCCATCTCGATCGCAACGGTCATCTCGACTCAGGCGCTCCTTCGCAGACGGGCTTATCAACTGGGTCACAGCCCGTCGAGCGTGCATGACCGCCTGCGGCGTGTTGCGCACAACTGTGCAGGCACCGCCTGGAGGGTCATCAGCCGATGCCTGGCGCAAACTTTGGGTTGACCCCTTCGGACCACGAGGCGACACTCCACCCAACGCTAGGAGTACGAGGAGAAAAGCGATGGACGAGCCCGAACGGTGGCGCCACATGTCGACGGCGCCGAAGGATGGCAGCCGCATCCTGGTCACTGTGCGTCCGTCCGAACAGGGGCCGGCGGAAGTCGACCTTGCCTATTGGTCGCGTGCCGACCAGTTCGCCTCGGAAGGCTGGCGCGCGTCGGACTCCTCGCCGGGGCGCGTTATCGAATACGCTGACCCGGAACTGAAGTGCTGGATGCCGCTGCCGACGGCCAACCTCAGCCGCGCGTCGATGCCGGCGCCGTGGGAAGGCGAAGACGCCCAGCAGCTGGATGGGTCCGGGATTTAAGAGCGCGGAGAGGCCGGAGATTGGCAACTCCACGGTCGGCGTCTCTAACCTGCTCCTCTCAGAACAGGAACGCGGCCGTGGCGGGGTTGGGCCCGTTGCGGCCTTCGGGCGAATCCATGCCGCGGATCGTCTGCAGGTCCTGCGCATCCAGTTCGAAATCGAAGACATCGAAATTGGCGGCGATGCGATCCCTGCGGATCGACTTTGGAATGACGATCAGCCCCTCCTGGAGATGCCAGCGGATGATCGTCTGGGCGACGGACTTGCCATGTTTTTTGGCGATGTCTGCAATGGTCGGATCGCCGAGCAGCCGGCCGCTGCCCAACGGGCTCCAGCTTTCGATACGGATGTCGTGCTTGGTGTGAAAGTCCCTGACACCGCGTTGCTGGAACTGGGGATGCAGCTCGATCTGGTTGACGACGGGCGTCACGCCGGTTTCCGCGATGATCCGCTCCAGATGGTCCGGGTTGAAATTCGAAACGCCGATCGACTTGATGCGGCCGGCCTGCCGGAGTTCGACCAGCGTCTTCCAGGCCTCGACATACTTGTCTTGGCTGGGCACAGGCCAGTGGATCAGGAACAGGTCGATCTGCTCAATGCCGAGCTTGGCCATGGTGTCATCGAAGGCGCGTAGCGCCGCATCGCGCTGGTGTGCGCCGTTGCGCAGTTTCGAGGTGATGAACAGCTCAGCCCGCGACACGCCGGCGCTGCGGATCGCCTTTCCGACCCCTTCCTCGTTCTGGTAGCCTTCGGCGGTGTCGATCAGGCGATAGCCGGCCTCGATGCCCCAACCCACCACCTCGGCGGTAATATCCTGGTCGACCTGCCACACGCCAAGGCCGAGTTGGGGAATGGCGGAGCCGTCGTTCAATGCGATCTGTTCGGGCATGGGGGATCCTTTGCAAAGCGGGTCCGGGCGTTCTGCCCGGTCCACAGGCTATCTAGGTCCGACAGGGTGCGACGACCACCCGACAGCGGACAAATTGCCGTGTGAAGTGCGCCTGCAGCCGTTATCTCGGCGTCAGCCGCAATCTCATCGCGGCCGGCGCACCGCCCGCACCACACCGGCCGAAGTGCTGCCGCAATAGAGGCGGTCGCCGCCATCGGATTCCAGCCCCGACACGCCCATGCCCGCCGGCATGTCGAGCTTCTCGAGAACCTTGCCTGATCGCGGGTCGACGCGGCGCAGGTCGCTCTGCTCGCCTTCCCAGGTGGCGTGCCATAGCTCGCCCTCGACCCATGTCACCCCGGTGACGAAACGGTTGGATTCGATGGTGCGCAGGATCGCCCCCGTCTCCGGGTCGATCTGATGGATCTTGCGCTCGCGGTATTGCCCCACCCACAGCGTCCCTTCGGCCCAGGTCAGCCCGGAGTCGGCGCCACCGCCGGGCGCCGGGATGGTGGCCAGCACCTGGCCGGTATCGGGGTCGATCTTCTGTATCAGGTCGTTGGCAAGCTGGAAGAAATGCTGGCCGTCATAAGCGGTCCCGGCATGTGCCGCGACATCGATCGAGCGCAGCGCCTGCCCGCTTTCCGGATCGAAGGCGTTCAGCCTCTCGCCCGAGGCAAACCAGACGTTGTTACCGTCAAAGCTCACCCCATGCACCCTCTCCACATCGGCAAAGGGTCCGTATTCGCGCAGGATTTCGGCTTCTGAATGTTTCATGTCTTTATCCTCACGAGATGATCTGATGTGCCTTACTAACCACTCGGCAGCGGGGCCGGGAGTAACAAGGTGGCCGTGAATCCCGCCACCGGCGGCGTCATCCAGCGGCGCGCCCGGCCGTGACCGAAAAACTGCACCTTGCCGGCCTCGCCGAGCTGCTCCAGCGCCCGCTGCACGCTGCGCTGGCCGGTACCGAGCGCCAGTGCCAGCGCCGAACTCGCCCAGGATTCACCATCGGCAAGGAAGGCCAGCACTGCCGCGTGCCGCTCCTCGATCGGCCGGGCCAGCACCAGCACCTCGCGTGCGTGGCGCGGCGCCAGCGCGAAGCCCTGCCTGGTCGCGCCGATGTCGGCCAGCCCGCGCAATTCGGCGCGCAGCCGGCCGATCTCGACCCGCAGCCGCGCCCGGTGCGATTCATCGGCGTGCCTGCCGCCGAAGGCTTCAGCGATCAGCCTCGCCCTCGACACATCGCCTGGCCACGCTTCGGCGAGCGTACGGGCCAGCGCAAACAGCACCGGGCGCGTTGCCAGCGAGACCGTTTTCTCCTGTTGGCGCACGACGTAGCGAAAGCTATCGACCAGCAGCGCCGGCGACGCCTGCAACGCCTCGACGTCCTCAAGCAGCAACGGGCGCTGATTGCCAGCCGCGATCAGCCGCGCCGCCGGCGTGTCCAGCGCCAGGAATGCGCGATCGACTTCAGCGATGAGCCCCGCAATGCCGGCCTGGCGGGCGGCGTGGCGTGCCCACTCCAACGCCCTGCGCGCCGGCTTCGTCTTGAGGCGCCGCATCGCGATGCCGGCGACGGCAAGCTCGTGGGCGGCGCGCGAGGCCGGTGGAAGCGGCATCGGATCGAGCCCGGCCAGCACGTCTTCGGCCTCGTCGAGACGGCCGATCAATAGCAGGCGGCGCACCTTGAGGTGGCCGGCATGCGCTGCGTTCAGCCGGTCGCCATGCTTTTCCAGCGTCGTCCACGCCGCATCCAAAGCCTTGGCCGGCCAGCCGAGGTCACGCGAAACCAGCGCGATCTCGGCCTCGGCGACGACGCATCTGGCGCGCGCCACCGCCTCTTTGGGGCCGAAGCCACGCGCGGCACGCCGCAGCAGCGCCTTGGCGCGGTCAAGATCGCCGAGCTGCGCCATCGCAATGCCGCGCAGCGCCAGCGCCGGCGCATCCTCACGCAAGGCAACGCGGTCCAGCGCGCCAAGCGGATCACCTGCCGCCAACGCCAGTCCAGCCGCGGTGATCAGCGAGTCCATTCAAATCCCGTCACACTTGTAACTCCCACCCCCAGTGCTCAGCGCCCTAACTTAAGTCATGGCCGCCAACCAGCAAGCCGTATCGGCAGCGGCACAACAAGGGAGAACCACGCGATGAACGACACTGTCGGGGGCACCGAGCGGATGCGCCACCCCTGCTGCGGCGGGCCGGCTCTTTCAAATCCCGTCACACTTGTAACTCCCACCCCCGCGATTGACCGCCCTATTCTAGCTCACGGCAAGCAACCACACGTCGCAACAGCGCGACAACAGACTGGCAAAGGAGACGACCAATGACCAAGCACATCGCAATGAAGACCCCGCCGATCGTTTCGCAGCAGGACTGGGAAGCCGCCCGCGAACAGATGCTGGTGAAGGAAAAGGCAACGCTGCGCGCCAAGGACGCATTGGCCGCCGAGCGCCGGCGCATGCCCTGGATGGAAGTGGACAAGGCCTATGTGTTCGAGGGGCCGAACGGCAAAGTGAGCCTGCTCGATCTGTTCGAAGGCCGCCGCCAGTTGATCGTCTATCGCGCCTTCTTCGAGCCCGGCGTGCATGGCTGGCCCGATCACGCGTGCCGCGGCTGTTCCCTTGGCGCCGACCAGGTCGGCCACCTCGCCCATCTCAATGCCCGCGACACCACGCTTGCCTACGCTTCACGTGCCCCGCAGGCCGACATTGCGCGGCTGAAGCAGCGGATGGGCTGGGAGATGCCGTGGTACACAATCACCGACAGTTTCGACAAGGACTTCGGCGTCGACGAATGGCACGGCCACAACGTCTTCATCCGTGACGGCGACCGCATCTTCCGCACCTACTTGATCAACAGCCGCGGCGACGAGGCGATGGGCACCGTCTGGAGCTATCTCGACGCGACGCCGCTCGGCCGCCAGGAAATTTGGGAGGATTCGCCCGAAGGCTATCCGCAGACCCCGCTCTACTCCTGGTGGAACTGGCACGACAATTACAACGCCGGTGCCGACAAGAAATGGGAAGAAGTGTCTGCTGCCGGCGAGGCGGCGTTCCGCGACAAGGGCGAGTACTAACGGTTGTCCAGCCTGGGTTCCTCTCCCCGCTCCGTGAGGAGAGGAACCTGTCGTGGCTGGCATAATCATCAGGGATCAAGACCATGAGCGATATCCACACAGGTGCCGGCAGCGCGATCCCGGAAGCCACCACCCTCGGGCTGGCCGACTGGCTTTGCCTTGCCGCGGCACCGACCTTCGCCGTGATGGCGCTGCTCACCTGCATCTTCAGCGGCGATGCGGCCATGCAGTGCATGGGCACCAACGCCTCGCCCCTCACGGGCATGGCCGCGATGTATCTGCTGATGAGCGCCTTCCATCTGGCGCCCTGGCTGCGGGTGATTTCCGGCAGGCAGGTCCGCTAGGCGCAGCGCGCCGTTCCAATTCCAAACACCCCACACATCGGAGAAGACAATGAGACTGGTCAGGCTGAGAGCGCCGGGCGGCTTGGGCAATCTCGACCTGATCGAGGAAGATCCGCCCCAGCCAGGGCCGGGCGAGGTGCTGGTCAGGATCCGGGCCTGCGCGTTGAACATGCGCGACGACTTCGCGGTGCAGGGCAAGACACCGTTCGTTGACGGCCGTGTTCCGCTCTCCGACGGCGCCGGCGAGGTGATTGCCCTCGGCGACGGTGTCGATGCACTCAAGCCCGGAGACAGCGTCGTCAGCGTCTTCTATCCCTGGTGGCTGGGCGGTGACATGACGCCCTGCACAAGGCGCGACATTCCGGGAGACAGTTTCGACGGCTTCGCCAGCGAGTATGTCTGCATGCCGGCGCACGCTTTCACCAGGGCACCGGCAGGCTATACGCATGTCGAGGCAGCCTCGCTCACCTGCACGGGCGTTACTGCCTGGCGCAGCCTGGTTGTGTGCGGCAAGGTGAAGCCGGGCGACGCGGTGCTGGTCCTCGGTTCGGGCAGTGTATCGCTGTTCGCGCTGCAATTCGCCAAAGCCGCCGGCGCCCGGGTCATCGCCACCTCATCCGACGAGCAGAAGCTGGAGCGGCTCAAGCGCCTCGGAGCCGACGCCGTCATCAACTACAAATCCGTCCCCGACTGGGGCCGCAAGGCCAGGGATTTGACCGACGGACGCGGCGTCGATCACGTGATCGAGGTCGGCGGACCCGCCACGCTGGCGCAGTCCATTGCGGCCTCCAGAACGGGCGGGCATATCGCGCTGGTTGGCGTCCTGACCGGCTTTGCGGCGGAAGTGTCTATCCCCGCCCTGTTTTCCAACCAGATCCGCATCAGCGGCATTTCCATCGGCAGCCGGGTCGACCAGGAGGATATGATCCGCGCGATAGAGTCCAACAGGCTGAAACCCGTCATAGACCGCCACTTTCCGCTGCAGGACATCGCCACCGCCTTCGCGCACTACGAAACCCAAAAGCATTTCGGCAAGGTCTGCCTCGACGTTTGAGCGGCTTCAGCCAGCAGCACGATGAAGGGGACCGTCGGGTCCGCGCCTTCGTCGTGATCCTGCCTAGGTCGCGATGTCGTCGTTGACCGGCAGCAGGGGCTTGGGAAGATCGGCCTCGCCGAGCCCGCTGCGCAACTCGATCTCGATGTCGCGGCAGATCTGCGAGATCGGGACGTCGTTGGCGTTGCCCTCGAACGGGTTGGCGCTGCTTTCGCCGACCTGGTCGAGGGACATGTAAGCCCAGCCCAGCAGCGTGCTAAACGAGATCGTCAGCCAGATTGCGATCGACCCGAGTACATCGGTCCCCTCAAATCGACAGGTCTGGTTTTGCACGGCCGGAATCTGGTGTCCTCATTGTGCCTTTGCAGCCCCGAACCGCAACCCGTCCATCAACAGCTTGACCAGCCGGCGCGAGCGGTCACGCCATTCGGGGGTGTCGGGCGCTGAATAGATGCCGCCCAGCGCGTGCAGCACGTCGGAAGCGTCGACGTCGCCGCGGATGGTGCCGTCGGCCACCGCCGCCTCGACCAGCTGTCGCAAGGCTTGCGACACCCGGCCGAACGTGTCGGAAAACAGCGTCGAATTGGTGGTGAGCACAATGCGCAGGCTGGTCGCCAGGCCGCGCTTGGTGGCGATGTAGTCGACGAAGCGCTGCATCCACTGTTCCAGCGCGACATCGGACGGATGTTTTTGGGCAAGCTCGCCGGCGGCCGCGCACAGCGCCTCCACCTCGCGGCGATAGACCACCTCGACCAGATGCTCGCGCGTCGGGAAATGCCGGTAGAGCGTGCCGATGCCGACGCCGGCGCGGCGCGCGATCTCCTCCAGCGAGCCATCGATGCCGCGCTCGGCAAAGACTGACACCGCCACCTCGACCAGCCGGTCGCGGTTGCGCCGCGCATCGGCGCGCAGCGGCTTTGCGTCTACGGCCTCGGCCTTCTGTTCAGCAATGGCGGACGGCTCGCTGGCCAATTTTTTCTCCACATCGTGTCAGGGGGGCTTGAACCCGGCCGGGTCAGCCACCACGTAATAAACGGAGGCGCCTCCGTTTTAGTGGAGCACCTTTATCATATAATCAGGGGAACCGGTATGTCACGTCTTTCGAACACGCAAGCCGACATCTCCCCTGCCCGCCTGCCTCGCGGGAGACCCGCTGCCATCTCCGCTTTCGCCGTCAAGACCTGACCGAACGGTTACCTTGCCCTTCTGCGGCAAGGCACCAGTTCAATCCCATCCGCGTCAAGCAACTGGAGCCAGACGCCCATGACCAGCCTTCCCATCACCCTCACGATCAACGGACACAAACACGAACTGGAGGTCGATCCACGCGTAACCCTGCTCGACCTGCTTCGCGAGCGGCTCGATCTCACGGGCACCAAGAAGGGCTGCGATCGCGGCCAGTGCGGCGCCTGCACGGTGCTGGTCGACGGCAAGCGCATCAACTCGTGCCTGGCGCTGGCGGTCAGCCATGACGGCGCCCAAGTCTTGACCATCGAAGGCGTCGCCCACGGCGAGGAGCTGCATCCGGTGCAGGCCGCCTTCATCGCCCATGACGGCTTCCAGTGCGGGTTCTGCACACCCGGCCAGATCATGAGCACGCTCGGCCTGATCGCCGAGGCACAGGCCGGCGACGATCCCGAACGCATCCGTGAGGGGCTGAGCGGCAACATATGCCGCTGCGCGGCCTATGGCGGCATCGTCGAGGCCGTCCTGGAAGCCCAGCAACAGCTTGCCAAAGCCGACCGGAGGACCGCGGCATGAGAGATTTCGATTACATCAGGCCCGCCACCATCCCCGACGCCATCGCCGCGGCAGCCGAGCCGGGTTCGGCCTATCTCGCCGGCGGCACCAATCTGCTCGACCTGATGAAAGGCGGCATCACCAGTCCCGAGCGTATCGTCGACATTTCCCGGTTGCCGGAGCTCAACCGCATCGAACGGCTGGACGATGGTGGCCTGCGCATCGGTGCGCTGGTCCGTAATGCCGACCTTGCCTACGATCCGGCGTTCGCCAAATCCTATCCGGCGGTGGCCGAGGCGCTGCTGTCGGGCGCTTCGGCTCAGCTTCGCAACGCCGCGACCGTCGGCGGCAATCTGCTGCAGCGCACGCGCTGCAGCTATTTCTACGACACCGCCAGCGCTTGCAACAGGCGCGAGCCAGGCGCCGGCTGCGATGCGCTGGGCGGCGAGAACCGCCTGCACGCCGTGCTGGGCTGGAGCGATGCCTGCATCGCCACCCACCCGTCGGACTTCTGCGTGCCGCTGGTGGCGCTCGACGCCGTGGTCGAGATCGAAGGCAAGAAGGGCCGGCGCCATGTGACGCTGGAGGAATTCCACCGGCTTCCCGGCGAAACGCCGCAGCGGGAGAATGCGCTGGAGCCCGGCGACCTGATCGTGGCGGTGCGCCTACCGGCGGAGGCGGCCTCCTTCTCCGCCAATGCCCGTTACCTGAAAGTTCGCGAACGCACCTCTTATGCTTTTGCCGTCGTATCGGCCGCGGCAGCGCTCGTCGTGGATGGCGGCAAGATCCGCGCCGCAAGGCTGGCGCTGGGCGGCGTCGCGGCCAAGCCGTGGCGGGCACGAACGGCGGAAGCCGTCCTGCTTGGCGCGGACGCCAACGAGGTGACCTTCGCCAGCGCCGCGGAGGCCGCCCTGGCCGATGCCAGCCCATCCGGCGACAATGCGTTCAAGATCGAGCTTGCCCGACGCATCGTGGTCAGGGCGCTGATGTCTGCCCAGGCGGGAACGCCCGAGCGGCTGCCAGCCCTTCCTGCCTCCCCGTTCTCAAACATTCCCGGAGCGCGCCATGACGCTTGAACTCAGCCTCAACCAGCAACCCGCCCATGCCCGGCAGGGCTCCAGCATCGGCCAGCCGCTGACCCGTCGCGACGGCTTTCTGAAAGTCACCGGAGCCGCGCGCTATGCCGCCGACAACCATCCGCCCGGCATGCTTTACGCCGTGCTCGCTGTCTCTAGCATCGCGCGCGGCCGCGTTGCCGCGCTGGATATCGAGGCGGCCAAGGCGCACCAGGGCGTGGTCGAGGTGATGACGCCCAAGAACCGGCCGGCGCTCGCCGCCGATCCGGATGCCAAGGACCATCCCTTCATGTTCCGGCTCGACCTGCTGCAAAACGATCAGGTCCGCTACCCCAACCAGAGCATCGCCGTGGTGATCGCCGAGACGCTGGAGGCGGCGACCGAGGGGGCGGCGCTGCTGTCGCCGCGCTATGAAGTGCTGCCGGCGCGCGTTGGCCTCGACGGCGCTGAAAGCTTCGTGCCGCGCGGTGTCGGTGTCGGCGGTCCGGCGGTGCAGCACAAGGGCGATGTCGAGGCCGGCCTCAAATCCGCAAAGACGCGGATAGAGGCCACCTACGAGACGCCGGCCCAGTACCACAACGCCATGGAGCCGCATGCGATCGTCGTCGCCTGGGATGGCGACACACTGTCGATCGACACGCCGAGTCAGGGCCTTGCCATGGCGCAGGGCCGCATCGCCGGCCTGTTCGGCATCGCGCCGGAAAACGTCCACATCCGGAGCCCGTTCCTGGGTGGCGGCTTTGGCTCGAAAGGCATGATCTCCGGGCCGCAGGTGCTCGGCATTCTGGCGGCGCGCCTCGTCGGCCGTCCGGTCAAGCTGGTGCTGCGGCGTGAGCAGATGTACGGCCCGGTCGGCCACCGTGCGCCGACGCGCCAGACGCTGCGCATGGGCATGGATGGCGAAGGGCGGCTGACGGCACTCGACCATCACGCCAAGACTGCGTCGAGCACGTTCGACGATTTCTTCGAACCGGCGGCGGATGCCTCGCACACGCTCTATGCCAGCCCGGCCATCGCCACCTCGCACGATGCGGTGCGGTTGGACACCGGTACGCCGCTGTTCATGCGGGCGCCCGGCGAAGCCACCGGCTCGATCGCACTCGAAAGCGCCATCGATGAGGCGGCACACGCTTGCGGCATGGACCCGCTGGAGTTCCGGCTGCGGAACTATGCCGAGGTCGAGCCGATGACCGGCAAGCCGTTTTCCTCCAAGGCGCTGCGCGAGTGCTACAGGCAAGCGGCCGAGACGTTCGGCTGGGCGAGCCGCCCGCTTCAGCCTCGGCTGATGCGCGACGCCGACGGTTTCCTCACCGGCTGGGGCATGGGCACGGCGACCTTTCCAGCGCTCATGTTCCAGGCCGAAGCGCGTGCGGTGCTGAGGGCCGATGGCAGCGGCCTGATGGAGACCGGCGCGCAGGACATGGGGCAAGGCGCCTGGACCGCCTTCGCCCAGATCGCGGCCGACGGACTGGGACTGGATATCGACCAGGTCGATTTCAGGGCCGGCAGTTCCGACCTGCCCAATGCAGGCATTGCCGGCGGCTCCGGCCACACGGCGACGGCCGGCATGGCGATCCACAATGCGGGTGCCGCCGTCATCGCCAGGCTTGCCGATCTCGCCACCGGCAACGAGGCCTCGCCGCTGTTCGGCGCCGGCAATGAAGGCGTGCTGGCGCGCGGCGGCCACCTCTATCGGCGCGACGATGAAAGCCGCGGTGAAAGCTATGCCGAGATCCTCAAGCGCGCGGGCCTCACCGAGATCGAGGGCCATGGCAAAGGCGCTCCCGACCCGGCATCCCAGGAGACCTATGCCAAGCACGCGCACGGCGCCGTGTTTGCCGAGGTGAAGGTCGATCCGGATTTCGGCCAGATCCGCGTCACAAGGCTGGTCGGCGCGTTCGCCGCCGGGCGGATCATCAATCCCAGGCTGGTGCGCAGCCAGTATTATGGCGGCATGATCTGGGGCGTCTCGTTCGCGCTGAATGAGGAAGCCATCACCGACCGGCGCTCGGGCCGGATCCAGAATGCCAACCTCGCCGAATATCATGTCCCGGTGAATGCCGACGTTCCGTCGGTCGAGGCGCTGCTGGTCCACGAGGACGACCCTCATGTCAACGCGCTCGGCATCAAGGGCGTTGGCGAAATCGGCATCACCGGCACGGCCGGCGCCGTCGCCAATGCAGTCTGGCATGCGACCGGCGTGCGGCCGCGGCGCTTTCCGATCCGCATCGAGGACCTGCTGGGGTGAGGAGTGGTCCGCCTAGCGGACGGGAAGCCAATTGCTTGGCTCCCGTCCGACGAACGGTGAAAGCCCGGTCTGCCTTCGGGCGGATCAAAAGGTCCAGTGGACCTTTTTAAGGGGCTGAACGCCCGAAGGACAGGGAGCGGCAGCGAAGGGCCGCACAGCCGGCGCGAGGTCCCGCCGGCCAACATGAGTCAACCGACTTCGCGTCAAGCACTGGAGCCAGACGCCCATGACCAAAACAACGATCCCAGTTCATCTCGATATCAACGGTCATCATCACGATCTGCAACTCGAGCCGCGCGTCACGCTGCTCGACGCCTTGCGCGACCGGCTCGGCCTGACCGGCACCAAGAAGGGCTGCGACCACGGCCAGTGCGGCGCCTGCACGGTGCATATCGACGGCGAGCGTGTACTGGCTTGCCTGACGCTGGCCGCTCAGGTCGAGGGCCGCACCGTCACCACCATAGAGGGGCTTGCACGGGAGGGCGAAATGCATCCCGTGCAGGCTGCCTTCCTTGAGCACGACGCTTTCCAGTGCGGCTATTGCACGCCGGGCCAGATCATGTCGGCGGTCGCTTGCATCCGGGAAGGCCATGCCGGCTCCGACGACGAGATCCGCGAATACATGGCCGGCAATCTCTGCCGCTGCGGCGCCTATCCGCACATCGTCGCCGCCATTCGCCAAGCCGCCTTGGAGGTCGCATCATGAGGGACCTTTCCTATTTTCGCGCCAGCTCGGTCGATGCGGCACGCCAGGCGGCCGCCCTGCCCGGCGCCATGCTCTTGGCCGGCGGCACCACGCTGATCGATCTCGCCAAATGCGGCGTCGCCGAGCCCGAGACACTGGTCGACATCGCTCATCTCAAGGGATTGGACAGCATCGAGGTGGACGAACGCGGCGCCACCATCGGCGCGCTGGCCAGGATGAGCCATGTCGCCGACCATGCCGACATCAAGAGCCGCTTTCCTGCGGTGTCGGAAGCCCTGTGGCAGGCGGCTTCCGCGCAGATCCGCAACATGGCGACCATCGGCGGCAATCTGATGCAGCGCACGCGCTGCCCCTATTTCCGCGATCCCGCGAATTTCCCTGCCTGCAACAAGCGTGAGCCCGGCTCTGGCTGTTCGGCGATCGGCGGCGTTACCCGTGGCCATGCCGTACTCGGCACCAGCGAGGCCTGCATCGCCATGTATCCGGGTGACCTGGCCGTGGCGCTGGTCGCCTTCGATGCGATCGTGCATCTGGGCGAGCGCCAGATCCCGGTCGACGACTTTTTCCTGCTGCCCGGCACCACGCCGGATAGGGAACATGCGATTGAACCGGGCGAGATGATCACCGCCATTGAAATCCCCGGCTCGGCCGCTGCCCGGCGGTCGACCTACCTGAAAATCCGCGACCGGCAATCCTATGAGTTTGCCGCCGCGAGCGCGGCGGTCGGTATCGAGTTCGAACCTGACGGCCGAACGATCCGCGATTTGTGCGTCGCACTCGGCGGTGTCGCGACGAAACCATGGCGGGCGCGGACCGTGGAAGACGCGCTGAAGGGCAAGGCGCTGGAGCCGGAAACCGTGCGGTCCGCCAGCCTGCTCGCTGTCGAAGGCGCCGTCGACCATGGCGCCAACCACTACAAGATCGAGCTCGCGCCGCGCGTCGTCGCGCGCGCCATCCTCAAATTGGGAGAAACGGCATGACCGTTCACATCGCAAGCACCGTTCACGTCGGAAGACACGGCGATGCGTCCGACGGCGCTTTTGCCGAAGCCGTCGGCGGCCGGCTGTCGCGCGTCGACGGCCCGGCCAAGATCACGGGTGCGGCCAAATACGCCGTCGAGCAGCAGCTCGAAGGCCTCGCCTACGCCGTACTGGTCGAGAGCACGATTGCATCCGGCAAGGTGCGCGCGATCGACACCAAGGCCGCCGAGGCGGCGCCCGGCGTGCTGCAGGTGCTGACGCCGGACACCATCATCAGCCTGAGGACCGCGGCGGACTGGTTCGGCACACCGCCGCCCGACAAGCCCTATTGCCCGCTTGCGCGCGACATCACTTTTTCGGGCCAGCATGTCGCCGCTGTCGTCGCCGAGACCTTCGAACAGGCGGTGGCGGCGGCAGCACTGGTCAAGGTCAGCTATGACGAGACGCCCGCCATCGTCGACCTCAGCGATGTCAAGGCCGGCGACGGCATCCCGATCGACGCCATGACCAAGGAATGGGGCGATGCGCAAGGTGCGTTCGCGTCGGCACCGGTCCGCATCTGCGCCGCCTACAACACGCCGCGCGAATACCAGGCGCCGATAGAGCCGCATGGGCTGATCGCGCGCTGGGAAGGCGATAAGCTCACCGTATGGGAGCCGAGCCAGTGGCTGGACGGGATGGCGCGCACCTATGCCGAATGGTTCGGCGTGCCGTTCGAGAATGTGCGGCTGGTCTCGCCCTATATTGGCGGTGGCTTCGGCTCCAAGGCGCTGGCGCTCAGCCATGGCGCGGTGGCCGCATGTGCCGCCAGAATGCTCGGCCGGCCGGTGCGCCTGGTGATGACGCGGCCGCAGACCTTTACCGGCTATGGTGGCCGCGCGGCGACGCGCCAGACGGTGACGATTGGCGCCGACGCGCAAGGAAAAATCCAGTCGATCGTGCATCGTGGCATCAACGAGACGTCGATGGACGGCATGTGGGTCGAGCCGCTCGGATCGGTCATCTCGATCATGTACGCGACGCCGAATTTCTCCTCCAGGCAGAATGTCGTGCGGGTGAATTCGGTGGTGCCGGGCGCCATGCGCGCGCCGGGCGAAAACCCTTCGGCCTTCGGCATCGAAAGCGCCATCGACGAACTCGCCTACGAGGTCGGCATCGACCCCCTGGAGATTCGGCTGAGAAATTATGCCGAACAGGACCCGCATGCCAAGAAAGCCTGGTCGACCAGACAGTTGCGCGAGGCTTTTGCCGCAGGCGCGGAGCGCTTCGGCTGGGCCAGGCGCTCGCCCGAACCGCGCTCGATCCGCGACGGCAACCAGCTGATCGGCTGGGGAGTCGCAGCCGGCACCTATCCGGTTCGGCGCGCCTATGGCGAGGCGATCGTGCGTATCCTGGCCGACGGCTCGGTCGAGGTCGAAAGCTCGTCGATCGACATGGGTCAAGGAACCTACACCATCCTGGCGCAGACCGCCGCCGAAACGGTCGGCGTGCGAGCCGACGACGTGGTGGTGAAGCTCGGCGACTCCCGTTTCCCCCGCGCCGGCGTCACCGGCGGTTCGCGGCTTGCCGGCGTCATGACGGGTGCGGTCTACAAGGCGGCGACCTCGGCGCTCGACCAGCTGATCGGCCTCGCCATCAGCGATCCGCGCTCGCCCTTTTATGCGCTGCAGGCCAACACCTTGGTCGTCGCCAACGGCCGCATCGCCTCGCCGCGCGGCGACGGTCCCGATGTCTCGATCGCCGAACTGCTCAAAAGCGTCGGCCGCGACCACATCGAAGCCACCGGCGACACCATGCCGGCCAATTCGACGCCAGAGGATCGCTACAAGAACTACACCACCATCGCCATGTCGGTGCCGCACACCGAGGGCGACTATTCCCGCCACTCCTGGTGCGCGCATTTCATCGAGGTGCGGGTCGACGAGGATTTCGGCACGGTGCGCGTGTCACGCGTGGTGTCGGCACTGGATTCGGGCCGGCTCTACAATCCCAAGCTGGCCGAAAGCCAGTGGAAGGGTGGCATCATCATGGGCATCGGCCAGGCACTGCTGGAAGAGGGCATCGTCGACCGCCGCCACGGCCGCGTCGTCAACAACAACCTCGCCGACTATCTCGTGCCAACCAACGCCGACATTCCCGACATCGAGGTGATCTCGGTCGGCATCCCCGACCCGCATTCCTCCGTGCTCGGCGGCAAAGGCGTCGGCGAACTGGCCATTGTCGGCGTGGCGCCGGCGATTGCCAACGCGGTGTTCCATGCGACGGGAAAGAGGATCAGGGATCTGCCGATCACACTGGAGAAGCTAATCTGAGGGCGGTGGCTGATCTCCCACTCGAGGGAGATGTCGCCAGAGGCAACAGAGGGGGTCGCCGCGTGTAGAGCGCCGACCCCGTCTGCGGCAGCAGGCCGAGCCCCGCCGCCCCTGGCCTGCCGGCCATCTCCCGAGGGAGATTTGTAGCACCAGCAATCAGAACTTGTAGCTGAGCCCGACCCGGATATCCTGCGTCTGGAGGTCGACATGGGTTTCCGTGGGCAGGCCGGCGGCCACCGAGAGGTCCTGGCTGCCGAAATCCGAGTAGCGATATTCGGCTCGAGCGATCCACTTGTCGGTGAAGGCGTGCTCGATGCCGGCGCCAACGGTCCAGCCGACATGGCTGTCGCTGTGGAGCGTTACTTCGGCGGCAGGGCCACCGGCGCTGACCGCAATAAGCTCATACTTGGCCGCGGCGACGCCGGCAGTGATGTAGGGCAAGGTCCGATCGAAAGCATAGCCGGCCCGCAGCCGCGCCGACCCCGACCATTTGAGTTCGCTCTTGAGCAAGGTGGTGACACCGCCGCCGCCGGCGTCGAGGGCCGTCAGCCCATCTATATTGCTGTACACAATGTCGGCCTCGGCGCCGATCACGAAGCTGTTCTCCATCTGGTAATTGGCGCCGATATGGACACCGCCGATAAATCCGTTCGGATCGGTGGAGACATTGAGATCGGTGGCCCCGCCCAGTCCGCCGCCGGCGATGAACAGATTGGATTTCCCGGCCGCGTAGCCGATGTCGACGCCGGCATAGAGTCCGGACCAGTCGTAGGTGGAGGCAACAGGCGAAACCTCATTGATATCAGCCGCACACGCCATACCGAGCGGCGCGAGAATCAAGGCCGTTGCGAGAAGAAGAGTTTTCATTGTTGTCTACCGCCCCAAGAATGTTGTGGTCCCCGCCGCGAATGCCTCGCGGAGATCCGGTGTTGTCGCCGCCCCGATGTCGCATTGTCCGTCGGACGTGTCTTGGGCTGGGCCGCACGCGAATTGTCCTGAAATGCAATGCCACGCTTTTTCGGCCGGTGTGGCCATTCAGCCTCAGTCGAATGACACCAGCTGGCACTGCCCAGCGCGGAGCCTGACGGCAACCATTCCCGCTACGGCTGGCGCGCGTTCATCGAGGTGCGCGTCGACGAGGATGTTGGGTCCCCGGCGATCGGCGCCCTTCACTGAGCTGCCAGCGGCGTGCCTATGTCCGAAACGAGTTTGACGAGATCGGCTTGGCGTCTCGTGCCGGTTTTGGCGAAGATGCGGTTGAGGTGGGTCTTCAAAGTGTTTTCGCCGACACCGAGCGCCAGCGCGCTCTTGGACGCGGACAATCCGCTGCCGATGCGCAGCAGGACCCGCGCCTCCGCGGGCGTAAGGTCGAACAGAGTGGCGAGAACGGCTTCCGGGAGTGGAGAAGAAGACGTCGTGGTCGAAACGAAGACGGCGGCACATGCGGGCCGGAAAGCAGCGCGAGCGGTTCCTTCGGTCAACGGCAATATATAGGCGACGGCGGGCGGCTGACCTGGGGCCGAAATGGGCAGGCCTATACCGCGGGAGCCAAGCGAGGCATCCGCGCTCGCGGCACTGGCGATTGCATCCAGCAGGGCGCGGGCCACCGCCGAATTCTGCACCTGGAGCAGACCGTTCCTGGAAAAAATGGGCCCTTGCAGCGAAAACATCCGTTCGGCAGCCCCATTCGCATGGAGGATTGCTCCGTTGGCGCCGGTAAGCACGACAGGCACGGCGAGATGATCGAGCGCCTGGCGGTAAAGGTCGGCGGTAACGCGGGCCTGATCGAGCAGATCTCCAATCAGCGACGCACGGCGCAGGTGCGGCGAGAGCAATGCCAGGAAGCGCTGTTCTTCAGCTGATATGATTCCCCTGTCGGCCCGCGTAGTGCAGCCCATGAGCCCGATCCGGTCCGGCGTATGGACGAATTTGGTGATGCAGGCTTCGCGCAATCCCTGCGGTTTGGCCCAATTCTGGAAAAATGGCGTCTGCTGGAGTTCGGCTTCGCTCATATGCGACAGCGTCGCAACGGGTGTGTCGATGTCGCCGACAACCGCGGCCTTCAGTCCGGGAATTGCGTCAAAGTCATAGTCCTCCTGGAGCACGCGCATTTGCACGGGATCCCAGGGCGATTGGGCCGCGAAGCGGCCATGATTGCCGGCAGTACTGGCAAGCGCGACGGTGGTATAGGCTGCGTCTACAGCCTCCGTGATCCGGATCATTACCCCGGCCCAGCCTTCCGGATTCAAAACGCAATCGTAGATATCGCCGATGATCGACGAAAGGACCTCGCTGCTCAGTCTCTCCACCACGCCCCCAGTTTCCTGACGTGCCCACCTCCCCGGATGGGCGGGCCGCCGTTCGTTGTAAAAGAGGCAATCTCACCTCGGAGGATTTGCCGCGTCATACTTTCGGGTGACGCCATGCGTGATCATGCTGGATTATATATCTAATTCGATCAGTTGAACGCCAAACGATCAATGTTCCAGGATCAGGAAACATTTCGTTTCGATATTCTCTGAAGCTGTGGGTATCGGGGTGTTCCATTGTCACGAAAGACGGTGTTTTCATCGGCTCAACTGCCGTCGCATCTCAATGATCGCGATCGATTTTCCCTCTGGCAAGACATCCATGTCGCGCAGATATGGTCGGTCGAATACGGCATGTCGGACAACCTGCCTTTCGAAGCTGCGATCGAAGCCACAGCTGTCGGATCACTGGTTCTTGGCCAGATGTCCGGAACGATCAAGCATGCGACGAGGAACGCGAGCAATATCGCCGATGACGGCAACGGCGGTTATCTCCTGCTGATCAACAAATCCGACACACTGTTGACCGGCGTCCAGGCCGGCCGCGACTATGATGTCGGGCAGGGAGAAGCGGTGCTGGTCACAGCATCGGAAGCGCTGAAAATGGCCGGCGCCGACAGCAATGTGTGGACAAACGTGGTGGTCCCGCGCAGCGTCCTCGCACGGGCCTTCCCGCAGATCGACGACAGGCTGGCGTTGAAGATCGGCGCCGAGAACGAAGCTCTCGATCTTCTCAAGCGTTATTGCCAACTTCTTGAAACCGGCCGCCCTCTCATCTCGCCCGATCTTATTGCGCACGCGACGGAAACGATCGTCGATCTGATCGGTCTGGTGACAGGTGCCAAGGGTGAGGTTGCCGAACTGGCCGGCTTGCGCGATCTGCGGGCAGCCAGGTTGCAAGCGGTCCTGGTGAAGATCGCGGACAATTTCGCCAAGCCCGGCATCTCGGCGCAAGGCGTCGCACAGGAACTCGGCCTGTCGGCGCGCTATGTTCACAATCTTTTGCAGAAGTCGGGTATCAGCTTCTCCGAGCGCGTTCTCGAACTGCGCCTGCAGACGGCCCACAAAATGCTTTCGCAGAGACAGAATGGCGAGATGCGCGTCAGCGAAATTGCCATGACCAGTGGCTTCAGCGATGTGTCGTACTTCAATCGCTGCTTTCGCCGCCGCTTCGGCTACACGCCGACGAGCGCCAGATAGAACCGGAGACCCGGAAACCTACACACGACTCGATTCCGATTACCTCTCCGTCAAAAGCCGAGATCCGGCGGCGATCAATGGCGCCTCCGAATGCGATGGCCGATCGACGGCTTCAGCGAAACGGGCGGATCTGCGGCGCTGACCAGCGCGAATTCAACCACCGACGCCACCTTCATCACGCTCAGCCTGCGTGCTTCCACCGATTTGGGCCTCGGCGAATCAAGGCGACGGCGCGCGGCATGCTCGGCTGACGCCATGCCTTCGGTGATGTCACGCCGACCTCGACGTTCGCTTTTGCCGGCGGCGATCTCTTCACCATCGCCGGCGAATGTCCTGCCAAGCGCGAAGCGCGCGCGATAATCCAGATGCGACGGCAAATCCGCCGATGAGAAGACGTTCTTTTGCAAGGGACGACCGGCCTTTTCCAGAATCGCAGTCTTCATTTCGACACGCACCGTATTGGACCAGATCACGATCTGTCCAGAGCCGGAAATACTTGTGCGCCAGGTGACAACTTCAGTGCCGCCCTGGACAAGGGTTGACTTAAGTTTTTTAGATTTGGCCGGTTGATTCCAGAAATAAAACACCGCCCTCGCAACTGAACCACTCCCGTACGACGTTCAGCGATTCGAAATCGAAATTTGAGAAGCTCACAGTGACGTCTGCACGATAGCGTTGCTAGTTGTTCCTCGAAGAAGAGTTTGGAATGGAACGTTTTGTATTTGGTATTTTCTCAGGTACTCAGTTAACATAACTCCAAGCATCACATTAGAGATTTCTATCAGGCAAGTCAGCCCCGGACTGATCCGGGGTCGCATGAATTGGCTGCGAGGGGCAAATCATGGGGCGCGTTCAAGATTCCGCCGGTCTTAGGCCTTCGGACCTAAGCCAGACCCCCTCGAATTCAGCCC
This sequence comes from Mesorhizobium sp. M0848, assembly GCF_040319805.1. Classification (NCBI taxonomy): domain Bacteria; kingdom Pseudomonadati; phylum Pseudomonadota; class Alphaproteobacteria; order Hyphomicrobiales; family Phyllobacteriaceae; genus Mesorhizobium; species Mesorhizobium sp. M0848. The sequence goes on along the minus strand of NZ_JAMYOM010000015.1, from coordinate 115,226 downwards.
GACAGAGCAACCTGCGTTCACAGGCGAGCCAGCTTGCGCTGCGATCCGCCATCGGGATTGCTGCGGCCGCGGGCGTGAGTCTGCTGGCGTCCGGCCAAGCCTGGGCGGATTGTCTCGTCGGTGCCGTCACTGTCCAATGCGACACGACCTCCACCACCGACACGACATTTCCCGCTGACGCACCCAACGACCGCAACTATCAGAACTTGTTGCCCACACCAGTCATCGTCACCGTCGATCCGGGAACGACGGTGAGCGGTTATGGCCTTGCGGTTTCCAACGCCGACACCGGCGGCGTCACCGTCACCAACAATGGCACGATCAGCGTCGATGCCGGCAACACGCCGACCGCGGGCGGCACGGCGGCCCTGTCGGTCTCGGCGGCTGGCGGCGCCATCACCTACACGGGTGGAAACATCATCAACCATGGCGCCGGCAACGCGTTCGATGCGACGCAGACCGGCGGTGTCGGCTCGATAGACATTAACGTCTCCGGCAATATCTTTTCGGCGGCAGGCGAAGGTATTACTGTCCGCGACGTCGCGACCAGCACCGGCATTTCGGTGACCACGGGCGCTGTCACCGCACTGACCGCGGGTAAGGATGCCATCGACGTCCAGACCCAGTCGTTGACAGGCAATATCACGGAGGTCGCCAACGGCGACATCAAGGCGGGCAATGCCGGCATGGTGGCCGCGATCCTCAACGCTTCGGGGACCGGCAACATCGACGTGACCGCCAACGGCTCCATCGACGCCCGGTTCGGCATCGACGCCGAGAACTTCGGATCGGGCTCGACCACGGTGACCACGGTCGGTCCGGTCACCGCGACCAGCGGCAACGGCATCTATGCGCAGTCGGCCGGCGCCGCCGTCACGGTGACGGCGGGCGACGTGACGTCCACCGGCAACACGGCCATCATCGCCCGGCAGACCAAGGCAGCAGGCTCGGGCGCGGTCAATGTAACCGCGGGCGATGTCTCGGGGACGACCGGCATCGAGGCAACCAACAACGGCACCGGTGCGATCGGTATCACCGCCAATGGCACGGTGACCGGCACACTTGCCGAGGGCATCAAGGCGACCGGTAACGGCGCGGTGAGCGTGAGCGTCGCCGACACGGTGACCGGCGCCACGATCGGCCTGTCGCTGACCGGCGGCACCGGCGGTGCGGGCGACATCAGCGTCACCGGCACCGGCGGGTTCGTCGGCGGGACCGGCAACGCTGCGACCATCCAGAACAACGGCTCGGGCACGGTCACGGTCGACATCTCCGGCGCGAGCAGTTCGACCGGCGGCGAAGGCTTCGTCGTGCGCGACACGGCGGCCGGCGGCGACATCAGCGTCACCACGGGCGCTGTCACCGCACTCACCGCGGGCAAGGATGCCATCGACGTCCAGACCCAGTCGACGACCGCCGATATCACGGAGGTCGCCAACGGCAACCTCCAGGCGGGCAATGCCGGCATGGTGGCCGCGATCCTCAACGCTTCGGGGACCGGCAACATCGACGTGACCGCCAACGGCTCCATCGACGCCCGGTTCGGCATCGACGCCGAGAACTTCGGATCGGGCTCGACCACGGTGACCACGGTCGGTCCGGTCACCGCGACCAGCGGGAACGGCATCTATGCGCAGTCGGCCGGCGCCGCCGTCACCATAACGGCGGGCGACGTGGCGTCCACCGGCAACACGGCCATCATCGCCCGGCAGACCAAGGCAGCGGGCTCGGGTGCGGTCAACGTGACCGCGGGCGATGTCTCGGGGACGACCGGCATCCGCACCCTCAACAACGGCACGGGCGCGATCGGCATCATCACCAACGGCACGGTCGAAGGCGATATCGCCGCGATTTCGGCGCAATCGAACAGCGGCAATGCGATCGGCATCACCCTTTCCGGCGCGACGCACAACACCGCCCTGACGGCCGCGGCGCTGGCCATCACTACCTCTGATGGTGCCACGACAATTCTCAATGGCGGTGCACTGACCGGCCGGGTGGAGCTTGGCGGTTATGCCGACCTCCTGACCAACCACGCTACCTGGACAACCGGCGGCACCAGCCTGTTCGGCGCCGGCATCGACACCGTGACGAATACAGCCGCAGCCTCTCTCAGAACCGCCAGCAATGGCGCAACGCAGGAGACCACCACCTTCAGCGGGCTCGAGTTGCTGTCCAATGCCGGACGTCTCACCATGCAGGATGGCGGCGCCGGCGACCGCACGGAGCTTGCCGCCACTGTGGCTCTGGCGGCCGGTTCGACCTACGCCGTCGACATCAACGCCGCACTTCAGTCGGATCTCCTTCACACCACCGGCACTGCCACCATCACCGGCTCGACCCTGGCGGTGACGGCGCAAGGCATCACCGCCGGCCGCTACACCGTGCTGACCGCCGATCTGGGACTCACCGGCGAGTTCGCCTCTGTGACGGGGATCACCAGCACCGCGTTCCTGTCGGTGACGGATGCCTACGACTTGAACAATGCCTATCTCGATGTGCTGGTGTACGGCTTCACCGATATCGGGCTGACACCCAACCAAATCGCCACCGGCGGCGGCGCTGAAAGCCTCGGGGCCGGCAATCCTATCCATGACGCCCTTCTGGCGCTGCCGACAGCAGCTTCTGCACGCGCTGCTTTCGACCAGCTGTCTGGCGAAATCCACGCCTCGGCCAAGGGCATGCTGGTCGAGGACAGCCGCTTCGTTCGCGACGCAGCGACCAGCCGCATCCGCGCCGCTTTCGGCGATGTTGGCGCGGCCGCATTGCCGGTCATGGCTTATGGCGAAGGTGGCCCCGAAATGGTCGCGGCCGACACCGACCGTTTCGCCGTCTGGGGCCAGGCCTTTGGGTCGTGGGGCAATACCGACTCCGACGGCAACGCCGCCGCCTTCGATCGTTCGACCGGCGGCCTGCTGGCGGGCGCCGACACGCTGGTGGGCGGCTGGCGCGTCGGCCTGCTCGGCGGCTACAGCCATTCGAGCTTCGACGCCGACGATCGCAACTCTTCGGGCAAGAGCGACAACTATCATCTCGGCCTCTATGGCGGCACCAACTGGGGCGCCATCGCCTTCCGCACCGGTGCCGCCTACAGCTGGAGCAGCCTTTCGACCAAACGGTCGGTTGCTTTCAACGGCTTCACGGATGGGTTGTCGGCCGACTATGATGCCGGCACCGCGCAAATGTTCGGCGAACTCGCCTACCGGGCCGATGCCGGACAATTCAAGTTCGAGCCCTTCGCCAACCTCGCCTATGTCAGCGTCCATACCGATGGCTTCACCGAAGACGGTGGCGATGCGGCACTGACCAGCGCCGGCTCGAACACCGATGCGACCTTCACCACGCTGGGTCTGCGCGGTTCGACCGATTTCGCGCTCGGCGGCATGAACGCCACGGCGCGCGGCATGCTCGGCTGGCGCCACGCGTTCGGCGACGTCACGCCGACCTCCAGCTTCGCCTTCGCCGGCGGCGATCAATTCAGCATCGCCGGCGTGCCGATCGCCAGGGATGCGGCCGTCATCGAGGCCGGTCTCGACTTCAACATGTCGGCCAACGCGACGCTAGGCCTGTCCTATTCCGGCCAGTTCGGTGGCGGCGGTGTCGACCAGGGCGCCAAGGTCGATCTCGGCATCAAGTTCTGAACAGCAACGAAGCGCGCCGGCCGGACAAAGGCAACGCCCGAACGGCGGTCGGCGACGGGACCGGCTTTACGGCACGATTCCGCATATCCCTCCCACCCTACTCCGCCCCACTTTACTCCGGCGATGGAACCGGCGGCCGTGATGTCAGCGCCGTGCCGAAGGCGGCGACAACGACGGCTGCGATCCCGGCCAATTGCGTTGCGGTCAGGCTTTCATGCAGGAACAGGAAGCCGGCCAGTGCGCCCAGCCCCGGCTCCAGGCAGGTCAGCGTGCCGTAGATGCGCGCCGGCATGCGGGTCAGCGCCACCATCTCCAGGAAGAATGGCAACGCGCTGGAAAACAGGCCGACCAGCAGCGCGCTGACCAGGATCGACGGCGCCAGCAGCGCGGTTCCCGCCTGTGCCACGCCGAAGGGCAGCACCAGCACGGCGGCGATCGCCATGCCGTAGGCGGTGGTGCGAGTGCCAAGCTCCGCGCCGGCCTTCTGGGCCAGCACGATGTAGAGCGCCCAAAACCCGCCGGCCGCCAGCGCCAGCATCACCCCGATCGGATCAAGCGGCGCGAGGGAATGAACGAAGGGCGACAACAGCAGGATGCCGGCCACCGCCAGCGCGATCCAGGCAAAGTCGCTGGCGCGCCGCGAGCTCAAGGTCGCCACCAGAAGCGGGCCGGTAAACTCCAGCGCCACCGCGATGCCGAGTGGGATCCTGGCCAACGCTGCGTAGAACAGGAGGTTGAGCGCGGCGAGCGTCACCCCATAGGCGACCAGCCACGGCATGGTGGCACGCGAGGGCCGCATCTGCCAGGGCCGCAGCACCGCGATCAGCATCAGCGCACCGATGACCAGCCTGAGCGTCGTCGTGCCTTGCGCGCCGATCTGCGGGAACAGGCCCTTGGCGAAGGTGGCGCCGATCTGGATCGACACCATGGCGCCCATCAGTGCCGCGACCGGCAAGGGCGCCGCTTCGCGACTGGCAATCGGCGTCGATGTCACGTGATCCCATCCTCCATACCGCCGGGTCCAAACCCGACCGGCGGCATGGAGATAGGGCGAACCGGCCGGCCTGTCGTGAGGCAGCGGCAACTGGCTGCTAGGGCAAGGACTGCAGGCACGCTATGAGCCTCCCGGGCCGCGAAGCGTTCATTGCCGCGGCGGACAAGGAATAGCTGGAGATGATCCTGTAGGTGTGAGAGCGCAACGACAACGCTTTAGGCGGTGGCAGCCGAGCGCTTGAAGACGATGGTGACCCGCGTACCCTCGGCAGCGCTCGACCTCACGTCGAACTCCGCCCTAGCATTCTCGGTTAGCGAGCGGGCGATCAGCGCGCCGAGCTTGCCGCTCTTGGGCCAGGTCTCGCCGTCCGGCAGGCCGATGCCGTCATCGGCGATCACGATGCGGCAGCCATCACCGTCGACGATGCTGTGCAGCGTGATCGTGCCGCCATCGCGTCCCTGAAAGGCATGTTTGAGCGCATTGGTCAAAAGTTCGTTCACCACCAGCCCGGTCGGCATGGCGACATTGATCGACACCGGATAGGTGTCGACCTTCATGTCGAGGCGGATGCCCTCGACCGCATGCGAGTTCATCACCGCCGACGCGATCTGGCTGAGATAGACACCGAGATCGACCTCATCCTTGCCATCGTCCCCCGACAGCGTCTGGTAGAGGATCGCCAGCGCGTCGACGCGCCCTGCCAGCCTCTCGAAACGCTTCTGGTCCGGTTCGGCCGCATTGCGCGTCTCCATCCGGATCAGTGCGGTGATCATCTGCAGATTGTTCTTCACCCGGTGCTGCAGTTCGCGCAGCAGCGTGTCCTTCTCGCGGATGCGCTCATCGATCGATCGCGCATCTTCGGTTTCGCCATGGGCAGAGACGTCGACCAGCGCCACCAGCCGGAAGCAGGCCTTGCCATTGTCGTCCTCGATGACATTGGAATAGACGTCGACGATCGCCTGTTGGTCTTCCTTCCGCTCCAGCCGGAACGTGCCGATGAAATCGGTGTCCTCGACCACGGCCTCGAACAGCGGCCGGCCCTTCTGCTTGTGCAGGCCGGTGCCGGAAAGCGCCGCCCAGTGTTGCCGAGCGAGCGTCGCCGCCTTGAGGCCGGACAGTTTCTCGAATTCCGGATTGGCATAGACGACACGCTCCTTCGAACCCAGGTCGGAGACGGCAATGGCGATCGGCACCTGGTCGAGGAACTTCTTGAACTGTTCGCTTTCCAGCGCGCTGGCAAGGTCCGGCGTTTCGAGCAGCTGCCCGACCGCTTCGGCCTTCTGTGTATCAGATGTCATCTGCGGCGCCTGTGCTGTGTAATCACCATCAATAACAGCGATACGATCACGCCGCCATCGCCAAAGCACGAGGCGGCATTTCACGCGCCGCCACGAGCGGTGTGTCGCACAATCTCGAAATCTGCGTAGCCGCGTCGAAATACTTGACCGAGGCCCGCTCAGGAGGCCGGCTTCGACGCCAGCCTTGGCGCGGTCCTGACGTCGACGATCTCAGGCTTGGCACTGTCCACCGCGCCGTCCCAACCGCCGCCGAACGCCTTGTTGAGGGCGATGTAGTTGGTCGCCAGCAGGACGCGGCTTTGCAGCAGCGAGTCCTCGGCCGAGTAGAGAGAGCGCTGGGCGTCGAGCACATCGAGAAGGCTTGTCTCGCCGGCCTTGTAGAGCGTGCCTTCGAGACTTGCCGCCTCGCCATAGGACCTCGCCGACGAGGCGAGCTTGCCGATCCGGATGCGCTCCTGCGACAACAGCACCAGCGCATTCTCGACATCCTCGAGCGCCGTCAGCACCGAAGACCGATATGCGATGAAATATTGATCGCGCTGCGCCTTGGCGACCTCGACGGCGGCCTGCAATTGGCCGGCATTGAACACCGGCACGCTGAGCGTCGGCCCGAACGACCAGCCAATCGACGAATTCTTGCCGAGATCGCCAAGCTTCAGCGCCGCCGTGCTGATGTCTCCCGTCAGGCTGACCGAGGGATAGCGGGCGGCCTCTGCCTGGCCGATCTTGGCGGTGTATTGCGCATATTGGCGCTCCGCCATGCGCAAATCGGGCCGCGACAGCAGGATATCGGCGGGAATTCCGGTGGGCATCGGCAGGCGTGGTGCAGGGATCGGGGCGACCCGCTTCAGCCGCTCGCTGAGCGAGGCAGGCGGCCGGCCGGCCAGCACCGCGAGACGATGCACGGCCTGGGCATAGCTTGCCTCCAGCGTCGGCACCGCGGCTTCGGTGCTCGCTGCCTGCCCCATCGCCTTGGCGACATCGGCGGCGGTCGCCGTGCCCGCCTGCGCCATGGTGCGGGTAAGTTCGGCGGTCTGCCTTTGCGACGCGGCCGAGCGCCGGGCGAGCGCGATGCGGGCCTGGTAGCCGCGCGCCTGGGTATAATAGGAAGCGACATCGCCGACCAGGGTGAGAAGCGTCGAGCGCAGTTCCTCCTGCGAGGCGTCCAGCCCGTAACGCGCGGCCTCGACGCCCCTGCGGTTGGCGCCGAACAGGTCGAGTTCCCAGCTGGCGTCAAAGCCGGCCTGATACTCGCTGTAGGTGGCATCAGAGCCAGACGTGGCTTCTGACGACTTGTTGCGGGAGACCGAGCCGGAGCCCTCGGCCGACGGCAGCAACGTGCCTGCACTCTGGCGATAGCTGGCGCGCGCCTCGCGGATCCTGGCCTTGGCGGTGGCGACATCGAGATTGCCGGCAACCGCTTCCTCGACAAGCGTGTTCAACTCGGGATCGCGCAGCCGCTGCCACCATTTCGACAGTTGCGCCGGCTGGGCAGGCTTTGTCGGCTTCTGGCCGCTCCAGCTTGCAGGCATCGCCAATATCGGCGTCTGATAATCCGGACCGACGACGCATCCCGCGAGCAGGACAGTGGTAAGCATAGGCGCAAGGAGCCGCCTCGCGGCCACCGAGCCACGTTCCAAGCCTGTCATGTGAAGTTTTCCTTATTGCTGGTTGGCCGTCACCGGCGTCTCGCCCGTATCTGGTTTGGCCGCCCTGCCCTTGAAGATGCGTCGCACCGTGACGAACAATAGCGGTACCAGGAACACGCCGATGACCGTCGCCGCGATCATGCCGCCCATCACGCCGATGCCGACGGAGTTCTGCGCGCCCGAGCCCGCACCGCTGGCGATCGCCAGCGGCAGCACGCCGAGGATGAAGGCCAGCGACGTCATCAGGATCGGCCGCAGCCGCTGTCGCGCCGCCTCCAGCGTCGCCTCGACAAGCCCCATCCCGGCGGTCTGCCGCTCGATGGCGAACTCGACGATCAGGATGGCGTTCTTGGCGGCTAGACCGATCGTGGTCAGCAGGCCGACTTTGAAATAGACGTCGTTGGACTGGCCGAACAGGCTTGCCGCCAGCAGCGCGCCGAAGATGCCGATCGGCACCGACAGCATGACCGCGAACGGGATCGACCAGCTCTCATAAAGTGCTGCCAGGCAAAGGAACACCACAAGGGCCGAGATCGCATAGAGCGACAGTGCCTGGTTGCCGGAAAGCTTCTCCTGGTGCGACAGCCCTGTCCATTCGTGGGAATAGCCAGCGGGCAGTTGCGCGACAAGCTTGTCGATCTCGTCCATGGCGGCACCCGAGCTGATGCCCGTGGCCGCCGCGCCCTGGATCTCGACCGCCGCCGAACCATTGTAGCGTTCGAGCCTGGGCGAACCGAATGTCCAATGGCTGGAGGCAAAGGCCGAGAACGGCACCATCGCCCCGCTGGCGTTGCGGACCTGCCATTTGTCCAGGTCTTCCGGCTGCATGCGGAAGTTCGGGTCCGACTGCAGATAGACCGGTTTCACCCGCCCGCGATCGATGAAGTCGTTGACGTAGTCGCTGCCCCAGGCGGTGGAAAGCGTGTTGTTGATGTCGGCCAGGCTGACGCCCAGCGCGCTGGCCTTTTCCTGGTCGATGTCGACCGAGAATTGCGGCTGGTCTTCCTGCCCGTTGGGCCTTGTGTTGGCGAGCACCTTGCTCTGCCCGGCCAGGGCCAGAAGCTGGTTGCGCGTCTGGATCAGCGCGTCATGGCCGGCGCCGTTGACGTCCTGCAGGTAGAAGTCGAAGCCGTTGGTGTTGCCGAACCCCTGGATGGCGGGAGGCGCAAGCGCAAAGACCTGAGCATCCCTGATCTTCGAAAACGCGCCCATCGCCCGGCCGGCGATTGCCTGCGCGGCCGAAGCCGGCGATTTGCGCAGGTCGAAATCCTTCAGCCGCACGAAAGCGATGCCGACATTCTGCCCTGCGCCGCCGAAGCCGAAGCCGGAGGCGGTGAACACCCCGTCGACAACGTCCTTCTCCTGGTTGAGATAATGGTCGGTCACCTCTGCCAGGACGCGCTCCGTGCGATCCTGCGTCGCGCCGACCGGCAGCTGCACGCTGGTGATCAGGATGCCCTGGTCCTCTTCCGGCAGGAACGAACTCGGCAGCCGGGCAAACATCCAGCCCACGGCAACGACGATGGCCAGGAACACGACGAGGAAGCGCCAGGACCGGTTGATGATGCCGTGCGAGCCGTCGCGATAGGCAAGCGTGCCGCGATCGAAGACGCGGTTGAACCAGCCGAACGGACCGGTCTGCGTCGCATGGTCCTTGGGCGGCCGCAGGATCGTGGCGCAAAGTGCGGGCGTCAGCACCAGTGCGACCAGCACGGACAGCACCATCGCCGAGACGATGGTCACCGAGAATTGCCGGTAGATGATGCCGGTCGAACCGCCGAAGAAAGCCATCGGCACGAACACGGCCGAAAGCACGGTGGCGATGCCGATCAGCGCGCCGGTGATTTCGTGCATCGACTTGCGCGTCGCCTCTTTCGGCGGCAGGCCCTCTTCCTGCATCACGCGTTCGACATTCTCGACCACGACGATGGCGTCGTCGACCAGCAGGCCGATCGCCAGCACCATGGCGAACATGGTCAGCGTGTTGACGGAATAGCCGAACAGCGACAGCACGCCGAACGTGCCGAGCAGCACCACCGGCACGGCAATCGTCGGGATGATGGTGGCGCGCAAATTCTGCAGGAAGATGAACATCACCAGGAACACCAGCACGATCGCTTCGGCCAGCGTCTTGACCACCTCCTCGATCGACAGCCGCACGAAAGGCGAAGTGTCGTAGGGATAGACGACCTCGACGCCTTGCGGGAAGGTCGAGCTCAGCCGGGCGATCGTCGAGCGCACCGCCTCGGCGGTGTTGATGGCATTGGCGCCGGTCGCCAAATTGACGGCGACGCCCGCCGCCGGCTTGCCGTTGTAATTGGCCTGCGTCGTATAGCTTTCGGCGCCGAGTTCGACGGTGGCGACGTCGTTGAGGCGTACCAGCGAGCCGTCCGTCTGGCTCTTCAGGATGATGTTGCGGAACTGTTCGGCGGTCTGCAGCCGGCTCTTGGCCGTCACGGTGGCATTGAGCTGCTGGCCCTTGCGCGCCGGCAGGCCGCCGAGCTGGCCGGCCGAAACCTGCGTGTTCTGCGCCTCGATCGCCGAGGCCACGTCGCTCGGCATCAAGGCGTATTTGGCGAGCTTGTCGGGGTCGAGCCAGATGCGCATGGCATAGCCGGAGCCGAACAGCTGCGTCGAGCCGACACCCTCGACGCGCTTCAGCGTGTCGTTGACGGTGGCATCGACATAGTCGGCGAGATCGGTAGAGTTCATCTTGCCGTCGGTCGACACGAAGCCGATGACCATCAGGAAGCCGGTCGAGGATTTGGAGACGGTGATGCCATTGCTCTGCACCACCTGCGGCAGCTGCGACTGCACCAGCTGCAGCTTGTTCTGCGTCTGCACCTGGGCGGTGTCGGGATCGGCTGCGGTGGTGAAGGTCAGCGTGATCGAGGCCGAACCGGTCGAGGTCGACGTCGCCGTCATGTAGTCCAGATTGTCGATGCCGGTCATGCCCTGCTCGATGACCTTGGTCACCGAGTTCTCGACCGTCTGCGCGTCGGCGCCCGGATAGGTGGCGCTGATGTTGACCGTGGTCGGCGCGATCTGCGGATATTGCGAGATCGGCAGCGAGGTGAGCGCCAGAAGTCCGCCCAGCATGATCACGATGGCGATCACCCAGGCGAAGATCGGCCGGTTGATGAAGAATACGGACATCGCTCAGTTCCCGGTTGCGGCGGCAGGCGCCGGTTTGGCAGCGTTGGACGCGGCCGGCGCGGCGGAAGTGCCCTGCCCGCGGTCCTTGACCTCGCCTGTCGTCTCGTCGATCGTCACTTCGACGCCCGTCGCGTCGCCGCCGGGGCGCACCAGCTGCATGCCCTCGACGATGACGCGGTCGCCGTCGCCGACACCCGAATCCACCAGCCAGTTGTTGCCGACGCTGTTGCGCACTGCGAGCACGCGCGTCTCGACCTTGCCCTGCGCATTGATGACCATGGCGGTCGCCTCACCCTTGGTGTTGCGGCTGACGGCGCGCTGCGGCACCAGGAAACTGTTCTGGGCGACGCCCTCCTCGACCAGCGCGCGCACATACATGCCGGGCAAAAGCAGGCGGTCGGGATTGGGGAATTCGGCCCTGAGCGCGAAGGTGCCGGTGGTCTGGTCGACATTCGCGCCGGCGAATTCCAGCTTGCCGGTCTGCGTGTAGATGGTGCCGTTCTCAAGCTTCAGCTTGACGCTGACATTGGGGCCGCTGAACTTCAGCCGCCCTTCCGAGATCGCCTGGCGCAGGTTGAGCAGGTTGGTGCTCGACTGTGTGACGTCGACATTGATCGGATCGAGGGCACGGATGGTGGTCAGCACAGTGTCCTGGTTGGCGGTCACCAGCGCACCCGGCGTCAGCGTGGACTTGTCGATGCGGCCGGCGATCGGCGCGGTGATCGAGGTCCGGTCGAGGCTGATGCGCGCCGTCTCGGCACTGGCCTTGGCCGAGGCGACATCGGCTTGCGCCTGCGCCAGCGTGGCGGCGGCATCGTCATAATCCTGTTTGGAAACAACGTTCTGCTTCAACAGACCGGCATAACGGTCGAACTTGGCCTGTGCGGTGGGCACCGCCGCTTGCGCCTTCTGCTGTGCGGCGACCGCGCTGTCATACGACGCTTTGTAGCTCGCCGGATCGATGAGGTAGAGCGGCTGTCCAGCCGCCACCTCGCTGCCCTCCTTGAACAGGCGCTGCTGGATGATGCCGTTCACTTGCGGGCGCACCTCGGCAACCAGCGAGGCCGCCGTGCGTCCCGACAGCTCGGCGGTGATCGCCACCGATTGCGGATGCAAGGTGACGACACCGACTTCCGGTTTGCCGGGCGCGCCCATGCCGGCGGGGGCGCTGCCCTCCTGCGAGCAGGCCGCCAGCAGAAGAGTGGCGGCGAACATCGCGGCCCAGGGCGCCAGACGGCGCGCCGAAAAACGAGGCTGGCTAGACTTGGAAATCATGGCCTGGATCTTTCCCTGGAGTTGCGTACGCGCTGGCAATGGACCGCTTGGTCGAGGGCATGCCGATCCATATGATGATAGGCCGCACCCGTCGGCGGGCGGCGACGAGCAATGCTTCGAAGCGGCTCATGTCGCGCTCCTTCTCGTCGGCCGGAGCTGCTCGAAGGTCGAGTAGCTGGCCGCGATGCCCACCAACATCATTATGCCGATCAGCGAGGACATGCCAAGCGCCTTGCCGGAGTTCACGCGATCTTGCGGTCATGATGTCCATGGTTGTCGAGCGACTGCGAGAGCGGAAGCGACAGTCGCCAGGCGGCGAAGCGCAGGCGGATCGCGCCCTTCAGCGTGTCGGCCGGCAGAGCCAGTGGCAGGCCGCGTCCGGACAGCGGAAGACCGCGTCCGGACAGCGGAAGACCGCGTCCGGCATGGTCGAGTGACAATCTCGGGCTGGCGGACGCGAGCAGCCGCAGCAGTATCATGGCTTCCCACATTGTCGTGCTTCCGTTTGATTTGAACTGGGCATGATTTGAAAAACAGGGATGGCGAAGATACGCCCGCCATCCCTGAAAGAGACCGGCCGGCCCGAGAACGGGTTGGGTACCGGGCCGGCCGGCGCAGCCGGTCAGAGTTCTCAGCCGTTCCCGGGCTGGGGCGGCGGACTGCCATCGTTGGGCAGACCTCGGGGGCCGGCTGCATCATCCGGCGGACCGCCCCAGGGACCGGGGGGTGGTCCGTGGGGACGTTCCGCCGAAGCGAGGATTTCGAGCTGTTCGGGCGTCAGCTTGGCGCGCAGTGCCGCGATCGCGTCTTTCAGCTTGCCGGCCGAAACCGCGCGGGCCGTGACGTCGTCGGCCAGTTTTTCCTGGAAGGCGAAGGGATCGCGCTTGCCGTCAGGGCCGGCTGAGTCGGAGCCCTTCGCTTCAGGACCGCCGGAGCTATCAGGACCACCGGGCCGCCCATGATCGGGCCGTGGCGGCGCCAGCACGGCCTGCAGCGCGCTGGTGTAGTCGCGCCAGGCGTCGAGCTGCTCGGAGCGGATGCCGACGCGGATCTCGAGCGCGGCCAGCCGGGCGGCCAGCATGAATTCCGGCGGCGGACCCATGCGGCGGGGGCCAAAGCCTTCTGGTCCAAAACCTCGCGGGCCAAAACCCTGCGGACCATGCCGCATCGGCCCGTGCGGGCCGGGTCCGGCCATCGGGCCATGATCGGGTCCATCCTGCATTGCCCCACTCTGCTGGGCCATGACCGGTGGCGGCTCGCCGGGGGCGGCACCCGGATCGCGCTGTGCCGCCAGCACGGGGTGAATTGCGGCGACGGAAAACAGGCCGAGCGCAAGAAGTCTGCTTCGCATGACGGTGTTCCTTTCTCTCATGCTTCGGACAAATGAGAGGATAGGAAGCGTGTTTGTCCGCTTCGCGTCGGCGTATTGCCGAAGGTTTCCGCAAGAGGGCAATTTGTAACTGAATGTTTCCCACGGCCTGCCGGAAACATTCAGTTGCAATTTTCCGTGCCGCTTGGACGCGGCTCTCCCTATAATCGCGGCCAAGGCAAGGGCACGGTCATGCAGTCACAACCCCATATCCTCGTCGTCGACGACGACCGCGAGATCAGGACGCTTCTCCAGCGCTATCTCGACAGCCAGGGCTTTCGTGTCACAGCTGCGGCGGACCGGCGCGAATGCGAGCAGAGGCTGGGCGCGGGACAGTTCGACCTGATCGTGCTCGACGTCATGCTGCCGGACGGCTCGGGGCTCGATATCTGCCGGGCCTTGCGTGACCGCAAGCCGCATATCCCGGTCATCCTGCTGACGGCGCTGAAAGAAGATGTCGACCGCATCATCGGCCTGGAACTCGGCGCCGACGACTATCTCGGCAAGCCGTTCAACCCGCGTGAACTCATTGCCCGCATCCGTGCGGTGCTCAGGCGCTCGGCGCCCGAGGAGGCGCCCGCCTCCCCGCGCGCGCGTACCTACCGCTTCGCCGGCTACAGGCTGGAGCCGGACACTCGCAAGGTGACGGATGCACAAGGCGTGGCCGTCGACCTTACGGGCGCCGAGTTCGACCTCTTGCAGGTGTTTCTCGACCGCCCCGGCCGGCTTTTATCGCGCGACCAGCTTCTCGACCTGACGCAAGGCCGCGAGCGCGACCCGCTCGAGCGTTCGGTCGATGTGCTGGTGAGCCGGCTGCGCCGCAAATTTTCCGACACCGGCGACGGGCCGCTGTTCAAGACCGTGCGCAATGGCGGCTACCAACTCACCGCGCGCGTCGACACCGTGGAGAGCCACTCGTGAACTCGCTGCGTCGCCGTCTCATCCTGCTGCTGGTCGCCTCGATCGTCGGCGTCGTCGGCCTGGCGACGGCCGCCGTCATCAGCGTGCGCGGCGGCGGACCGCCGCCGGAACTGACCGTGCCCTGGATTGCCCAACAGATGGAACTGGTGGTGCGGCTTTTGCCGGGGCCGATCCCCGACGTCCTGCGGGTGCAATTCGCCGACCATCCGGCGGGCGGCAAGGTGGCTCGTGCGGAAACGGCGATGCTCAATGACATCCTGCACCGCCGTGGCCTCGACTTTCCGGCGGTCGTCAACGAGAAGACGGACGAACCCGGCCAGATCGCATCGATGCACCTGCCTGACCGCCGCTGGGCGATCATGGAGGTGCCGCATCTCAAGCCGCCAAGGCGCGAATGGCTGGTCTTGGCCGGCTGGATCTCGCTGATCGTCGCCGGCGCCACGGCGGTGTCGGTCTATTTCACCTCGGTGCTGATCCGCCCGCTCGAGATGCTGGAGGCCGCCGTCTCCAAGATCGGATCGGACGGCGTGCTGGCAGCGGTGCCGGAAGTGGGCTCGGCCGAGGTCAAGGCCACCGCGCATGCGCTGAACCAGCTCTCGTCGCGGCTGCGGACCGCCATGGAAAGCCGAATGCGGCTGGTCGCCGCCGCCGGCCATGATCTGCGAACGCCGATGACGCGCATGCGGCTGCGCGCCGAATTCCTCGACGACGAACGCGACAAATGGCTTCACGACCTCGACGAACTCGACCGCATCGCCGATAGCGCCATCCGCTTGGTGCGCGAAGAAGTGAACCAGGACGCCGTCGAACCGGTCGACCTGGCAAAGACGGTGCGCGATATCGAAGCCGAGATGGTATCGCTCGGCCATGCCGTCTCGATCGGGCACCTGGACAAGGTTTGCGTGCGGGCCGGCGCGCTTGGCCTGCGCCGAGCCTTGCGCAACCTGATCGTCAACGCCGCCACCCATGGCAAGGCGTGCCGCATCGACCTGGCCGCAGCCGACAATCGCGCCGTGCTGACCATATCTGACCATGGCCCGGGCATACCCACGGAACTCCTGAACAAGGCGTTCGAGCCCTTCTTCCGCGTCGACCCCGGCCGCCTGCAATCCGTCCCCGGAGCCGGTCTTGGCCTCGCCATCGCCAAGGAAATCATCGAGCGCTACGGCGGCATCGTGACGCTGCAAAACCGCCGGGGCGGCGGGCTGGAACAGACGGTGGTGTTCGAGGCAGTGTGAGGGGCGTTACGTGCGAGTTCCCGTTGGACGGAATGCCTGCCTCGGGAGCAGTGAGCCTTACGGCAAGAAAAAGACGGCGACGATGCTGCACCGCGCAAAGCCAATGGTTCCAGCCCATTTCTCGGCGTAACCAGAGCCAATCCACTCGGCAAAAAACACAGACTCCGAAATTTCGCCTGGTTTAACAAAAGATTAGGCCTATCTTATTGCGTCAGCCTACGACGTCCTCCCAATCAGCCGAAGCAGGAATCTTTAGCGCTTGCTCACATAAGTATTTCATCCCGGTAGATTTTTTGTGTTGCGCCGCACAATAGGGTGGCCGAACCATTCCTTTGGGGTTCGTTTGCGACTGGACATACGCTGTGGAGGATTCCGGCACGTTGACCAACTTGTGCTGTTCGTCCGTCGATTTCGAGCCCGGCCCGATCGGACTCGCCGCGATCGGACCCGCAAAGCGAAGGTTTGACGGTGCCGGTGCCCTGGCGGATCTCGTCCGCCTGGTGCCCGAAACGACCGGCTGGCGGATACGTCGCGGACATCAATGCCGCGGAAGCCGCTGATGGGAAGCGCCCGTGACATCCAACTTGATGCGTTGAGAGCCATCGCCGTAACGATGGTGTTGTATTCCCATTTCTTCGCGGAGGGACCTTCGTTCTGGGGCCATATCGGCGTGCGGCTGTTTTTCGTGCTGAGCGGCTTCCTGATCACGCGCCTGCTGCTGGAGGCGCGTTCGGCCACCGAATTCGAAACCGGCCCCGCGCTGCGCTCCTTCTACATCAGGCGGATGTTGCGGATATTCCCGCCCTATTTTGCCGTCCTGGGTTTCGTCTGGCTGGTTGACCTGGATCAATCCAGAGGATCGCTGGTCTGGCATGCGCTTTATCTGTCGAACTTCTGGTATGCGCAGCACAATAACTGGAACCCTTGGGTGCTGGGCCATTTCTGGAGCCTGAGCATCGAGGAGCAGTTCTATCTTGCCTGGCCGCTGGTCGTCCTGCTGGCCCCACGCCGCCGCTTCGAGGCCATCTGCATCGCCGTCATCGCACTGTCGCTGGCCTATCGCTTCTATTGGCCGATCACTGCCACGCCGGCGCTGGCGCGCGACCTGCTGCCGCCGGCATCCATGGACGCGCTGGCTTCGGGCGCGCTGCTTGCCTGCTGGCATTTTAGGGGCGCCGGCCTGCCGCACTGGATGCGGCTGGGCTGGCCTGCCTTCGCCGCCGCATTCCTGGCGATTGAGTGGTTAGTCCCAGAGCCCGCCGATCCGACATTGGAATGGGCCCGCTGGGTGCTGCGAGAAGTCCTGCCCCTGGTGCCACTGATGGTCATCGTAGCCGCCTGTTCGCGCGGCCTTGGCGGCATCCTGGGCAGGCTTGCCGAACTGCCGCCGCTGCTTGGCCTCGGCCGCATCAGCTACGGCGTCTATCTCTATCATCCGATATTGCTGTCGCTCGCCGTCAAGGCGCAGCCCTGGATTCCGCTCAACGTCTCTGAGCAAGGGCCAGGGCGATTCCTGGTCGCGGGCGCCGCCACGATTGTCGCGGCCTGGATTTCCTGGGTGGTTTTCGAGAGGCCGCTCAACAGCCTCAAGCGCCACTTTCCCTATGTCGCGCGCACCCGCCCCGCACAGGGCAGCCATGGCGGCTGGCTCGCGACGGCGGCCGTCGGACCGCCGGATGACCGCACACCGGCGCTCGAACTCCAGCGCACGGATACAAGACGATGACCGCCGCGCCGCTCGTCTCCGTCCTGTTGCCGGTCTACAATGCCGGCCCCTATCTCGCCGCCGCGCTGGGAAGCATCCTGCGGCAGGATTACGGCCGCCTGGAGATCATCGCGATCGATGACGGTTCGACCGACAATTCGCTCGAGATACTCGAGCGCTGCCAAAAGGCCGACAGCCGCATTTCGATCGTCTCGCGTGAAAACCGCGGCCTTGTCGCGACGCTCAACGAAGGGCTGGCGCTCGCCCGGGGCGAACTGGTCGCGCGGATGGACGCCGACGACGTCGCCTATCCCTGGCGTTTGTCGCGCCAGGTGGCGCTGTTCGAGCGGCGGCCCGAACTGGGCTTCTGCGGCGCCGGCGTCGACATGTTGATCCGCGGCCGCATCGCCATCGGCAGGCCGGATCCGGTGTTCCAGTTCGGCCGCATCCCTGTATTGGCGATGTTCTTCACGATCTTCATGCACCCGACGGTCGTCTACAACAGGAAGGTCATCGACGACGGCGTTCTCCACTACGACCAGACCTACAGGCACGCCGAGGACTTCGATCTTTTCAGGCGGCTGGCCAGCCGCTACCCGGCAGCCATGATGCCCGAAAACCTGGTCGTCTACCGCGTCCATGAGGCAAGCGTGACCAGCCGGCACGTCAAGGAGATGCGCAGGACGCATTTGCGCATCGTGGCCGAGAACCTCGAGCGCGAGGGCCTGGCGCAGGCCACGCGGGACCTGCGCGACATCGGCGATGCGGTCAGCCACGACACGGTCGCCCGTGCGGCCAGCTTCATCGTCGCGCTGGAGGAGGAAATCCGCTCGCTGCCGGCGGCGACGCGGCCGAGCTTCGAGGCTGGCGCGCTGAACCTGTTCTATTTCCTTTACCAGCTTGTGGCCGACGAAAAGCAGCCCGCGCTGACGCATGAATTGCTGACGCGGACCGCGAAATGGAATGCCATCCGGCGCCGCGAGCAATATGCGCTGCGGCCCGGCGCCTGGGCGCCCTGGCTCAGCCTTGCCTCGCTGTCGGCCGCCAGACAAGCCGATGCCATGGCATACTTCTTCAAATCCGCGCCCGCCGCGGCGGTTCTGGCGTCTCATCGGTTGAGTTAGGGGCATGATCGTCAAAGCCAACCAACCTCTGCAGCGCGATCGTTCGACGGCGCTTGGCCCTGCCCCGGCCGGTCCCCGCCCGGAACGAGCGGCGCCGGAAGTCAGCTTCATCATCTGCACGCGCAATCGCGTCGCCGTGCTCGATGCCTGTATCAAGTCGGTGCAAGCCGCGTGCTGCGCACATGCCGGCTTCGCCGCCGAACTCGTGGTCGTCGACAACGGTTCGAGCGACCGCACGGCCGAACGCCTGGCCAGCATCGCCGCTGCGTCGGACATTCCGTTCACGCCGGTCTGCGAGCCGCGCCCCGGACTGGCGGCCGCGCGCAACGCCGGGCTGCGGCGCGCGCGCGGCCGTGTGCTGGTCTTCGTCGACGATGACTGCGCGGTCCATCGCGACTATTTGCGCGATCTGGAGCGACACTATGCGTCCGGGGAACAATGGCTCATCCGGGGCGGACGTGTCGAGCTTGGCGATGCCAGGGATTTGCCGTTCACCATCAAGCGGTCGTGGGCGCGCGAGCGGCTGACGCCAGATGTTCATCCCGGCGGTTTCGTGCTGGGCTGCAACATGACGATGCACCGCGACGTCGCGGCCCGCATCGGCTATTTCGACGAACGCTTCGGCGCCGGCGGACCATTGCGGTCGGCCGAGGATACCGATTATCTCGTGCGCGCGATGCTGCTCGGCATCGCAGTCGAGTATGTGCCTGATATGACGATATTCCATCATCATGGCCGGCGGGATCGCAAAGCCATCGAAAAGCTCCACCGCGACTACAGCCTGGGCAATGGCGGGCTCTGCCTGAAGCATATTCGCCATGCGCCCTGGCTGCTTCGCCATTTCTACTGGGCCGCAAGAGGGGCTATCAGGGAATTGGCGGGAGGACCCGCCTTCGATCGTGAACTCAACCTGCCGCACTGGCCGATCGTCGCCATGAATTTGCTCGGCGCGGCCAGGTTCGCGGTTCTCCTTCTGGCCAGACGGCCGCGGGCCGAGCCAGTGCGGCAAGATCAGCAAGCCAATGCCCAGGCGAGGTGAAACGCTATAATGCCGATGCTGCCGCCAAGCCTGCCGATGCTGTTCCGGGCGTTCGGAAAGCGGCAACTGCGCCTGCTTCCGGCGGTGGTGGTACTCGGCCTGCTCAGCGCCGTCCTCGAAGGGTTCGGCATCGGCCTGATCATCCCGTTGCTGGGCATCATCATGGGACATGGGGATGCGGCCGGAATGGGCGGCTTCTCCGCTGTCCTCCAGCATGTCGGATCGGGCTTGAGCGAGCGCGACCGGCTGATCGTCATTTCGGTCGCCATCCTCGGCTCGATCATCCTGAAGAACGTCTTCGCCTTCGCCAACACGCTGCTGACGACCTTCATCTCCGGCAAGGCAAGCCATTCGATCCGCAGCGCCCTGTCGGAGCAGCTGTTGCGGGTCGGCTACCCATTCTTCCTGCGGCAAAGCCCCGGACGCCTGCTCAACATCATCTCCAACGAATCCTGGCGGGCCTCCGATGCGATCCAGATCATGCTGTCGGCCATCGTCAGCGCATCGGCCGCCATCATCCTGTTGGCTTTCCTGTTGCTGCTTTCGTGGCGCATGACGCTTCTGGTCACGCTCGGACTGGCGCTCGTCCAGATCGCGCACGCCATCCTCTCTGCCAATCTGAAGGAGCCCAGCCGCAGCGTCGCTTCGCGCAACGGCCACCTCGCCTCGCAGATGCTTCACCTTGTGCATGCCGGACGGCTGATCCGCATCTTCGGACAGGAGAACCGGGAAAAGGCGATATTCGACACGGCGTCGGATGCGGTTCGCCGCGCCTCCTTCGCGCTGCTCGTGCGCCAGGGAGCGCTGCCGCCGCTGACGGAGGTTCTCCACGCCATGCTGTTCCTGGCGGTGGTGATCGGCGCCTGGCTGGCGCAGGTGAGTTTCCCGCTGATCATCGCCTTCGTCATCCTGCTCTACAGGCTGCAGCCGCATATGCGGGCCCTGCAGGGGTCGTGGAGCCAGCTGCAGGGCCTGAGCGGATCGCTCGAAGAGGTGACATGGCTGCTGGATCCCGCCGGCAAGCCGCAACCGCCGCAAGGCGACGAGCCGTTCCACGGCCTGCGCCAGGGCATCAAGTTCGACGATGTGACATTCACCTATTCCGGTACGGACCGGCGCGAGGTCGTGCTGCATGCGGCGACATTCGAAATCCGCGGCGGCCGCTCGACGGCGCTGATCGGCCGCTCGGGCGCCGGCAAAACGACGATCGTCAATCTCCTGTGCCGCTTCGTCGAACCGGACACTGGCAGCATCCTCGTCGATGGATCGCCGCTCGACGGGATCGACGCCAGCCAGTGGCGACGGCACATCGCCCTGGCCAGTCAGGAACTGGAATTGGTCGATGGCAGCATTTTTGAAAACATAACCTACGGGCAGGATACGGCGACAGCCGGCGACGCCGAGGCCGCCGCAAGACTGGCCGAAGCGCACGAGTTCATCGAAAGGCTGCCTCAGGGCTACGAGACGCTGGTCGGCTACAGGGGCGTCAATCTGTCGGCGGGACAGAGGCAGCGGATCGCCTTGGCGAGAGCCCTGGTCCGCGATCCCGATCTCCTCATCCTGGACGAAGCCACCAATGCGGTGGACGGGCTGTCGGAAGCGGCCATCGTCGAGACCCTGAAGTCGAGAGCCGGCCGCCGCACGACTATCGTCATCAGCCACCACCACAGCACAATCTCGTTCTGCGACGACGTGGTCATCCTGAGCGGCGGCCGCGTGAAAAAGCAGGCCCCTTTCGGCGCCCTGGCCTCGCTCAGCATGGACGAGCTTTATCAGCACGAGCCGCTCGACTGAGGAGGCACCGGGCCGGCCGCGATCGTTTCCCGGGCGTGTTTGCAGCCTCCGGCCGGCGGGCCGTCGCAAAGGTTCGAATCAGAAGCTTGGGGAAGTGCCGCTGGCACCTTCCGTGATCGCACCAATGCCGTGCGGGACCGAGGCGCGCTACCTTGCCTGTGCGGCGGACCTGTCGATCCGCCTGGCCGGTGCCCCATTGGGCTTACTCTCCGGGTGAGGTGCCGGCCTCCCATGCACAAAAGACCTGAAGCGGGTCACCTGAAGCCCTTCAGCGCCACACTTCAGCTAGCGGCGCCGACATTCCTGCGCATGCGCCGCCTGCCCGTCGTCCGTGCTTTCTTCGCCATCGCCCCGGCTATCTCGACCACGCCGTCCTCGCGCGGCCTGCCATTGGTGGCCTTGTGGAGCCGCTCGTAGGGCAGCAGTTCCTTGATGCGGGCATTGAGCGATGCGATTTCAGCTTTGAGGTCCTCGCATTCCTGCCTCTGCACGTCGAACTGTATCTGTTCGGACGCCTGTTGCAGCGTCAGCTGAGAAAGGTTGGCGTTCACCTTGGAAAGACTCATCTTGTCGCTTTCGCTCTCCTGGGTCAGCGCGGACAATCTTTCATCGGCGATCTTCTTTTCGGCCAAGGCATCGTTCAGTTCGCTCTTGAGCCTGGCGATCTCGCCTGCGGCTTCGCTGTTTTCGGTCGAGGTTTGCTCCAGCCGCGATTGCAGGTTCTGGATCTCCGAGCTCAACCCGCTCATTTCCGCCTGGCTGCGAGCCAGCTCGGCTTCCTTGTCGCCTTCCATCATGCGTGCTGCTTCGTTCGTTTCCGACAGCTTCGCCTGTGCGGCCTCGAGCGACTTCTGGAGCCGCATCTCCTCTTTCTCGCTCTTGCCGAGCGCGGCCAGCAGCTCCGCCAGCCGCGCTGCTTCGCTGGCATGGATCGTCGAGAGCTCGTCGAGCCTGTGGCGCGCCTGCGATTCCCGCTTCAGCGCCTTGTCGAGTTCGATCGAGAGATTGACGTGCTTTTCGCGCAGCATCTTGCTTTCGCGCAAGCGCCTGTTGGCCTCGACCGTCCTGGCGGTCAGCCGCTTGGCGATGTCGCCGAACTCCGCTTCACGTTTGGCGCTCGCATTGGCTGTCTCCACCAGTTCCAGCCTTACCGCGGCAAGTGCCGCACGAAGCGTCTCCCGGTCCTGAACCAGGCTTGTCTCGCGCTGCTGCAGCGCTTCGAAAGCGCCGTCACGCTCGCGCAATTTTCTCGTCGCATCGTGCAGCTTCTCCGACAGCGCCCTCTGTTCGGCGGCCAGGGCGGCATTGGCAACCTCCAGCTCGTTGGCGCGCAGGATGTCGCTGTGCAGGATGTTGAGGAATTCACGCGTCAGATGGTGTGAGGTGCCGATCTCCGACAGCTTGTCGTTGATCTCCTCCAGATAGTCCCTGGCGTCATGGAAGAGACCTTCGAAGGCGCTCAATGCAGCCAGCCGGGTCTGTGTATGGGCCGTCAGTCGTGGCGCGGTTTCGGAACTGTCCGCATCGCCCGCAGCGTCGGCCTTCCTGGCGTTGTCGTCATTTGCCGCGTCGGCCTGGGGTGGCCCGTCATCGGCTGCCGCCTGGGCATCCGGCACATCGTCGCTCTCCGACGGCACCAGGTCGTTGGCGTCGAGACTTGCATCCAGCGCGTCCGCCAAATCGATCTGCAGGTCCTGGATCGCTTTATCCACGTCTTCAGCACGCTTGATCAGGCCTCTGAAGTTCATCACCAAACTCCCCTTACGCATACCTCGCTTCGAACTTAACAAATTGCTAATATATCCTTACATCCGCTGCTTGCGCAGGGGAAGCCCCGTCGGCACAAAGGTAAATTTGGGACATTTGGGGGTTGAAATAGCCCGAACAACCAATGCCGCAGCCGAAAAGAGCCGGATCCTCTGACAGTGTGGAGGTCTGAAGGACGGCAAGACCGCGGCCGCTCAGGAAGAGCCCGCGCGCGAGACCTCGAGGGCAGAGAGAACTTGCCTGATCCCTCTTGGCAGGCGCAGGATGACTATCGCGGGCCGGGCCGAGTGCTCTACCCCAAACGGTCTCAGCTGCTTTTCGGGGCTGGTACCAACTGGATCGGAGGTCGCTCGCCGGACGCGTTGCCCAGCGCGATGGCGACGCGGTCGCGCCCACTACCCTTGGCCTCGTAGAGCGCGTGATCCGCGGCGTTGGTCAATTCGGCCCAGCCCACGCCATGCTCGGGGTAGGCGGCGACACCGAACGAGGCTGTGACGGTGCCCAGCGTTCGGCCGCGATGCGTCAAATGAAGCTTCCTGATTGCCTGGCGCAGCGCTTCCGCCCGCTCGGCACCTTCCTGGACCGAGCTTCCCGGCATGACCAGGGCAAACTCCTCGCCGCCGTAGCGCGACACGACATCGCTATCCCTGGCGTGCTCGATCAAGGTGGCGGCGACCTGCTTCAGGACGAGATCGCCGGCTTCGTGGCCGAACGTATCGTTGAACTGCTTGAAATGGTCGACATCGAGCATGATGATCACCAGCGGCTGGCCCGAGCGCTCCATCCGGCGCAGTTCGCGGCTGCTCGTCTCCTCGAGATATCGCCGGTTGAACAGACTGGTGTTCGGATCGCGGATCGACTGCTGCCGCAACGTCTCGCGCAGGCGCAGATTGGCCAGGGCGAGCGCCAGCGTGTCGACGACACCTCGCAGGATCTGCTGTCTTTCAGTCAGCCATTGTGGCTTCTCGGCCGCATTCGGCTCGCACAGATGAAGGATGCCCAGCGTCTCGCCTTGGGCCGCCAGAGGCATGCAGACATAGCCCTTCTTGCCGTTCTCGGTGATATGCGCGCAGCGCGGCGTGAGCATGCCGGGGCCAGCGACATGTTCCTGGCCGCGCCTGAGCGCCCAGCAGTCTTCCGGCGCGAATTGCGTGGCGCTCGAGCGGACGTCGCCCCAATGCGCCATCTCTTCCACCAGGTTGCGCGACGCGCTGGTCAAGTGGACGGTTCCGCTCAAGCCACCGAGGAACTCGGCCATGGCCGTGCCGACCACCGAGAACGCTTCCGGGAAGGTGACGCAGGCCTGCAGCAGTTCGCCAAGCTTCACCAGACGAGTCGTGGTTTCGGACTTGTCGTGCAGTTCGCGGTTGAGGAGCGCCAGCTGATCGGCACGCTCGTTGACCACTCCTTCCGCGCGGCGCAGCTCGCTGATGTCGTTGAGCGTGAGGACCAGGCCGCCTTCGGATCTGCTGAGCGGACTGCAACTGGCGATGACCGGCAGATGCGAGCCGTCGGATCTGGTCAGGCGCACTTCGCCCTGGTGTTGCCGGCCCGTGGCTAACGCCATTTCGATGGGAGAAGCGCCAGCGGCGAACGCACCGCCTCTGGGGTCGCGAACCGTCAGCACCGAATCCCATTGCTGCCCGACGATCTTGTCGGCGCGCCGCCCGATCATCGTTGCCGCCGCTGGATTGGCGCTGGCGACGCGGCCGTCGCCGTTCAGAACCGCGATGCCTTCGGCAGCCGTTTCGACGATGTCCTCGACATGCGCACGCGCCGATGCAAGCTGGTCCGCCATCGTGTTGAAGCCATGGGCCAGCTGCCCGAATTCATCGTTGCGGGCGTGGCTGATGCGCGTCATGGCGTTGCCTTTCGCCAGCGCTTCCATGCCGCGCATCATGTCCCCGAGGCCAGAGCTGAAACGACGGAGCAGCAGCCATGCGAAGCCGACCGCGACCAGCACGGCGGCCGTCGCGCTGAGGCCAACCAGCCAGAGCAGGCTGTTGGTGCTTTGTTCGGCGGCCTGCAGAACGGGGTCATATTCCAGCAGCACGGCGCCGATGATCGTATCCTCGGGACTTTCGATCGGAACGGCCAGTATGGCGTTCACTTCCTCCGGGTCGACAAATCTGCGCGGAATGCCGTCCGCCAAGGTCTGGCCTATTTCGTTGCCGGGGTCGTGACCGAATTTGTCGCCGACCTGGTGCTCTTCGTCGGCGGCATGGGCAAGGATGGTCTTGTTGTTGTCGAGGACCAGGAAATCCCGGTGCAGGCGGCGGTGCTGGTGCTCCATGAATTGCTTGAGCGCCTCGGGCCGCTCGAGCAGCGAAGGCGTCCCATCGGATGATTTGAAAACGATGGTGTCGGCCAATTCCCGCGCGACGTTGGTCGCTTCGGTCAACCCCAACGATTTGGTCGCCGCTATCTGCGTAAAGATCGCAACGCCGCCGACCAGCCCGATCAGGGCCGCGGCGGCCACCATGGAGAGAATGATCTGGCTCTTGATACGCATGTCATGGCTCCGCCGAGAACGACAGCATTGCGCATGTCAAATCGAGCCAGCATCTCATTTCCGGCTTTTTATTACCAAATGCTTATCAACGTCCTAATGATGGCAGGCGATGCCGCTCCACACGCGGAGGGAGCGGACTGGGCTCCCCACCTCCCCCTTGTGGGGAGGTCGGACCGCAGGTCCGGGTGGGGGTGCTGGCGCCAACCCCCACCCCGATCCGCTTTGCGGATCGACTTGCCGGGGCGAGCCACCGGTCTCGCCCGTCCTTCGGCCCCCCACAAGGGGGAAGGTAAAGTCACCCCGCCATGGCCATCGGCACGGCGCTTTTGTTGGGGATCTGGATGTCGATTTCCAGCGTCGACATGGTCTCGCCGCGGTCCATCGAGACCTGCAGATAGTCCTGGTCGATCTGCACATGCTTGGCGATAACGGCCATGATCTCCTCGCGCAGGATGGAGACGAGGTCGGGCTGGCTGCGGTTGCGGCGCTCATAGGCAAGCAGCACTTGCAGCCGCTCGCGCGCCACCGGCGCGCTGGAGCGCCGCTTGAAGATGTCGAGCAGGTTCATGCCGCCCTCCTTCCCAAAAGACGATCGAGGAAACCCTTGCGTTCGAAGGGCACGATGACAGGCAATTCCTCGCCCTCGAGCCGCCTGGCGGCGTCGATATAGGCCTTGGCAGCAGAATTGAGCGGCTCCGACAACGTCACCGGCGAGCCGAGGTTGGAGGCGCGCAGCACATCCTGGCTTTCCGGAATGATGCCGAGCAGCGGCACCGACAGGATTTCCAGCACGTCGTCGATGGACAGCATCTCGCCGCGCGACGCACGCGCCGCGTCATAGCGTGTGACCAGCACATGCTTGGCGATCTGCTCGCCCTGTTCCGCCCGCAAAGTGCGGGCATCGAGCAGGCCGATGATGCGATCGGAATCGCGCACGGAGCTGACTTCCGGATTGGTGACGATGACCGCCTCGTCGGCAAAGCGCATGGCGAGCTGCGCGCCGCGCTCGATGCCGGCCGGGCTGTCGCAGAACACGTAGTCGAACACCGAGCGCAGCTTGTCGATGACTTCGCCGACGCCCTCTTCGGTCAGCGCATCCTTGTCGCGCGTCTGCGAGGCCGGCAGCAGGAACAGCGTCTCCACCCGCTTGTCGCGGATCAGCGCCTGCGAGAGCTTGGCCTGGCCCTGGATGACGTTGACGAGGTCGAACACCACGCGCCGCTCGGCGCCCATGATCAGGTCGAGGTTGCGCAGGCCGACGTCGAAGTCGACAAGCGCCACCTTCTTGCCGGTCTTGGCGACCGCGGCACCAAGGGCCGCCGTCGAGGTCGTCTTGCCGACGCCCCCCTTGCCCGAGGTGACCACCACTACCTTGCCCATTGAAAAGCCTCCGTTGTTGTTCATTTGTTGTTCTTGGCCAGCCGGCTCGGCCGCCCCAATATCGAAACGAATGTCAGCTCAGCGTCGAAACGCGCAGGCTCTCGCCGTCGAGAAACGCCTGCACCGGCTTGCCGCGCGAAACACCTTCCATCTCCTCGGCGGTGACGTACCAGCCGTCGACCGCCAAAAGCTCGGCCTCGTTCTTGCGGCAGAAGATGCGCGCGCCCCTGTTGCCCAGCGCACCCGCCGAAGCGCGCCCGCGCAGCGTGCCATAGACATGGATCGAGCCCGCCGCGATGATCTCCGAGCCGGACGCGACCGAGCCGAGCACGATGACATCGCCATGCGGATGCACGATCGCCTGGCCGGAGCGGATCGGCGCCTTGATCATCAGCGTGCCGGATGCTTCCTGCGCAACCTGCGGCTCGCCATCGTCCGCCTTGCTTGCGCCAGCCTTGCCGTCGCCGGCCTTGCCCGCGCTGCCCGCATCGGCGTGCTGTTCAGGCGCCTTGCCCTCGGCCTTGTCGAAACCCTCCGCCCGCGCCTCGCGGGGCAGCAACCCATCCGTCGTCGCCTCCTTGGCGCCAACCAGCACCGGCGGCAGGTTGGGCTCGAGTGCGGTGTGGCCGTCGAGCTCGATGGCGTAGATGCGGATGCCGCGATGGCCAAGCACGCCGACCAGCGATTCGATCGCGGCGACATCAGGCTTCAAGGTGTTGAGATCAAGCACCACCGGGCGGCCGGCAAAATAGCCGGGCGAGTTGCCGATCCAGTGATCCAGCCCCTCCAGCCACACGTCCAAAGGCGCCTCCGGCGTCAGCGTGAAAGCGACGAAGGAGCGGGCGCGAAAGCGAATGGATTTGGCCTCGAGGGGAGCGGCAAAAGTCACGGCTGGCGAATCCTTACTGAGAGGTAAACGCTAGCGGGAGGATGGTTAATGAAAGGTTAATGGGAGGGGGATGAGGGCCAATTTGCGAGAAGTTGGAAGGTCAGCCAACGCCAAGGCAGTGACAGTCGATCCGTTTCCTTTCACTCAATGCGCTGCGGGTTTTTGAGGCAGCAGCGCGCCACGAAAGCTTTGCGCGCGGGACCCCATTTGCCAATGCACAGTCTTGGGGGTCAGATGCGATGACGAAGCGCGTCGACGATCATCGCCATCGCAGGCGAGAGCTGTCGCCTGCTCGGGTAGTACAGGTGATAGCCAGCAAATGGCGGACTCCAATCGTCAAGCACGAGCCTAAGGCATCCCGTGGCGATATGGTGGCTGACGAGGTTTTCCGGGACATAGGCGATCCCGAAACCGCTTATCGCAGCCTCGATCATGGGGATGGACGAATTGAAGGTGAGCTGGCCTTCCACCCGCACACGAAGGTCGCGGCCTTGCTTGGCGAATTCCCAGGCATATAATCCGCCGAACGTCGCCTGCCGCATATTGATGCAGTCATGATCGACCAGGTCCTGGGGCGCGGTCGGAACCGGATGGCGGGAAAAGTACTCCGGCGAAGCCACGGCCACGAGCCTCCAATCCGGCCCGATCCTAACCGCGATCATATCCCTGTCGATGCTCTCACCTAGCCGCACGCCCGCGTCGAAGCGCTCCTCCACAATGTTCTTCATGCCGTTGTCGCTGTAGAGTTCGACGCACACGTCAGGATAGTCGCTGAGCAAGGGCTGCAGCTTCGGCCAGACGGTCGTCTGGAGCGCATGGTCGGACAGCGTGATACGGACCGTTCCGGAGGGCTTGTCGCGAAAGGCCACCAGACTTGCAAGGTCGGCTTCGATTTCCTCGAAGCGGGGAACAAGAGACTGGAAAAGTCGCTCGCCGGCCTCGGTTGGTGCGACGCTCCGCGTCGTACGTGTCAGCAGACGGACGCCAAGACGAGCTTCAAGCTCCTTGATTGTCGAACTCAGGGTCGACTGCGAGGTTCCGAGCTTGGCCGCCGCCTTGGTGAAGCTGCGCTCCCGCGCGACCGCCACGAACCATAGCAGATCCTTCATGCCGTCGCGCTGCATAGGGCACCTTCCGTTGGGCATTTATATCACGAACAGATAAGTCCATGCGGATTACTTAGCCTAATAAAATGGGTTCCTCTGCAATATCTTCTGGCATCGCGACAGGGATTGGCGGCTGATCCACCCGGTCGCCTTGCAAGGATGCCAATTGTGGAAACGACGTACGACACAAGGCTTGTTGAAGACCGCGCCGCATGGGGCGCGGTGTTGTCGATGGCGCTGTGTGTTTTCGTGCTCATCGCGTCTGAATTCATGCCGGTCAGCCTGCTGTCGCCGCTAGCGTCCGATCTCGGCATCACCGAGGGCCACGCGGGACAGGCGATCTCGATTTCGGGCGTTTTCGCTGTCGTGACCAGCCTGCTGGTCGCCGGTCTCACGCGCCGCATCGACCGCCGACTGGTCGTGACTGGCTTCACCCTCCTCCTCATCGTGTCCGGTTTGGCTGTGACCTTCGCGCCGAACTACGCGTTCCTCATGGTCGGCCGGGCACTGCTCGGCATCGCGATCGGCGGGTTCTGGTCGATGTCGACCGCGATCGTCATGCGCCTCGTGCCGCAAGACATGGTTCCGAAGGGTCTCGCCATGCTAAACGCGGGCAATGCCATTGCGGCCACCATCGCGGCGCCGCTGGGCAGCTTTCTTGGCGCCTATGTCGGCTGGCGCGGCGCTTTCTTCCTCGTCGTGCCGTTTGGGCTCCTGGCGCTGGCCTGGCAGTGGACCAGCCTGCCGGCGCTGCCCCCGCGCCGGAGGAAGCGTCCTGGCAATCCGCTGGCGCTGCTCGGTCGTCTTTCAGTCGCCATCGGCATGGCGTCGATCATGATGCTGTTCATGGGCCAGTTCGCGCTCTTCACCTATCTTCGGCCCTTCCTCGAGAGCGTCACCCGGCTCGACATCGCTGCCCTCTCGGCGGTCCTGCTGGCGATGGGGCTGGCGGGGGTGCTCGGCACATGGTGCGTCGGCCGGCTTTTGCGCACGCGCCTGTTCAGCATCCTCATCGCTATCCCGCTGGTCATGGCCGCGCTGGCCGCTGCACTCATCGCTTTCGGTGCACTCCCGGGTCCCACAACACTGCTGCTGGTTGCCTGGGGCTTCTTCGGCACGGCCGCGCCCGTTGGCTGGGGCACGTGGCTCAGCCGAACGCTGCCGGACGACGCAGAGGCCGGCGGCGGGTTGCAGGTAGCCGTCATCCAGCTCGCCATCACCGGCGGCGCCGCAATCGGCGGCACGCTCTTCGATACAGTCGGCTGGTGGGGAGCGTTCACTCTAGGCGCAGTGCTGCTCAGCGGATCGGCGCTCGCCGCCCTTGCCGCATCGCATATGACCCGGAAGTCTTTGCCATGACCATCGAGCGTGCGCCGCTCAGCCGCCGGACATTGCTCGGCGCCGCGCTCGCGGTCGCGGCCCTGCCTCGCGCAGCCGCCAGCCAAGAAGGCAAAGCCTCGATCAGCCAGGAGCCAACCGACATGAAGATCAGGATGGCCTTCAACGGCCGCATCATGACCGCCACGCTCTACGACAATCCCTCAGCGCGCGACTTCTTCTCCATGCTGCCGCTCGACCTCAAGATCGAGGACTACGCGCATAACGAGAAGATCGCCTATCTGCCGCGCAAGCTGACTGAGGAGGGAAGTGGCCCGTTCGCCAACGAGCAGCCCTACGACCTGTGCTATTTCATGCCCTGGGGCAATCTGGCCATGTTCCACGCCGACTATCGCCATCCCGGGCTGATCAGGATCGGCCGCTTCGATGAGGGCGAGCAGGCCCTGCACATTCGCGGCGAGTTCCCGCTTCGCATCGAACGCATTTGAGGACGCAAAGGAGATCACCATGGACATTCTTCGCGCTGGCACGAGGCCTTCCGGCAAGGGACCACCTGACTGGTTCACCGGAACGGTGCGGATCGATCCACTCTTCAATCCCTTCGATGCCGGGCGAGTCCAAGGCGCACAGGTGACCTTCGAGCCTGGCGCCCGCACCGCCTGGCACACGCATCCGCTCGGCCAGACGCTGATCGTCGTCTCCGGCCTTGGCCGCGTGCAGCGCGAGGGCGGTCCGGTCGAGGAAATCCGTGCCGGCGACGTCGTCTGGTTCGCGCCCG
The DNA here is from genome assembly GCF_040319805.1 of Mesorhizobium sp. M0848. Lineage (NCBI taxonomy): Bacteria > Pseudomonadati > Pseudomonadota > Alphaproteobacteria > Hyphomicrobiales > Phyllobacteriaceae > Mesorhizobium > Mesorhizobium sp. M0848. The sequence continues at coordinate 84,253 of NZ_JAMYOM010000015.1, read as the reverse complement.
GCGAGAAGCACTGGCACGGCGCGTCGCCTCTGACCGCCATGACCCACATTGCCCTCCAGGAGGTCAAGGACGGCAAGGTCGTGGACTGGCTGGAACATGTCAGCGACGCCGACTACGGCGCTTGATTCTCTCCACTCGAAAGGAACCAAAATGATCGCAACCATTCTTCACAAACCGGGCGACATCCGCTGCGAGGAAATCGCCGATCCGAAAATCATGCGGCCGACGGACGCAATCATCAAGCTCTCGGCAAGCTGCATCTGCGGCTCGGACCTGTGGCCCTATCGCGGGCTGCAGCCGGTCGACGGCCCGATGCACATGGGCCACGAATATTGTGGTATCGTCGTCGAGGTCGGCGCAGAGGTGCGCACGGTCCGTCCCGGCCAGTTCGTCGTCGGGTCGTTCTGCCTTTCCGACAATACCTGCCCGCATTGCCGCTTCGGCTTCCAGTCGTCTTGTGTGCAGCGCGAATTCATGTCGGGCGCGCAGGCGCCTTACGCTCGCGTGCCGTTGGCGGATGGCACACTGGTCGCCACCGCCGAGGTGCCGCCGGCCGAACTCATCCCTGACTTGCTGGCTGTGTCCGATGTGCTCGGCACCGGCTGGTATGCGGCCGACGCGGCCGAGGTCCGAGAAGGATCGACGGTGGTGGTGGTCGGCGACGGTGCGGTCGGCCTGATGGGCGTGCTTGCGGCCAAGGAGATGGGCGCCGAGCGCATCATCGCCATGAGCCGGCACGCCAGCCGCCAAAAGCTCGCCCGCGAGTTTGGCGCCACCGACATTGTGGCCGAGCGTGGCGAGGAAGGCGTCACGCGCATCAAGGAACTCACCAAGGGCGTCGGCGCGGACTCCGTGCTGGAATGCGTCGGCACGGGAGAATCCTTCGACCAGGCGCTGGCCTGCTCTCGTCCCGGCGGCACCATCGGCTATGTCGGCGTGCCGCATGGCGTGAGCTTCGACGGCCAAAAACTATTCTTCGGCCAAAAGCGCATGATGGGCGGCCCAGCGCCAGTGCGCCGCTTCCTGCCCGACCTGATGGACCGTGTACTGCGAGGCAGGATCAAGCCCGGCAAGGTCTTCGACCTCAAGCTGCCGTTGGCAGAGGTCGCTGAAGGCTACCGCGCCATGGACGAGCGGCGTGCCATCAAGGTCATGCTTTCCGTGTGAGCGAAGATTGGGCGGACGGCCTGTCCGCCCCCCGCCAAATCAGAAAAGGAACAACGACATATGACTATGAGATCGAAGATCGCCGCCCTTGCGCTTGCGCTTTCCGTCGCCACGCCGGCGTTCTCGCAAGAGTCCCCGATCATTGGCGCATGGCGCATGAGGTCGCTCGAGGCCGGTGCCGAGGGAAACCTCAAGCCAGTGCCGTATTCCGGCCAGGTCATCTTCACCGAGGCCGGCTCCCTCTCGGTGCAGGCCCAGAACCCCGACGCCAAGGCGCCGGACACGCCTTACACAGCGAATGGCTACGAAGCCTATTACGGGCCCGTCGCCATCAACGACCAGGACAAGACCTTCGTCATCACGATCGAGTCCTCCCTAGTCCGCAACCTTGTCGGGAAGAGCATGAAACGCAAATTCGAAGTCTCGGACAACAAACTGGTCCTCACGCCGGACAATCCGGCCGAAGGCTGGCGTGTGACCTACGAACGCTACTGATCTGAACTGTTGGGTTCAAGGTGTTGCCGATGGCCAAAGTGGCGGGGACTTCAGACCGAAATGGAGCGATGGCGGAACTGGTGCCAATCATGGCGGCTGTCTTCGCCGGCTTCCTTCTGATCGGCTTGGCGCTACCCGTCCTGCCGCTGCATCTTCATCAGCAACTCGGCTTCGGCCCCTTCGCGGTCGGACTGGTGACGGGCAGCCAGTTCGTCGCCTCGATGTTGTCGCGCATTGGGGCCGGAAACTATGCCGATGGGCGCGGCGGCAAGCGGGCCGTCGTCGTCGGCCTCATTGCCGCTGCCCTGGCGGGATTATTTTACCTCGGCTCACTGGCATTGCTCGACCGGCCGGTAGCGTCCGCATCGGCGCTCTTCGCCGGCCGGGCGGTATTGGGCGCGTCGGAGAGCTTCATCATCACCGGCGGCGTCGCCTGGGGCCTCTCCCTTGCGGGCGGACAGAACTCCGGAAAAGTCATAGCCTGGGTGGGCACGGCGATGTTTGCGGCGCTCGCGCTTGGAGCGCCGGTCGGATCTGCGCTTTATGCGGCGAGCGGTTTCACCGCGATCGCACTCGCGACCATCGTCCTGCCGCTTGCGACGCTGCTTGCCATCCTGCCGATGCGTGGCACCAGCACCGCCGCGAGCAGCGTGCCGCAGTCATGGACGAGCGTGGCTCAAGCGGTCTGGCTTCCCGGAGTGGGAGCAGCTTTCAGCAGCCTCGGCTATGGCGCGATCCTGGCCTTTGCCGCGTTGCTCTTTGCCGAACGGGGATGGCAGCCGATCTGGCTTCCCTTCACGGCTTATGCCGCGGCGCTGATCGTGGCAAGGCTGTGCTTCGGCCACCTGCCCGACAGGCTTGGGGGCGCACGCGTCGCTGTGATCTTCGTCGCCGTCGAGGCCGCAGGGCTGATGCTGATCTGGCTTGCGACCGGGCCTGTTGTCGCCGCAATTGGAGCGGGTCTCACTGGCCTTGGCTACTCGCTGGTCTATCCCGGTCTCGGTGCCGAGGCAGTAAGCCATCTTCCGTCGCGCAGCCGCGGCCTAGCCATGGGACTCTACACCGTCTTCCTCGACGTGGCGCTCGGCTTCGGCAGTCCAGCGCTCGGCTTGGTCGCCGCGTCGGCCGGGCTGCAATTCGTCTTCTTCGCCGTCGCGATGGCGACGCTTCCGGCTTTGGGCATCGCTCTGCTGCTGGGTCGCCGTAACGCTTCACGATAGGGCCGGGTATTCTGTGCTCGCGATGTTGCGCAACTACGATCACCTCGCGCTGGCAACGTTGAAAATTGGCGCAGCGCCAGCCAAAACGCAAAAAACCCGACTGTGCGGCGGGACACTGGCGCAAATCAGCACCATAGGCAGAAATGTAGCATAGCTGCCCTCACCCGTCAAGAAAAAATTCCTATCGACGTCAGCACCAGCTGCCCGCCGGACCCGTGCATTCCCGACCAACAGCCAGCGGCGCAATTGCGGTGGAGGCCAACATTTCAACGAAAGTAAATTCAGATCCAACTTGACGGAACATTAGCCATAGCTAATTGTTGATCTGTGCGGCAGGTGGTGCCCTCCATCGCCTGCCGAAGATCGGCCGTCCGATCGGCCCGCGTCCTCCGCCAGAGGCGCGGGCTTTCGGGCTGGGTGACCGGCCAGCCCTCGCAACGGTATTTCTGTCCTTCAGCCTCCGATCATTTCGCCAGTCCCTCATCGGGGTTTCGCCGCCTTTTGGCCTTGAGGCTGCGGGCGGCTTGCTCCACCGCGGCGCGGTCGTTGCCCAAGCGGTCGAGCAGTTCCTGTGCCTCGTCGCCCGATATGCCGGTGCGCACCGCCAGCGCCTCGACCTCCAGCACGTCGGTGCTGGCGACCTCGCCAGTCTCAGGCAGCGCATCGTCCGCCGTCAGCGGCAGGGCCGCCTCGCGGTCGATCTCCGCCTCGGCCTGGTGCCAGTGCCGTTCGGGGTCGCCCTGCATGCGGCCTTCCCGTTCCCAGATCTGGTAGGCGCGCTCACGAATTCTGTCGTCCCGGTCGTCGCTCATGGTCAGTCCTCCTTAGGTCAGGGTTGAACGTCGCGCCAATGCGAACGCTCCGGAAAATCCGCGCGATCGGATCGCCTGCCTGCGGCGCGCGGGCTCTACTGGCATTGCCGTCTCGGCCCGCCGGAGTATGGCTGGTAGGAGTTGTCTTCCGGGCGATAGGAGCGGTAGCGGCTGAAGCAGTAATCGACATGGTCGGCCGAAAGTGCTTCGCCGCCATCGTCGGCAGCGTAGACCCCCAGGCCGGCGCCGTTTTCGTCGCCATCGTCGGCAGTGGGCTGGACGAGCTGGCCGGCGGCTTCGAGATAGGGCGAGATGCAGGGGCGCAGCTGCCCGCTGTAGGAGAGATAGTTGTTGTCGTCCGCGTGGTAGGAGCGATAGCGGCTGGCGCACCAGGCGAGATGCGGAGGCGGCAATCCGGTCGTCTTGGGCGCGATGGCGCCGGTGACGGTGGGGTCGGGTGGTGTTTCCTGCGGTTTGGCGGGGATGTCGGGCGGCGCGGACTGTTTGGCCGGCAGGCGTTCGAGGCCCTGCCCGGCTTTGTTCACCGGCCGCGCCTTCTTGGTCCACAGCTCCGCCACGCTGACAGTAGCCGTTGCCTGGCGCGGCGGCTTCGCGGCAAGCAGCCAAGCGGCGAAGCCCAGTCCGCTGCCGAAGACCGCAAGGGTCAGCACGAAGCCGCAGACCAGTCCCAAAACCGCTTTCACCACACGCTCCTTAAGTCCCTGCTCATAGAATGCGGGGCCTCAAGGCTGGTTCCAGAAAAACGCCGGGTGCACGCCCTCGCGTGCCGCCGAGCGCGCCCGGCGAGAGCCGCCAAGGGAGGCTCAAAAGAGCGCCCAGACACAGTTCAGAAACAATATTCAACAGTTCGGAAAAACTGGCGAAAAGATCGGATGGCATAAGCATCCCACAACAACTGGAAAAATGGCCGTGCCGGGCGATGCCCGGCCTGGACGGGAAAGTATGGAAATGGATCACGGTGTCGACATCGCCGAACTGGACGCGGAACGATCGGGGCTGGAAAGCGGCCCGGCAGATGTCGATGCGCTGGTAAAAACGGCCCCCGCGACAGCCAGGCGCGGGCAAATCCTGACGGGCGCCGACTTTGCCCGGCACGGCCTCCCCGTCGAGCGGCTCGACACCGTCTTCGAACAGCTCGCCGAAATGTTTGCAGCGCTGCCGGCGGTGATCTCCGACGGGCGTGTCTGGACCTATCGTGAACTGGACAGCCGGGCCAACCAGTTCGCCCGCCTGCTGGTCAAGCGCGGCGTGCGACCGGGCCACCGCGTCGGGCTTCTCCTCGACCGCTCGGCGGAGACCTATGTCGCGCTGCTCGCGGTGATGAAGGCAGGTGCTGCCTTCGTGCCGCTGGCCACCGCTTTTCCCGAGGAGCGGATGGCGCTCATCATCGAAGACGCCGGCGTCAGCCTGATCGTCACCATCGCCGCCTATGCGTCGCGCGCCGGTCAGCTGCCGGTTCCGCATCTGCTGATCGACAGCGCGGCCGCCGAGATCTCCAAGCAATCCGACGCGCCGCTGAAGCCGAATGCGAAGACTTCGGACGACACCTGCTACATCCTCTACACCTCGGGCACCACAGGCAAGCCCAAGGGCGTGGTCATCAAGCACCAGAGTTTCGTCAATTTCATCCGCGTCGCCGCCGCCTCCTACGGCTACCGGCCGGGCGATCGCGTCTACCAGGGCATGACCATCGCCTTCGACTTTTCCTCCGAAGAGATCTGGGTGCCGTTCGTCGCCGGCGCCACGGTGGTGCCGGCACCGGGCCAGATGCCGCTGGTGGGCGAGGAGCTGGCCGATTTCCTGCGGCTCCATGACATCACCTGCATCGCCTGCAGCCCGACGCTGCTGTCGTCGATGACGTCGGATGTGCCCAGCCTGCGCACGCTGCTGGTCGGCGGCGAGGCCTGCCCGCACAATCTGGTGGTGCGCTGGTCGAAGCCGGGGCGGCAGATCCTCAACACCTATGGCCCGACCGAGGCGACCGTCACCGCCACCATGGGCGCGCTGACGCCGAACAGCCCCGTCACCATCGGCGCGCCGCTACCGACCTACTCGATCGTCATTCTCGACGCTTCGCTGCCGCAGCTTGCCGAGCCGGGCGAACTGGGCGAGATCGGCATTGCCGGCATCGGGCTCGCGGTCGGCTATCTCAACAGGCCCGACCTGACCGAACAGAAATTCATCGCCGATTTCGTCGGCCTGCCGAACAACCCGTCGAAGCGCATCTACCGGACGGGCGACCTTGGCCGCATCAACGACCAAAGCGAGATCGAGTATGCCGGCCGCATCGACACCCAGGTGAAGATCCGCGGCTACCGCATCGAGCTCGGCGAGATCGAGGCGGTGCTGCTCGACCAGCCCGAAATCGCCCAGGCCGCCGTCACCACCTGGGAGATCGAGCCCGGCCGCGTCGAACTCGTCGCCTATTACGCTCCAAAGGTCGGCCAACCGGCGATCTCGCGCGCGGACCTCGCCAGGACGATGAAGCGGCGCCTGCCCGACTACATGGTGCCCTCCTATCTGGAGGAACTGCCGGCCATCCCGATGACGGTTTCCAACAAGGTGGATTTGCGCCAGCTGCCGAAGCCGACAAGTGTGCGGCTTTCGGGCGATCGCGCCATGGTCGCGCCCGCCAATGACGACGAGCGTTTCCTGGCCGACGCACTGGCCGCCGTATTGAAATTCGAGGAAGTGTCCGTCGAGGACAATTTCTTCGACGATCTCGGCGCCAACTCGCTGCTGATGGCGCATTTCTGCGCGCGCCTGCGCACCAGGAAGGAATGGGCGACGGCGTCGATGCGCGACATCTATCTCCACCCGACCGTGGCGCGGCTCGCGCTGCATCTGGGCGTGGCGGACGAGATGACGACGGCCACCAACGAGCCCGTCCTCACCCGCCGGGCCTCGAATTTCGCCTACTGGACCTGCGGCGCCGCACAGCTTCTGTTCTACGCGCTCTACAGCTATGGCGCCCTGTGGGCGGTCAATGACGGCCTCAACTGGATGTATGACGCGCTCGACGATCCGCTGCAGCTGTACATCAGGTGCGTGGCGCTTTCGGCCGCCGTGTTCTTCGGCATGTCGGGCTTTGCCGTCATCGCCAAATGGGTGCTGGTGGGCCGCTGGAAGGCCGAGGCGTTTCCCATCTGGGGCGTGCGTTACTTCCGCTTCTGGGTGGTCAAGACGTTGATCCGCACCGCGCCGGTCGTGCTGTTCCGCGGCAGCCCGCTCTACAGCATCTATCTGCAGCTTCTCGGCACCAGGCTCGGCAAGAACGCCGTCATCGAATCGAAATCCGTGCCCGTCTGCACGGATCTCATCTCGATCGGCGCCAACACCATCCTGCGCAAGGAATCGATGATCCTCGGCTTCCGGGCGCAGTCCGGCTATATCCACACCGGGCCGCTGACCATCGGCCGCGATGCCTTCGTCGGCGTCGGCTCGACGCTCGACATCGACACGAGGATCGGCGATGGCGCCCAGCTCGGCCATTCGTCCTCGCTGCACCGCGGCCAAAGCATCCCCGACGGCGAACGCTGGCATGGCTCGCCGGCCGTGCCGACCACGGCCGACTATTGCAAGGTGCGCAATGTCGATCCTTCCAACATCCGGCGCTTCCTGTTCGAAGCGGTTCAGCTGATCGGGCTGTTTGCCATCGTCACTCCCTTGCCGCTGCTATTCCACAGCTATTGGGAAAACGTCGGCGACGACTACCAGGAAACCATCGGCGTCGTCGCGATCGGCACCACGGTCACGCTGTTCGGCTACATGGCCGCATCCTTCCTGGCGGCGACGCTGGTGCCGCGCCTGGTCAGCCTGCTGTTGAAGCCCGGCCGCACCTACACGCTGTACGGCTTCCGCTACTGGCTGCAGACTGTCGCCGAATTCTCGAGCAACTCCCGCGTGCTCGGCCTGCTGGCCGGCGACAGCTCGGCCATCGTGCACTACATGCGAGCCATCGGCTGGAACCTCAACAAGGTGGTGCAGACCGGCTCCAATTTCGGTTCCAACCAGCAGCACGAAAACCCGCTTCTGTGCGAGATCGGCACCGAGACCATGGTGTCGGACGGGCTGTTCATGATCAACATGCACAAATCCGCCTCCGCCTTCCGGCTCGAGCCGACGAGGATCGGCGAGCGCAACTATCTCGGCAACAACATCTACTATCCGCCGGACGGACGCACCGCCGACAACGTCCTGCTCGGCACCAAGGTGATGATCCCCATCGACGGGCCGCTGCGCGAGAATGTCGGGCTTCTGGGTTCGCCTGCCTTTGAAATCCCGCGCATGGTGAACCGCGACAAGGAACTCATCGCCGGCATCGACGAGGACGACCGGCGCCGGCGCATCCCGTTGAAGAACCGCCACAATCTGGTGACGATCCTGCTGTTCGTGGCAACGCAATGGGTCATGCTGTTCGCCACGCTGGCGATCTGGGACCGGGCGCTGAACTACTATACCGAATGGGCTGAAGTCGCACTGTTCGTCGCCGTGCTCCTGACCTCGGCGATCACCATTCCGTTCTACATCTTCGTGGAACGGGCGAGCCTTGGTTTCGGCCGGCTGAAGCCGCAGATGACGACGATCTACGACGTCACGTTCTGGCGCCACGAACGCCACTGGAAGCTGGCGGATTCGCCGATCGTGCGGCTGTTCGCCGGCACGCCGTTCCGGCCGATGATCCTGCGCATGCTGGGCGTCAAGATCGGCAGCCGTGTCTATGACGGCGGCAGCAACCTCACCGAACGCTCGCTGGTGGAGATCGGCGACGACGCGACCCTCAACGAAGGCTGCGTCATCCAGGCCCATTCGCTGGAGGAAGGCGCCTTCAAGTCCGACTTCATCCGCATCGGCAAGGGCTGCACGCTCGGACCTTCAGCCTTTGTCCATTACGGCGTCGTGATGGGCGAAGGCTCGGTGGTCGATGTCGACTCCTTCGTCATGAAGGGCGAAGAGCTGGAGGCCAACTCCATATGGCGGGGCAACCCGGCCAAGCTGCACCGCTTCGTCGAGCCGATCACCGACGATGGCTCCAAGGTATCGGCCAGGGCATCGGCTTGAAGAAGGGCATCGGCTTGAAGAAGGGCATCGGCTTGAACACCGGAGATATCCGTCTCGTTGCCGTGACCGAGGCCAACCGTGCCCAGGTCATGGCCCTGGAACTCGCGCTGGAGCAGAGGGATTTCGTCGCCGGCAATGCGGACTCGCTGGAAGAAGCCGGGACTGACGAAGACGCGAGGCCACGCGTCGTCATGGCTGGCGATCGTGTTGTCGGCTTCCTGATGTACGAGGCGCCGGAGGATGACGACGAGGCACGCATCTATCGCTTCATGATCGACCGCGCCGCTCAAGGCAAAGGCTACGGCAAGGCCGCACTGCTCGAAGTGCTGGTCGAAATACAGGGGCTCGGCCACATCAGGCACGTCTCGATCTGCTACGAACCGGAGAACGATGCGGCGCGAAATCTCTATCGCAGCGCCGGTTTCGTCGAAGAAGGGCTCGACGAGGACGGAGAAATGATCGCCGATCTCGCTTTGCCGGCCCGGACGCACGAGCCGTGATGCGGCTGCCCGAGGAAATCGCCTTGGCCGAAGCGATCGCCGCCATCGCACCATCGGGAGTCCGGATCGGATGCCGGATGATCCGCGACGGCGACGACGCCCATCTGCTGCCTGGGGAAGCGCATTCCATCCCCGCGCGTCAGCCTGGCATGCGGCGCGCCAGCGGCGCGGCCCGGTGGATCGCGCACGGACTGCTGGCGGAGCTTGGCGTTGGCGACGTCGCCATCTTGCGCTCGCCAACCGGCGCGCCGGTCTGGCCTGACGGAATAACCGGTTCGCTCGCGCACGACGACGACATGGCCGTGGCGGCGATTGCACCGATTGGCGATATCGCCTCGCTCGGCATCGACGTCGAGCCCGCGCAGCCTCTCCCGGATGACATTTTGGCGCTCGTGACAACACCCGCGGACCGCACGGACGCAGCCGACCGGCATCTTGCCGGCCGCATCCTCTTTGCCGCCAAGGAAGCCGTCTACAAGGCCGTCTATCCGCTCGATCGCGAGGTGCTGGGCTATGAGGACATCACCATCGACCTGAACGCAGGCTGCGCGACGACGAAGACGGGCCGCAAGGCCAGCCTCGCCTATTGCGTTGCCCCGCGCGTGGTGGTGCTGGCATTTGTCGAGAAAAACGCGCGGTAGCGCGCAGCCCTATTCGCCAACGATCTCCCTATATCCCCTCACCTCGCCATCGAGCCCGCGCAGCCGCCAGTTCTCGCCGTCCCGTCCCTCGACATGGCAAGGCCCGATCGGCACCTTGCCGCCGCCCTCCGGCAGGTCGAGCACATAGACGGGGTTGCAGATGCCCGACAGCCGCGCGCGCAGCGCTTCGGTCAGCGCCTGTCCCTGCGCAATCGTCGTGCGCCGGTGCGCCATGCCGCGCGCGAGGTCGCCATGGTGCAGGTAGTAGGGTTTGACGCCGAGGCGGTACATCAGCTCGCGGCAGAGTTCTTCCAGCGCCTCGATGCTGTCGTTGACGCCCTTGAGCAGAACGCTCTGGTTCAGCAGCACGAAGCCGGCTTGCCGAAGCGTGCGGCAGGCGGCCTCGGTTGCGTCGGTGATCTCGCGCGCGTGGTTGAAATGGGTGACGACAGTGACCATCAGCCGGCCCTGCAGCGCCGCGACGAGCCCTGATGTAATGCGCGACGGCAGCACCACCGGCACGCGCGTATGGATGCGCAGCAGCCGCACATGCGCAATGGCTTCGATGCGCGCGAAGATTTCAGCCAGTACCTTGTCGGGCAGCGACAGCGGATCGCCGCCGGTCAGGATCACCTCACGGATTTCGGGGTGATCCGCGATGTAGGCCAGCGCCGGCTCCAACGCCTCGCGGGTATAACCCCTGCCGATCGAGGTCAGCGATTCCTTGCGGAAGCAGAACCGGCAATAGACCGCGCATTGATAGGTCGGGAACAGCAGCACCCGGTCGGCATGGCGATGCGTCAATCGCGGCACCGGGCTGAAGTCGTGGTCGGCGATCGGATCGTCGAGTTCCCCTTCCACCTCCTCCAGTTCCTCAGGCGACGGGATGACCTGCGCCCGGATCGGATCGGCCGGGTCGTTCCAGTCGATCAGGTCGAGATAGGCTTTGGGCGCGCGCACCTTGTGGTTCGCGGCCGCCGCTTGCGCCGCCGCGCGCTCAGCTGGCGACAGCGGCAGGGAGGCGAGATCGCGGACGTGGCGGACACCGGCGCGGATTTCTGCCTGCCAGGCGGTGTCGGGGGCGGGTGCATCTTGGAGGTCGGTGTCTGAGGTCATCGGGTTTCTCGGGTGGTATGCTTGGGGCGGACCTATCGGGCGGATGGCTGGTGAGGTCAACAGCCCCATTTGCTACGGCCGCGATCCTTCACACCCCCCTCTGTCCTGCTGGACATCTCCCCCGCAAGGGGGGAGATTGGATGTCGCCATCACTTTCGCCAACCGTCAACGTCGCAAGACAAGCGCCGCGATTGAGGCGCCGATCTCCCCCCTTGCGGGGGAGATGTCCGGCAGGACAGAGGGGGGTGTTCAAGCGCCAACCTGCCCCGCCACCAACTTTCGCCGCATCGACCAGAGCCACGATTTCGGGCATCTATAACCGACAGCGCCGCATGGGGAGATGCGGCGCCGCCAGGGAGGACTGCCATGACCCAAACAACGCCGGCGCCGCTGCCGCGCTACATCGATGCCGTTGCGCGCTTTCGCCTCTCGGATGAAATCGCCCTGCTTGGGGGCGATCCCGCGACGGGCATCAACGCCTGCATCGAATGCTGCGATCGCCATACCGGCCAGAACCGGCTGGCGCTGCGCGCCATCTCCGTCGGTGGCGAGCTGCGGGAGTTCAGCTTCGACGATCTCAAGGAGATGTCGGCGCGCGTCGGCAACATGCTGAAAGCGGCCGGCGTCGGCTCCGGCGACATCGTCGCCGGCATGCTGCCGCGCATTCCCGAACTGGTGGCGCTCATCCTCGGCACCTGGCGCATCGGTGCGGTCTACCAGCCGCTGTTCACCGCCTTTGGCCCCAAGGCCATCGACCACCGGCTGAAGACCAGCGGCGCGAAGCTCGTCGTCACCAACATTGCCAATCGCGGCAAACTCGACCAGGTGGAGGATTGCCCTCGGGTTGCAACCATCCTTGCCCCAGGCGAAGCCCTGCCGGCCGGCGACATCGATTTCCGCGCCGACTTCGCCGCCGCCTCGCCTGACTGCCAGCCGGTGATGCGCAAGGGCGACGATTTGTTCATGATGATGTCGACCTCGGGCACGACAGGTTTCCCCAAGGGCGTTCCGGTGCCGCTCAGCGCGCTGCTGGCCTTCGGCGCCTATATGCGCGATGCCATCGGGCTGCGGCCCGCCGACGTCTTCTGGAACATCGCCGATCCCGGCTGGGCCTACGGCCTCTATTACGCCATAACAGGCCCGCTGCTGCTTGGCATCGCCACGACCTTCAACGAGGGCGCCTTCACCGCCAGGAGCACCTACGACATCATCGAGCGCCTCGGCGTCACCAGCCTTGCCGGCTCGCCCACCGCCTTCCGCCTGCTGCTGGCCGAAGGACCCGAGGCCGCCGCCCGCGTCAAGGGCCGCCTGCGTGTGGTGAGCAGCGCCGGCGAGCCGCTCAACCCGGAGGTGATCCGCTGGTTCGACGCTCATCTCGCCGCCCCCATCCACGACCATTACGGCCAGACCGAGAACGGCATGATGGTCAACAACCATCATGGCCTGTCGCACCCGGTGCGCCACGGCTCGGCCGGCTTCGCCATGCCGGGCTACCGCATCGTCGTGCTCGACGAGGCCAGCCACGAACTTGGCCCCAACCAGCCCGGCATTCTCGCCATCGACATCGCCAATTCGCCGCTGCGCTGGTTCGGCGGCTATCATCAGGCCGAAACCCTTGCCATAGCGGGTGGCTATTACCGCACCGGCGACACGGTCGAGTTCGAGCCCGACGGTTCGATCTCCTTCATCGGCCGCGCCGACGACGTCATCACCTCGGCCGGCTACCGCATCGGCCCGTTCGACGTCGAAAGCGCGCTGCTCGAGCATCCGGCGGTCAACGAGGCAGCGGTCGTCGGCGTGCCCGATCCGCAGCGCACCGAAATCGTCAAGGCCTTCGTCGTTCTGGCGCCCGCCTTTCGAGGCAGCGAGGCGCTGGCCGAGGAACTGGCGCAGCATGTCCGCAAGCGCCTCTCGGCCCACGCCTATCCGCGCGAAGTCGAGTTCGTCAGCGAGTTGCCGAAGACGCCGAGCGGCAAGATCCAGCGGTTCCTGCTGAGGAAGGCCGAGGTGGAGAAGCGGAAGGAGTGACACGGCCGATCTCCCCACTTGTGGCAGGGCTATCGCATATGGATTCTTGCGAAGAAGAACCCCCACCCTAACCCTCCCCACAAGGGGGAGGGAATGCTGCCGCGTGCCTTTAATTCTTGTTGGCGCCGAAAAGACAGGCGATGCTTCTGGGTCAGCGCCAACGGAAGTCTCCCTTCCCCTTTTGGGGAGGGGTTAGGGGTGGGGGTCCGTGCCGGGCAGACATCTCAGGAATTCCATATGCGATAGCCCTGCCACAAGTGGGGGAGATCGGCAGTTGCAACGCCGCGCTTCTGCTCCTACCGCCCAGCGGTGCCCGCCATCGCCACAAAGGCGCTCTCGATGGTCTCGAACGTCAGCTCCGGATAGAGCGCGCCGGCTTCCGGCGTGGCCGTTTCGAGCGCCGTCTCACCGCGTATCCAAAACGCCCGCAGCAGTCCGAGCCAGGGGGCTGATGCGATCATCGCCTCAAGCTCCGCCGCACTCTGGGGCACGATGCGCGGCGAGCGGCCGCTGACCCGGCGCCACAGATCGATCATTTCGTTCTGGGTGATCTCGTTCTGGGCGATGCGGATCTCGCTGCGGATGGCACTGGGGTCGTTCAACGCGCGCAAGGTGACGGCGGCGATGTCCTTCTCGCTGACAAACGTCGCCGGCACATTGCCGTCGCCATAAAGCGTCACCTCTTCGGGCGGCAAGGGCGACGAGCCGAAGCGCATCAGGTCGCCCAGCGTCGTCACCCAGGTCGAGAAGAAGCCGTTGGTGTAGATCACCGTATAGGGCAGATCCGCTTGCCTGATCGCGTCGAACACGGCTCGCTTGAGGTCGAGCGGCGGAACCGAGCCCGGTGCAGCGGCGGCAAAGTCGAGGCCGAAGCCGGCGGAAGGTACATAGCGGGAGACGCCGGCATCCCTGAGCGCCCGCACCAACGTCATCTCGCTGGCCGAATCCACATGCACCGAGCTGATGACTCGATCCACCGCACCGGCGGCGCGGACAAGGCTGCCATAGTCGTCGAGATCGCCGACATGGATTTTGGCGCCGAGCTCCTTCAGCGAATGCAGCCGTTCTTCGTTACCGGCTGTTGCCGGACGAACCAGAACGTGCAGGCGATCGCCATTGCCTGCGCTGGCCTTCGCCATCTCGCCACCCAGCAGCCCCGTCGCGCCGATGATCAGGGTGCTGGTCATATCGCCCTCCCATTGCGCAGGATGGAACCGTCCCAGTCGCGCTCGAAGCCGATGTCGTGCAAGCGATGGTTCGAGAAGCGTGAAACTCGGCGCAGCATGCGCCGGCGCTCGACGACTGCAGCGGTTCTGAGTGCAAGACCGCTCATCGCGGCGCCGATGGATTCGAAGGTCGGGTTCATTGTCCGTCTCCTGTATTTGCCTAGGCGCAAGCGTGCCGACGCCGTCCGCGGAGGACGAGCATGACGATTGCTCACACTGTTCTGGTCGTTCAGCGCAGCGGTGAGATGGAAAAACCGATCTGGATGCGCTGCTACGTCAGTAGATTGGACATTTATGGGCTGGACGACAAACTACTCTTTGTGCAGGATTTGTGAGTAACGCTCACAGGTGGACCATGCCGCGCAGACTGCCGCCGCTCACTGCCCTGCCCGCCTTCGAGGCCGCCGCCAGGCATCTGAGTTTCTCCAAGGCTGCGGGCGAACTCAACGTCACCCATGGTGCGGTCAGCCGCGCCATCCGCAACATTGAGGACAGGCTGGGGATCCAGCTTTTCGATCGGGGGACGAGGTCCGTGCGCCTGACGCCGGTGGGCGCGGCCTATGCATCGGAAGTCAGGACGGCGCTGGACCAAATCGCCGCCGCCACCATCGCCGCCACGCCCGACCGCACGACAGGCATCCTGAATGTCAGCACATCGGACGGTTTTGCCGGCCGCTGGCTGGTGCCGAGGCTGCATCGTTTCCACCGCGCCAACGCCGATATCGACGTGCGGCTGTCGACCTCGGGCGTGCTTTCCGATTTCGTCAGCGACGGCATCGACATCGCCATCCGCTACGGCAAGGGCGGCTATGCCGGAGTGACAGCGGAATTTCTCGCCGATGAAGAGGTCTTCCCCGTCTGCAGCCCGGAACTGCTGCAAGGCGAACATCCGCTGCGCTTGCCGGCGGATCTCAGGCATCACAAATTGATCCATGATGCCTTTCGCATCGACTGGGCGACATGGCTGCAACATGCCGGCGTGGCAGATGTCGATCCGAAGCGCGGCGTGCGCTTCGATTCCGCCACCTTCGCCGTCGAGGCCGCGGTGCATGGCGAAGGCGTGCTGCTGGGCCGAAGCGCGCTGGTCTCGGCCGACCTCGCCGCCGGGCGGCTGGTTCGTCCCTTCGACCGCGCGCTGAAATCCGCCTCGCGCTACTACGTCGTCTACCGCGACGGCGCGCTGCGTCAGAAGAAGATCAGGGCGTGCCGCGACTGGCTGTTTGCCGAAATGGCGACTGACTGGATTGGCGCGACGAAGGGCGATTGAAGCGGAGGTCTACGCTTGCAAACCCAAGCGCTGCAGCGCCGCGCAGACCCCCCACCCCGCTGCTTCGCATCGACCCTCCCCACAAGGGGGAGGGTGAGGAAGGCGCCCTGCCCGCCTGCCTTTTTTGGAAATGCGGAAAAGCTGGGCTCCCTACCTCCCCCTTGTGGGGAGGTCGGACCGGAGGTCCGGGTGGGGGTTCTGGCGCAAACTTTACTAGACTGGAGTTCCTCGCCTCACGAAGTCGGGAGAGGAGGTCGGCCCGGCACTACTCCTTTGCGCGAAAAACTTCCGGCACGACGAACACTTCGTCGGCCCGGCCATAGCCGCCGTCGGCGACCTCCTCCACCAGCACCATCGTGAAGGGGCGCGCACCCTCGCCGAAAAAGTCGACGAACATGGCTGTCGTTCGATGGATGAGGTCTTCCTTCTGCGCCCTGGAGAGCGCCGCTTGCGGTAGCTTGATGTTGGCGAATGGCATGATCTTTTCCTTTCTGTGGAGTTTCAGGTTCGGGGTGGAGCGGTCGGCGACGGCTCAGACGACGCCGCCATTGGCGCGGATGATTTGCCCGTTGACCCAAGCGCTGTCCGGACCGGCCAGAAACGAGACCAGCCCGGCAATGTCGTCGGGCTGACCGAGCCGGCCGAGCGGGATCATCTTGCCGATGGCCTCGATCTGCGCCTCGCTCTTGCCGTCCGTGAACAGCGCGGTCTCGATCGGTCCGGGCGCCACCGCGTTGACAGTGACACGGCGCGCGCCGAGCTCCTTGGCCAGGATGTGGGTCATCGCCTCGACACCCGCCTTGGTGGCGGCGTAGACGCCGTAGCCCGGCTGGTAGAGGCCGACGACGCTGCTGGAAAAATTGACGATGCGGCCGCCGTCGCGAAGCCGGCGCGCGCCTTCCCGCATGCCGCGGAACACGCCGCCGAGATTGATCGCGATCTGCGTGTCGAACGAAGCATCGTCGGTCTGCGCCATCGGCGACATCTTCATGACGCCGGCATTGTTGACGAGGATGTCGATGCCGCCGAACGCCTTCTCGCCGGCGTCGAACAGCGCTGCGATCCCATTCGGATCGGCGATATCGGCCTGAACGGCGATCGCCTTGCCGCCGCCGGCTTCGATGCTGCGCACAAGCTCTTCGGCCTCGGCGCGGCCCCGTGCATAGTTGACGACGACGGCGACGCCGTCGCGGGCGAGCCGCTGTGCGATGGCGGCGCCGATGCCTTTGGAGGCGCCGGTCACGATCGCGGTTCTGGTTTGGCCACCCGTATCTGTTTGATTGGATGTCATGGAAGTCTCTCCGTGTTGGTGACACGGATATAGGCCGGCCCGCTTTCCGGATAATCAGCCACCTATTGACATCGCTATTCGGAAACTGCGAACAAAGGCCATGGATCGACTGGACACGATGCGGCTCTTCGTTCGCGTTCTGGAGCGGCGCAGCTTCACCGCTGCCGCAGCCGATCTCGGCCTGCCGCGTTCAACGGCGACGGAAGCCATCCGGCGACTGGAAGAGCATCTCGGCGCGCGGCTTCTGGAACGAACGACGCGGCAGGTGAACGCCACCCAGGACGGCGAAGCCTACTATCGGCGCTGCCTGTCGATCCTGGCCGAAATCGAGGATGCCGAAGCCGCCTTCCGCAATGCGGAGCCCTTCGGGCTGCTGCGCATCGACGCCAGCACGCTGCTCACCCGCACATTCCTGTTGCCGCGCCTGCCGGAGTTCCTCGACCGCTATGCCAGAATCGACCTGCAGATCGGCCAAAGCGACCGGCTGGTCGATCTCGTGCGTGAAGGCGTCGACTGTGTCATCCGCGTCGGCGAGCTACCCGACAGCGGCATGATCATGCGGCGGCTGGCTGTCATCCGCGAGATCACCTGCGCCAGCCCTGGCTATCTCGAACGCCACGGCACGCCCGCCTCCCCCGATGCGCTCGACGGTCACCAGGCGGTGGGCTTTGTTTCGTCGCGCACTGGCGAGACCCTTCCGTTCGAATTCACCGTCGCCGGCAATATCCGTGAGGTGCGGCTGCCCGGCCGCGTCGCCGCCAACAATTCCGACACCGCCGCCGACCTGGCGCGGCTTGGCCTCGGCCTCATCCAGGCGCCGCGCTATCGCTTCGAAAAGGATCTGGCGGATGGGACACTCGTCGAGGTGCTGGCCGACTATCCGCCCTCGCCAACGCCGCTGTCGGCGCTCTACCCGCAGAACCGTCAGCTCTCGCCACGCCTGCGCGTCTTCCTCGACTGGGCCTCGCGCATCTTCGCCGAGGCCGATCTCTAGGGCGCAAAAACGCCCGCTCCCGGTCAATTCGGTTTTGCAAACCCGGCCAGGGACGCATAGCCGCGTACCACGCTCTTGCGTTCTTCGCGCGAAGCGACGGCGTCGATGTCATCAAAGCCATGCGGCGCCCGGGCCTCGACCAAGTCTATGACCGCTTCCGGCCCGCCTTGCCGATTGGCCAGCACGATGGCCGATGTGGCCGGCCGCCGCTCCCCATCATATCGCGCGAGCGCGGCTTCGACGGTTGGTCCCGCGGCCAGATGCATCGCGAGGCAGCCGGCGTCGAGTATTGCCTGGCTGGCTCCGTTCGACCCGACCGGATACATGGGATGCGCCGCATCGCCGAGCAGCGTCACCCGCCCGAACGACCATCGCGGCAGCGGGTCGCGGTCGCAGTTCGGATATTCGTAGAAGCCATCCGTTGCCTGGATGATCGAGGCAGGGTCGACAAAATCAAGCTGAAACCGGTCGCGCACGAAGGGCAGCACATCGTCGATCACGCCCGGGCGGCTCCAGTCGCCGGGACGCAGCGGTGATGTGCCGCTATCACCGGTATTGGCCATCACCGCCCAGTTCGTCAGCCTGGTCTCCGGCTCTTGGCGATCCGGCTCGATCGGATAATACACGAACTTGGCGAAATTGCCGCCGGCAACCGCCATGGTGCGCCCGTCGCGCCAGACCGGCCATGGCGTGGCGCCGCGCCACAGCATCGTGCCGTTCCAGATCGGCGGCCCTTCTTCGGGATAGAGCACGGCCCTGACGGTGGAATGGATCCCGTTAGCGCCTATGAGCAGGTCGCCATGCGCCTCGCCTCGCGAGCCGTCATGCCGGCGGAAATGCGCCACGACCCCGCCTTCGCTCTGCTCGAAGGCATCGACAAGGCTTGCCGTATTGATGATGTCGCCGCCAAGCCTGCTCACCACGGCCCTGTGGATCAGCCCCAGCAGTCTGCCGCGATGAATGCTGATTTGCGGAACCTCATAGCCGGCATCGATGCCGCGCAATTCCTGCCATACGATCTGGCCGAAGCGGTTGGTGTAGACAAGCTCGCGTGTCCTCACCCCCTCCGCGTCGAGCGCCGGCATCAGCCCAAGCCCGGCCAACTCCTTGACAGCGTGCGGGAGCATGTTGATGCCGACGCCAAGTTCGCGGATGTCGTCGGCCCGCTCGAACAGTTCGACCTCGATGCCTGCCTCATGCAGGAACAGAGCAGTGGTGAGGCCGCCGATGCCGGCCCCGGCGATCAATGCTTTCATCAGTCACTCCCTTGCTGTGAAAAATCGGTGCTCGGAAGACGGCCACACACCCGCCGTCGCTTCAGCACGGCATCGTCACCGCGATGCGCCCGACCCGGGATATTCGAGTTGCATGGCGACGAAGTCGGCCGTGCGGGCACCGTGGCTGGCGCTAGCAAGCGCCCTGTGGGCCAGTTGGCGTAGCAATCCGTGCTCCGCCACGACAAGGCCGGCGGCACCGGCACTGCTCCACAACGCAAGTCGCCAACTCATGGGGTCCGATCTCCAGATGGCTTGACGACGAGGGTACGGCGTTACGTTTCGTCCGAAATGACATAAATCGGGCGAATACTGCCATGCGCAGGCAAGTTGCCGTCGTCGTTCACCCCGGTTTCCAGCTTCTGGATGCGGCCGGGCCGACTACAGTCTTCGAGATTGCGGAGCGCTGCCGCCCGGACAACTATGAGCTGGTTTTGCTGGCGCCCGGCGGCGGCGACGTTGAAAGCTCTTCGGGTCTGAAGCTCCTCACCAGGCCTCTGCGCGACGGCCCTTTCGACACCGTTATCGTATCGGGCGGCGAAATCATCCGCTCCATGGAGGCGATGGACGAGATCGTCGCCTGGTTGAGGCGCGCCTCGGCGCGGCGCATCAGCAGCGTCTGCACGGGCGCGTACCTGCTGGCAAAGGCGGGATTGCTCGACGGCCGCCGCGCGACCACGCACTGGGCCAGCAGCGACGACTTCCACCGCCGCTACCCGAAGGTCAGGCTGGATGCCGAGCGTATTTTCATCAGGGATGGCGACATCTGGACGTCGGCCGGCATCTCGGCCGGAATAGACCTGGCGCTCGCCCTCGTCGAAGATGACCTTGGCGCTGAGGTGGCGCGCCGCACCGCGCAGCAGATCGTCGTGCACCAGCGCCGGCCGGGCGGCCAGTCGCAATTCTCGGCCTTCGTCGAGCTGGGCGGGCGAACCGGGCGCTTTGCCGCGCTGATCGAATGGGTGCGGGCAAACCTGGCCGAACCGCTGACCGTCGAATGCCTGGCCGATCACGCGGCCATGAGTCCCCGCAACTTCGCCCGCGCCTTCACCGCCGAGACCGGCGTCACGCCGGCAAAAGCCGTAGAGCGCATGCGCCTTGAGACGGCCCGAACGGCGATCGAGACCAGCCATCTCCCGCTTGAGCGCATCGCCGAAACCGCCGGTTTTGGCGATCCCGGCCGCATGCGGCGCGCCTTCCTGCGTACCCTTGGCCAGCCGCCGCAGGCGTTTCGGGCGGTTGCCGAACACAGGGGCTTCAGCCGGGGCGGCCAGGCAGCGGCTCTGCCCGGCCTAAAGGCCGTTCCGGGTCCAATGGCGGACAAAAGCGAATGAGCGCACTTGATCCACAACCGAAGTTTCACGAAACTCGTCTCAAAGCCGGTTGCTGCCATTCAGTGCGCCACTTTCGGTCTGTTGGACTGGATATTGCGGCGCCTGGCCTAATCGCCGCAGATGAGGAACCGGATAGCCATTATGAGGAGACTGTTTATAACGGTCGCTGAAATCGCGATGACCAAGGGGAGACGATGCGCTACATACGTCCGCTTTCAATAGAAGATGCCGTTGGCCAGTTGGCCGGGTCGGCTGGTACGGCCGCCATCCTCGCGGGAGGCAGCGACCTCCTGGTCAGGATGAAGGGCGGCTTTGCCGAACCAGAGCTGATCGTCGACATCAAGGCGATCGATGGCTTGAGCGAGATCCGGGAAACGGCTGAAGGCTTCAGCATCGGCGCGGCGGTTCCCTGCGCCGTCCTGGGGGAGAACACCGCGCTCAGGAAGGCATGGCCCGGTGTCGTCGAGGCGGCCAAGCTGATCGGATCGAAGCAGGTGCAGGGACGCTGCACCATCGTGGGCAATCTCTGCAACGCATCGCCGGCCGCCGACAGCGTGCCGGCGCTGGTTGCCGCCGGCGCCAAGGCGGTGGTCGTCGGGCCGGCGGGCCGGCGCACGATCCCCGTGCAGAGCGTGCCGACCGCGCCGGGCAAGACGTCACTCGCCAAAGGCGAGATCATCGAGGCGATCCTGCTCGACAGCCAAGCGCCGCGCTCGGGCGATGCCTATCTGCGTTTCATTCCACGCACCGAAATGGACATCGCGGTGGTCAGCGCCGGCGTGAACCTGACGCTCGATGAGCACGGTGTGGTCAAATCGGCCCGCGTGGCGCTGGGCGCCGTGGCGGCGACGGTGCTTCTGGTCGAAGAGGCGGCGGAGGTGCTCATCGGCTCCAAGCTGGACGAAGCGACGCTGGAGCGGCTCGCCAAGGTCTGCGCGGGGGCCTGTCGGCCCATCGACGACAAGCGCGGCACCATCGAATTCAGAAGAAAAGTTGCGGGCGTGCTGGCCAAGCGGGCCGCCACGACCGCCTATGCACGTGCGGGAGGCAAATGATGGCTGGTGTAGCAGTTTCAACCACAATCAACGGCGACAACGTCGAGTTCCTGTGCCAGCCGGACGAGACGCTGCTCGACGTCCTGCGCGATCGGCTGGGGCTGACGGGCGCCAAGGAAGGCTGCGGCACCGGCGACTGCGGCGCCTGCAGCATCATCCTCGACGACCGGCTGGTGTGCTCGTGTCTGGTGCTCGGCGCCGAGGCTGAAGGCCGGCGCGTCGAGACCATCGAGGGCATGGCCCATGGCGACACGCTGCACCCGCTGCAGCAGAAGTTCCTCGAGCATGCGGCGCTGCAATGCGGCATCTGCACGCCGGGTTTCCTGATCGCGGCCAAGGACCTCCTGGCCAAGAACCCCGACCCGACCGAGGAAGAAATCCGCTTCGGCCTCGCCGGGAACCTCTGCCGCTGCACCGGCTACGACAAGATCGTGCGCGCCGTCCAGGACGCGGCCATCGTGATGAAGGGAGCCTGAGATGAATTTCGATCCACGTTTTTCCGGACGTAAATTCGCCTCCGTCGGCACGCGTCCGATCCGTCCCGACGGCATCGACAAGGTGACGGGCCGCGCGCGCTACGGCGCCGACTTCAACATGGCCGGCCAGCTGATCGGGCGTGTTCTCAGAAGCCCGCACGCCCACGCCAGGATCGTCAAGATCGACATTTCGAAGGCGGAAAAGCTCGCCGGCGTGAAGGCGGTGATCACCGCGGCCGACCTGCCGGACCTCACCGATGGCGATGCCGCCATGTACGACGTCCTCGACAACTGCATGGCGCGCACGAAAGCGCTCTATGACGGCCACGCGGTGGCTGCGGTCGCTGCGATCGACGCCCGCACCGCCAGGCAGGCGCTGAAGCTCATCGAGGTCGAGTACGAGCTGCTGCCGCATGTCACCGATGTCGACGAGGCGGCGAAGCACACGGCGCCCTTGATCAATGATGCCATCTTCACCGAGGGTCTTGAGGAAAAGCCGGTCAAACCCTCCAACGTCACCAAGCGCAGCCAGTTTGGCCATGGCGATGTCCATCAGGGTTTCGGCCACGCCGACTTCATCGTCGAGCGCTCCTTCAAGACCGAGCAGACGCACCAGGGCTATATCGAGCCGCATGCCTGCGTGGCGAATTTCAGCTCCGACGGCACCGCCGACCTTTGGGTGTGCACGCAGGGCCATTTCGTCTACCGCCAGCACTGCGCCCAGCTACTTGGCATGGAAGCCTCGAAACTGCGCGTCACCTCCTCGGAGATCGGCGGCGGTTTCGGCGGCAAGACCCATGTCTGGGCCGAGCCGGTGGCGCTGGCGCTGTCGCGCAAGGCCGGCCGGCCGGTGAAGCTGGTGATGACCCGCGACGAGGTGTTCCGCGCCTCGGGCCCGACCAGTGCCACCTCGATCGACGTCAAGATCGGCGCCCGCAAGGACGGCACGATCACCGCCGCCGAAGCGACGCTGCGCTACAGCTGCGGCCCGTATGCCGGCTCCTGGGCCGAGATCGGCGCGATGACGGCCTTCGCCTGCTACAAGCTCGATAACGTCAAGACGGTCGGCTACGAAGTGCTGGTCAACAGGCCGAAGACCGCGGCCTATCGCGCGCCCTCGGCGCCGATGGCGGCGTTCGCGGTGGAAAGTGCTGTCGACGAGCTGGCCAAGAAGATCGGCATGGACCCGGTCGACTTCCGCATCAGGAACGCCGCCCAGGAAGGCACAAGATCCTCCTACGGCCCGGTCTACGGCCCGATCGGCATCGGCCCGACGCTCGAGGCGGTGAAGGGCCATCCGCACATGAAGGCGCCGCTGGGCAAAAACCAGGGCCGTGGCATGGCTTGCGGCTTCTGGTTCAACTTCGGCGGCCAGACCTGCACCGACCTCAACATCGGCATGGACGGCTCGGTCTCGCTTGCCGTCGGCACGGTCGATGTCGGTGGTTCGCGCGCGTCGCTGTCGCTGGTGGCGGCGGAGGAACTCGGCATCGACTATTCCCAGGTCAAGGCGATCGTCGCCGACACGTCCAGCCTCGGCTACAACGACATGACGGACGGCAGCCGCGGCACCTTCTCGTCTTCCATGGCAACGATCTCGGCCGCCCGCAACGCGATTCTGATCCTGCGCGAGCGCGCCGCGCAGATGTGGGACATTTCCGTCGACGACGTGGTCTGGGAACAAGGCCATGCGATCGCCAAGGGCGAGAAGCACGGCAATCTCGGCAAGCTGTCGCTGAAGGAGATCGCGGTCGAGTCGGGCAAGACCGGCGGACCGATCGCCGGCCACAGCGAGCTCGTCGCCGATGGCGCCGGCGTCTCCTTCGCCACCCATATCTGCGATATCGAGGTCGATCCCGAGACCGGCGCCGCCAGGGTCATCCGCTACACGGTCGTGCAGGACGCCGGCAAGGCGGTGCACCCGACCTATGTCGAGGGACAGTACCAGGGCGGTGCGGCGCAAGGCATCGGCTGGGCGCTCAACGAGGAGTATATCTACGGCAAGGACGGACGGCTGCAGAACGCCGGCTTCCTCGACTACCGCATCCCGGTCTGCTCCGACCTGCCGATGATCGACACGCAGATCTTGGAGATTCCCAACCCCAACCACCCCTACGGGGTGCGCGGCGTCGGCGAGACGTCCATCGTGCCGCCGCTGGCGGCGATCGCCAATGCGGTGTCGAACGCCGCGGGCGTGCGCATGACGCACATCCCGATGTCGCCGCCGCGCATCCTGGCGGCGATCGAGGCGGCTAGAGCATGATGCCGAAAAGTGCGAGGCGGTTTTCGGATAACATCATGCTCCATCCCGAATAGGGGTCTCGCGAATGGTCGAAGTAACGCTCTGGGGCTCGCTCGCCGCGACCGCCGGAGGCAACAGCAAGGTCGAGATCGAGGCCAAGGACATAAGGGAACTGTTCAGGAAGCTGGCGGAACAGTATCCCGGCCTTGAGCCCTGGATCGACAAAGGAATCGCGGTTGCGATCGACGGGACGATCTATCGCGATACGTGGTCGAAGAAGCTGCCGGAGGGGGCGGAGATTTTTTTGTTGCCGAGGCTGGCGGGGGGGTGAGCGGATAGCTGGCGGGGCAAAAGTGCACTGTCACCGTAATTCTACGAAGCGCTATTGCGTCCGACCGGGAGGAAGTCTGCTTCGCGCCTCATGTCGGTCATCGAACAGACTGTAGCCGCATCCCAGTAGCTGACATCGCTGAGGCCCCCGCGGCGACAGGGGTATGGCGTGAGGGGGAAATCCCGGTCCAGTGATGACGCTCTGTCCACCCGGCTTGCGCTGGGCAGCCTTCGAGCTCACTCGATGGGATCGGCTGAGGGCCAGGAGCTCCGAAAATTTCCCTGCAGACTATGCGGCGAGATTGTTCTCGCGATTCCGTAAGGTCTCTTTGATAAGCTAGATCTAATATCGACGTATTATCTGTCACTCAAACGTCGCAGACTTGATTTTACTGCTCACCGTTAGCTTCTTGGTAGCTCTCATGACTATAAACGTCTTGCGGGCGAATAGCTTTCATGCTGCCTTCGGCGCACTCAGGAATCAGGGAGCATAGGCATGGCGGAGCGGATTTTGGCGCGCGACGGGATTTGGGTTTTGCGTCTCGCGCGCTTGCAGCAGGACGTGTCGCTTCGCTGCAGCGCTTCCGCCCTTGCAATTCTTACGGTCACCCTTGCGCTGAGCGCCGCGCCGGCTTGGGCCGATGGCGGCAATGGCGCCGGTGTGAATGCTGGACAAGGTGGGGTTGACGGTGCACTAGCGGGCGCCACGGGTCAGAGTATCCCCAATGGGGCGGCTGCCGGTGGCGGTGGCGGTGGCATTGACCTCACGACGGGCAACGGTGCGGCTGGGGGATCGGGATCGTTAACTACCACAGCCAGTAATCCTAATGGCGTTGCCGGTGCGACTGGTGCTACGGGTCTGGTCATCTCCACAGACGGTACTATTTCCACCAGCATCAGCGGCGGGGCGGGCGCATCAGGCTCACCTGGTGCGATCGGCGTCGTCAGGAGCGGCGGCGGTGGCGGTGGCGGAGTGGGCGTCAGTGCGACGGCCGACGTTACCGTCACTGGTACAGGATCGGTAAGTGGTGGCACTGGCGGCCGAGGCGGGAACAATGGCCAAAGCGGCAGCGGTGGTGGCGGCGTCGGCATATTCTCGTCCGCAAACGTGTTTGTAGAGGCGGGCGGCAGGGTTACCGGCGGCACGAGTCTCTCCACAGTTGGGGTCCAATCAGGTGGTGGCGGCGGCGCGGCTGCCATCGTCCTGATCGGCGGCGGGACAATCCAGAACAGCGGGAATTTGCTCGGGGGCGCCGGCGGAAGAACTGTTCTCGGCGGCGGTGGGGACGGTGGCGCCGCTGTTCTGCTGCTTTCAGGTGGAACCGTCATCAACAATCAAGGTGCGACGATCATTGGCGGCAGTGGCGGCCAGGGCTCCTTGGCAGGCGGCGATGGCGCAGCGGGGATCAAGGGCGCCAACATCGCGGTTATCAATGCGGGCACGATCAGCGGCGGCGCCGTCGGCGCCGGTGGTGGAACTCCGATCACCGGCAAGGCTATCGAGTTCACAGGCGGAGTTAATTCTCTGGAGCTTCAAGCGAGCTCGGTAATCGGCGGCAATGTGGTTGCATTCAGCACTGCCGACACTTTCAAGCTGGGCGGCGACAGCAGCGCCAGTTTTGATGTGTCCAAGATCGGCGCTGGCGCCAAATACGACGGCTTCGGATTGTATGAAAAGACAGGAAGCAGCACCTGGACACTGACGGGGACGACGACCGCCCTTACGCCCTGGACTTTGAGCAGCGGGGCCCTGCAAATTTCGAATGACAACAATCTGGGCGCCGCCTCCGGCGGGTTGACCTTCAGTGGCGGCACACTGCAGACGACCGCCGACATCACCAGCGGCCGGACAATCGCCCTGACAGGAGGCGGAACGTTTCTGACTGATGTCGGCACGATCCTCACGCTCAGCAATGTCATCTCCGGAGCAGGCGGTCTCACGAAAGCAGGCGGCGGGACGATGGTTTTGTCGGGCGCCAACACTTACACCGGCGGCACTGTCATCAATAACGGCACGCTCCAAGTCGGCGAGGGCGGCAGCATTGTCGGCAATGTCCTCAACGACAGCACGCTGGCATTCAACCGCTCAGATGCATTGATCGTCGGTGGTGCGATCTCAGGCAGCGGCGCGGTGGTTCAGCAGGGCTCGGGCGGCACGACACTGACCGGCCTGAACAGCTACAGCGGCGGCACGGTGATCACCGGCGGCACGTTGACCGGTCAAGCCTCGAGCCTCGGCACCGGCGGAATCCTCAACGACGGAGCGCTCGTCTTCGACCAGCCGACCGACGCCACCTTTGCCGGCTCCATGGATGGCAGCGGCTCCCTTACCAAGCAGGGTCTTGGCAATCTGAGCCTTACGGGAACCAGCACTCTCAGCGGCCCGACGACGGTCGAGGCCGGCAAGCTTGTCGTCGAGGGTTCGCTCGGCAGCTCGCAGACGACGGTCAACAGCGGTGCGACGCTGGGCGGCTCCGGCTCGATCGGCGGCGCGGTCATCATCGCCGATGGCGGCATGCTGGCGCCGGGGTCCAGCCCTGGCACCCTCACGGTCGGATCGCTCAGCCTGAGCTCCGGCTCGATCCTTGATTATGAGCTTGGCCAAGCCGGCATTGTCGGCGGCGGCGTCAATGACCTGATTGAGGTGACCGGAAACCTGACGCTGGACGGCAGCCTCGACATTACCGATGTCGGCGGCTTCGGCCCCGGTGTCTACCGGCTGATCAATTATGGCGGCGCGCTGACCGACAACGGCCTCGAGTTGGGCAATCTGCCGGCCGGCGTAACGACAGCCGACCTGACGGTGCAGACCTCGGTCGCCAACCAGGTCAATCTGGTCAGCAGCGCCGGCAATGACCTGTTGTTCTGGGACGGTGACGCGGCCGGGAATGCCAACAACAATCTGGTCGACGGTGGCAACGGCACCTGGACGGCGACGAGCCCGAACTGGACGACGAGCACCGGCTTGGTGACAGGCGCGATGAAGCCGCAGCCCGGTTTCGCCATCTTCCAGACACTTGGCGGTACCGTCAGCGCCGACGACAGCGCTGGCGAGCTTGCGGTCACCGGAATGCAGTTCGCCGCCGACGGCTATCGCATCGAGGGAGACGCCATCACGCTTGCCGGCGCTGGCGGCGAGAGCATCATTCGGGTCGGCGACGGCACCTTGGCCGGAGCAGGCTATACCGCCACCATCGCCTCCGTGCTGACCGGGGCGAGCAGCCTGACCAAGACCGATGCCGGCACGCTGGTGCTGTCGGGCGCCAACACCTACACAGGCGGAACGGCCGTCTCGGGCGGCGTGCTTTCGGTTGCGGCCGACAACAATCTCGGCGACGCCGCCGGCGACCTGACCTCTCCGGCGGTACGCTGCGCAACACCGCCGTCTTCTCCTCGGCGCGAGACATCACGCTTGCGGCGCCCGGCGGTACCTTCGACACCTTGGCCGACCTCACTTTGTCCGGCGCGATCTCGGGTGCCGGCAATCTTGCCAAGACCGGCGCCGGCACGCTGACGCTGACCGAAACGAACAGCTATGGCGGCAACACGCTGGTGAGTGCCGGCACGCTGGTCGGCAACGCGGCTTCGATCCGTGGCGACATCGGCAATTCCGGCACTGTCGTGTTCGACCAGGTGGCGGATGCCAGCTTTGCCGGCGATATCTCCGGCACCGGCACGATGGTGAAGGACGGTGCCGGCACGCTGAAGCTAGCCGGCACCTCGCTGCTCGACTGGACCGTCGACCAGGGTGGCCTCGTCTCGGCGGCCGAGCGCTTCGGTGGCGATGTCTCTATCGGCGCGGGCAACTCCTTCACCTTCGACCAGGTCGCCAACTCCAGCTATGCCGGCGTGCTCTCGGGTGCCGGCACGTTCATCAAGGACGGCCAGGGCACCCTGGTGCTCGCGTCCGGCAACTCAGGCTTTACCGGCGCCACATCGGTCAGCGGCGGCACGCTTGCCGCAGGCGCAGAAAACGCATTCAGTTCCTCCTCGCAGTTCTCGGTCGCCTCAGGCGCCACGCTCGATCTCGCCGGCACTTCGCAGACCATTGCTGGCCTGACCAATGCCGGGACCGTGGGCATTGCCGGCAGCCTTGGAAGCAAGCTGACCGTCAGCGGCGACTATGTCGGCAATGGCGGCAACATTCTCATCGGCACCGCCCTGGGTGCAGACAACTCGCAGACCAACATGCTGGTTATCGCCGGGGATACGTCAGGCACGGGTACGCTCCAGGTTGTCAATCTCGGCGGCGGCGGGGCGCAGACGGTCGAAGGCATCAAGATCGTCGATGTCGGCGGCGTCTCGAATGGCAGCTTCTCGCTAAAGGGCAACTATACTTTCGAAGGCGATCAGGCGGTGGTCGGCGGCGCCTATGCCTACAGGCTCTATCAGGACGGCACGAGCACGACCGGCGACGGCGACTGGTATCTGCGTTCTGCCTTGATCGATGGCGGTGGACCCGGAACTCCGCTCTATCAGGCAGGCGCACCGCTCTATGAGGCCTATGCGGGCGTATTGCAGACCTTCAACCAGCTGGGCACGCTGCAGCAGCGGCTCGGCAACCGGTCCTGGACCATCGAAGCGCAAGGCGCCGACGGAATCTCCGACGAGGTGAAGGCCGAGGCCGGTATCGGGCTGTGGGGCAGGATCGAGGGCACCAGCGGCTCCTACGATCCGGAAAGCTCCACCACCGCAACGACATATGACACATCGACCTGGAGGCTGCAGACCGGCGCCGACATGCTTTTGTCCGATAGCGCGGCCGGCCAGCTCATCGGCGGCGTCGCCTTCCAGTATGGCACCGTGTCCGCCGACGTCTCGTCGGTCTTCGGCAGCGGGTCGATCGACAGCACCGGCACCGGGGTTTCCGGCTCGCTGACCTGGTACGGCGCGGAAGGCTTCTACCTCGACGGCCAGGCGCAGGTGATCTGGTACGACAGCAATCTCGATTCGGCGACCGCCGGACAGCGGCTCGTCGACGGCAACAACGGTGTCGGCTACGCGCTCGGCGTCGAAGCGGGCAAACGCATCATGCTCGATCCCAATTGGTCGCTGACGCCGCAAGCCCAGTTGGCTTGGTCGTCGGTCGACCTCGACGCCTTCACCGACGCCTTTGGCGCGAGGGTCACCCCAGGCACCAACGACAGCCTGCTTGGCCGCCTCGGCCTCTCGCTCGGCCATCAGACGCAGTGGCAGGACCGCACGGGCCGCGCCGGCCACACGAATCTCTACGGCATCGCCAACCTCTATTACGACTTTGAGGATGGCTCATCTGTCGACCTCGCCGGCAGCACCCTTTCGAACCGCAACGAGCAACTCTGGGGCGGCCTCGGTATTGGCGGCACGATCAACTGGGCCGACGACAGGTTCTCGGTGTTCGGCGAAGCCGCCGCCCGGACGGGCCTCAAAGACTTCGGTGACAGTCATGCGCTGACCGGTTCACTGGGCTTGCGGGTCAAGTGGTGACTTGCTTGGCACTTACTGGCTGATGTTGATCGCGCCATGACTGCTTAGGTCCAACGGCGGCTCTCCACTCGCGCCGCTTCGCAGCCCCGGTGCCTTTGGGGCCGGGAAGGCGCGGCAGGGCTATGGATACTTCGTCGGCGGCACGCCAGGGTTCAAATCGCCCTGCAGTTCCTTCGGCAGCGGCAGGCTTGAGCATTGCAGGTGCACCTCGCGGGCGAACAGCTTTCGTTGCTTCTGCTCATTCTCCTTGATGGCTGCGACGAGCCCCATCGAGTATGGACCAAGCAGGACGCCGAAACCCCACCCCGGATGCTCTTTCTCGCGAGCCTCGTAATCCGAAGCCGCCATGCGGGCCTGCTGGCATGCCGGCGAAGCCCATTTCTGGTCGGTCCGCGAAAGCGACGCCTCATAGTCGACCGGAGAGGTCGCGCATCCAGCCACTGCCGCAGTCAATGCGAGGCAGATTGCGATTCTCATCCGAAGCCTCTCCTGAGCCTTTTGAAGGGCCTGCATAAACCTCTTCATCCCACAAGGCGATAGCTGCGGTCGGGCGCCTCCCCACCCTCCGCAACCCGCCGCCCTCTCCCCGGCCCTCCAGCCCGCCCGGATTCGAACCCATGCCTGGAACCAAATCGCGGGGCCTGGAACCAAATCACGGGCGAGACTGTTCAGTTGTAACTTTGATCCCACGCTGCGGCCGGCAAAGCGGCGACATTGAGGAGTTCTCACCATGAAGATTTCATCCGGATTTCGTTCCATCGCGGTTGCCGCCATCGCCACCGCGAGCATCGGCTTTGCCAGTGCCGCGCATGCCGACAGCGGCACGATCCGCTTCTCCGTCTACAAGGCGGCCTTCTTCGTCGGTGGTTCCGGAGGCAAGGGCACCTTCACATTCCATGGCAAGAGTTACCCGATCTCGATCGGCGCCGTGTCCGGAGGCTTGGCCTTCGGCGTGTCCAAGACATATTTCCGCGGCACCGTGCGTCACATCAGACGCGCCCGCGACGTGACCGGGGTCTACGGAGCGGCCGGCGGCGGCGGCACGATCGGCAAGGGCGCCCAGGTGATCCTCATGACCAACGACAAGGGTGCCCAACTCGAACTCTCGGGCAAGCAGGTCGGTCTGCAGGTCAACGCCGACCTCAGCGGCATGGCCATCTCGTTCGAGTAAGGCGGTCATTCCCACACGGACGATATCCAAGGGGCGGTGCCCGGGTGGCCCCCGCCCCCCCCCCACGGAAGTTGAGCTACTGGGCCCCGGCGCTTCCTGCCCCGTCCGCTCGACATATTCCGTATAGCCGCCGCCATAGGTGTGGATGCCTTCGGGCGTCAGTTCCAGCACGCGGTTGGAAAGCGCCGCCAGAAAATGCCGGTCGTGCGAGACGAAAAGCATGGTGCCTTCATACTGCGACAGCGCGGTGATCAGCATCTCCTTGGTGGCGATGTCGAGATGGTTGGTCGGCTCGTCCAGCACCAGAAGGTTGGGCGGATCGAACAGCATCAGCGCCATCACCAGCCGCGCCTTCTCGCCGCCTGACAGCACGCGGCATTTCTTCTCGATCTCGTCGCCGGAAAAACCGAAGCAGCCGGCAAGTGCCCTGAGCGGCGCCTGGCCGGCCTGCGGAAACGCGTCCTCCAGTGTCTGAAACACGGTGCGCTCGCCTTCCAGCACTTCCATCGCGTGCTGGGCGAAATAACCCATTTTGACACTTGGCCCGCGCGCGACCGTGCCGGTGTCGGGCTCGGAAGCGCCGGCGACCAGCTTCAAGAGCGTCGACTTGCCGGCGCCGTTGACCCCCATGATGCACCAGCGCTCGCGGCGGCGGACCTGGAAATCGAGCCCCTCATAGATGGTGCGGCTGCCATAGCCCTTGTGGACGTTCTTCAGCGTCACGACATCCTCGCCGCAGCGCGGCGCCGGCAGGAAATCGAAGGACACGGTCTGGCGGCGCTTCGGCGGCTCGACGCGGTCGATCTTGTCCAGCTTCTTCACCCGGCTCTGTACCTGTGCGGCATGCGAGGCGCGCGCCTTGAAGCGCTCGATGAAGGCGATCTCCTTGGCCAGCATCGCCTGCTGGCGCTCGAACTGCGCCTGCTGCTGCTTGTCGGCGATCGCCCGCTGCTGCTGATAGAATTCGTAGTTCCCCGAGTAAGCGGTCAGCGAACCGCCATCGATTTCGACCACCTTGTTGACGATGCGGTTCATGAACTCGCGATCGTGCGAGGTCATCAGCAGCGCGCCATCATAGTTCTTCAGGAAGGACTCCAGCCAGATCAGGCTCTCCAGATCGAGATGGTTCGATGGCTCATCGAGCAACATGGTGTCGGGCCGCATGAGCAGAATACGCGCCAGCGCCACGCGCATCTTCCAGCCGCCGGACAGCTTTCCGACATCGCCGTCCATCATCTCCTGCGAAAAGCCGAGACCGTCCAGCACTTCGCGGGCGCGGCCATCCAGCGCATAACCGTCGAGTTCCTCGAAGCGGTGCTGCGCCTCGCCATATTTTTCGATGATCTCGTCCATCTGGTCGGCCTGGTCGGGATCGGCCATGGCCGCCTCGAGCGCTGCCATCTCGGCCGCGACTTCGGACACCGGCCCGGCGCCGTTCATCACTTCGGCCACGGCGCTGTGGCCTTCCATGTCGCCGACATCCTGGCTGAAATAGCCGATGGTGACGCCGCGATCGACCTGCACCTGGCCTTCGTCGGGCTGCTCCTGGCCGGTGATCATGCGAAACAGCGTCGTCTTGCCGGCGCCGTTCGGCCCGACGAGGCCGACCTTCTCGCCCTTCTGCAGGGACGCCGACGCTTCGATGAAGACAAGCTGACGGCCGTTCTGCTTGCTGATGCTTTCCAGTCTGATCATGCGGTGTCCGGGCTATATGCTTGCGTGAAAGGATTTGCCCGGCGCCTTACGCGAAGGATGGCCGCAAAGAAAGAGGCGCAAGCGCCGCATACAGCCGATCTCCCCCCTCGTGGCAGGGCTATCGCATATGGATTCTTGCGAAGAAGAACCCCCACCCTAACCCTCCCCACAAGGGGGAGGGAACGCTGCCGCGTGCCTTTAATTCTTCTTGGCGCCGAAAAGACAGGCGATTCTCCCGGGTCAGTGCCAACGGAAGTCTCCCTCCCCCTTGTGGGGAGGGGTTAGGGGTGGGGGTCCGTGCCGGGCAGACATCTCAGGAATTCCATATGCGATAGCCCTGCCACGAGGGGGGAGATTGGCAGCTTCAACGCCCACCAGACACACCCCAGAAACAAGATTCAACATCCGGGAAAAACTCGCGAAAACATCGCCTGTCATAACCACCCTCGCGGCGGCCAAGCGGCCGCGGCACAACGCGAAGAAATGGTCCCGAAACATGCAACGACGTTCGACCGGATGGATCGGTGCCCTGACAGGCATTTCGCTCGCCATGCTGGCGGTCGCACAATCGGGTGCGGACGCAGCGGTCACCCGGAGCGAATATTGCAGCCAGCTCGGCCTTCAACTCGACGGGGCCATCCAAACGAAAGTCGTCCCAGGCACCAGCGCAAGCCAGATCGCCGAGGCAACCGCGCTCCAGGACAAGGCGAACCGGTTTTGTGCCGAGCGCAAACAGGCGCAAGGCATCAGGACCTACGCCAACGCCCTGAAACTCCTTGGCGTGACACCGGTCGACCTGAACCAGTGACAGCAACCATCAATTCTTGAAGGGAAGGGCCGCCTCTCTCGCAGAGCGAGGGCGGTTTTTCCAGCGCATCGCACCGCGGAAGTTCCTGCCGGACTACTTCTCGCCCAGATATTGGAAAACGGCCTGTTTCCACCAATCGCTTTCGATGGTCTGCAGGAGGGCGACATCGAGAGACTTGCGCAACGGGCTGCCGAGCGGCAGCGCAATGGCATATTGCTGCTGGTCGAAGGTCGCATCGAGAACCTGCAGGCTCGTCGCGTAATTCTGCCCGACCAGCCAGCCAAGCAGCGGCTTGTCGTGCACCAGCGCATCGATCTTGCCGGCGCGAAGCGCGTTGAGGCCCTGCTGGATCGAGGCAAAGTCCTGATGACGGATCTGGGTCGAATCCAGATAGGACGCCGTCGACGAACTCTGCACCGCGCCGACCCTGACCGCGGCGAGATCGCTTTCGCCCTGCACCATTCCTTCCATCTGCGTCACCGTCAGCACCGATGTGACACCCGCGGTGAACACCGCGATCGCAATGATCGATCCCATCATCCAGAGCGCGGCCAGCACGCGCCCCGGCACGGTTCGCGGACCGAAATCACCGGTGCTGGCCTGCGTCGCGGCGATGGTCGACCACCACATGCTGGAAAACAGTCCCTTGGCGACGCTGCCGCCGAAATCGTCATTGTGCCGACGTTCGAACATCCAGATCAGGACGCCGACCACCACCGAAATGACGACCAGCGCCAGCACCGCCTGCAGGAAGCCGAACGACGTCAGGGCATGCAGAACCGGCCGCCATGACGGCTGGTTGTTGAGCGGTGTCG
This sequence comes from Mesorhizobium sp. M0848, assembly GCF_040319805.1. NCBI lineage: Bacteria > Pseudomonadati > Pseudomonadota > Alphaproteobacteria > Hyphomicrobiales > Phyllobacteriaceae > Mesorhizobium > Mesorhizobium sp. M0848. The sequence goes on along the minus strand of NZ_JAMYOM010000015.1, from coordinate 49,748 downwards.
CAATGCCGAGCCCAGTCGTGAAGAAGGGCTGCGTGAAGTCGACGGCCTTTTCGCGGTCGGCCGTGACCGTGATCGCGGCCATCGCCGCATCGAACCTGCCGTTGACGACGCCATCGATCTGGTCCTGCACGGCAGGCACTTCGACATAGCGGAAGCGAAGGTTGAGCCGCCCGGCTATTTTCTGCCAGAGGTCGATGCTCAATCCCGACCAGCTGCCGTCCTGCAGCTTGAACGCAAAAGGCGGCGCCTCCTTGATCCCGACCGAGATCTCTTTTGCCGGCGAGGCCGAGGGGGAAGCCAGGTCGGGAGACGTCTGGTCGGGCGAGGTCTGGGCAAGCGTGGCGCCGGCTCCCACACACGCGACGATGACAATGAGACCCAGCGCCATCGTCCACGAAGCAACTCTTCTCAACGGCAACGACTCCCAGCGTCCGCCGCTCGATCGTCGCGGCTTTCGAAGGGTAGCCGCCGTGCCGTCCTTCGTCCACCGGCGATGTCGTTGCTGAAGCAGCCGCGCGACGCGCCGACCATCGAATTGCGCAAAAACAAGCAGTTGGAACAATTTCACGATTCAGATCCTGAAGCGCTTCGCGCAACGCCGGATCCCGTGCGGACAGGCTTGCCGTGCCGAAGACGAACTCGCGCCCAAACCAGCCCACCCCAAACCTTACTTCCTGCCTTGCGGGTAGATCGTCTCGCCGCGCTTCAGCATTGCCACAAACGTCTCGATCTTCTTCTTGCGCCCGGCCTCGGTCTTCATGTTGTGGGTGCGGAAGGCGAGCGCGAAACGGTTCTGGGCACTGAGCTTTGCCAGCATCACCTTCGCAGCGGGTTCGGCGTCTATGGCAGCCTGCAGGTCGTCGGGGATTTTCATCTCCTTGCCGCTGCCATAGGCGCGCGCCCAGCGCCCGTCCGCCTTGGCCGCCTCGACCTGTTTGAGCCCATGCTCGGTCATGCGGCCCTCCTCGACCAGCCGCGCGACATTGTCGATGTTGATCAGGCTCCAGATGCTCTTCCGGCTGCGCGGCGTGTAGCGCTGCAGGAAACTCTTGTCGTCCAACCCCTTGCGCACCGCATCGATCCAGCCGAAGCACAGCACCACGTCGATGGCTTGCTTGGGGGTGATCGACTTCAGTCCCGACCCCACCTTGTGAACCTTGATCCACACTTCGGTTTCCGTGGCGTGGTGCTTGCCGAGCCATGCGTAGAAGCTGCCCGGATCCGGGAATTCATGGACCTTGTCGGGATCAACCTTGACCGGCGCCATTAGCCGGCCTGTCCTTTCGGTGTCGCTCGCGCCATCAGTTCCCTCTCTGTCGTCCCTGGCATTGCCCGTCATCGACCAGAATGGCACGAGTCGCTGTCAGTTTCCGGCAGCAAACTTGGCGGGCGCCTACGGCGTTCCTTCGCGCCCCTCGACCTGAACATTTTTCTCCCGGCCCCGCTGTATGAAATTTCGGAATACCTGCCATGCTCGTGCTCGGGCACGCCATCTCGCTCCCGGGGGAATATGCCATGAAATCTCTGTTGCTCGCCTTTGTGTTGTCTCTCCCCACGGCCGCCCTCGCCGAGCCAATCGAAACCCGGAAGATCATCACAGCGGTGACCGGGGACTTCAACGGCGACGGCGCCGTCGATCTCGCCATGGTGGTGGAGACCGAGCCCGGCCACCCGATGGATGTCCACTTCTTCCTCAGGGACAAGGAGCACAATTACCTCAAGCCCGTCGAAACCGTGCACGAGCAGATCCACGGGGAATGGAACGGCTACGACCGGCCGGGTTACGAGAACTCCGACACCGAGCCGGAACTGACGATGCTGCCCAACGGTTCGATCAAATTCTACCTGCCGGCGATGCCGGTCGGCAGCGAACGGACCGACATGACGCTGACCATCGCCTGGCGCGACGCTGCCTTCATCGTCGCCGGCTTCGCCTATGACCATGATGACTATTTGAAGGAGAATGCCGAAAGCGCCTGCGAGTACAATGTCCTGACCGGCAAAGGCACCGGCAGCGAAAAGCAGCCGGACGGCAGCACCAAGCACAAGACCGTCTCGGTCGAAGGCCAGACCATCGCCTTCAAGGACTGGAACCCGGGCACCGCCTTCACCGCTTGCGGCAACTGATCGCCCTGCATCATCGGCGCTTCCGATAGCGCTATCGGTTTCTTCCGTTTTCACTTGCCGTACCGAACTGCCAATTCCCTGCCCTTCTCCATCCAAGCAAAGGCAGAGCGAATGAGCATTTCAAATGAGAAAATCCTGATCGTCGGTGGCGGCTCTGGCATGGGTCTGGCGCTGGCCCGGCGCTGCGTCGAGGCCGGCGCCGAGGTGATCATCGCCGGGCGCGGCGAGAACCGGCTGCGGCAGGCGCGCCAGGCGCTTGGCAATCCCGCCGAGGCCCTGGCCGCGATGGCCGAGCGGCTGCCGGGTCGGGCGGATCGGCCAACCCGACGACATCGCCGACGCCATCGACGCGTCTACTGCAGTTGCGGCTTTTTCAGAAAGCTGCCGCGGTCGGCCGATTTGACGCGCAGCCAGGTTTCGCGGCCGTCGCGCAACACCCGCATTGGAATCTCGGCCCCCGCCGAGCCGCTCTCCCACAGCTTGCGATAGAAATCGGCCAGCCCGTCGACCGCGCCGTCCCGGATGTCGGAGATGATGTCGCCTTGGCGCAGGCCGGCCTTGGCCGCCGGGCCGCCCTCGGTCACGCTCATCACCACCACTCTGCCGTCGCTTTCGGCCGACAGGGCGCCGAGCCACGGGCGCGGCGGCTTGGCCACCTGGCCGCGCGTCAGGAGGTCATCGAGAATGGGCGGCAACAGATCGATCGGCACGATCATGTTTATATCGGCGACCTCGCCGTTGCGGCTCATCTGCAGGCGCAGGGAACCGATGCCGAGCAGCGAGCCGTCAGCGCCGAACAGCCCGGCACCGCCCCAGGACGGGTGCGCGGGCGCAATGAAGATCGCCTCGTCGAGCAGATACTCCCAGTAGCCGGCGAATTCCTGCTTGGTGACGATCTTGGCCTGCACCGACTGGCCGGTGCCGTCGGCCAGCACGACGGCGTCGCCGATCCTGGTCTTGCCGGCATCGCCCAGCGCCACCGCCGGCAGGCCGAGCGGCGCCAGCGCCTGCACCAGCCCAAAACCCGATTCCTGGTCATAGGCCAGCGCATGCGCGGGGATGACGCGGCCGTCATGGCTGGTCAGCCAGACCTCTTCCGCCTCCGTGATGAGATAGCCGATGGTCAGCACCAGCCCATCGTTGCGAATGACGACGCCGCTGCCTTCCCTGAGCGTGCCGAGCGCGCCGGCCGTAAAGGCATCTTCGGGGACAGTGGCCCGCACTGCAACGACCGAGCGCGGATTGGGATTGATGGTCATGCTTTTGTCCTGGATGGGCTTTGGTGACATCTTCTATAGGTATGCCACGCAGGAGAAGGCGCAAGGGTGAGGAAGTGCCCAATTGCCGATCTTGGCTCCGCGGGCATCGATAATAGTTCAACGCAAGTTGAACTTACACATCCGCAGCCCTAGTTTATGGCGACCTGCCATCCTTCCCCGACACGAGGCCACGAAATGACCGACTACACACCGCCGAAAGTATGGACCTGGAACAAGCCGAGCGGCGGAGCCTTTGCCAGCATCAACCGGCCGATCGCCGGGCCGACGCATGACAAGGAACTGCCTGTCGGCAAGCATCCGTTGCAGCTCTATTCGCTGGCGACGCCGAACGGCGTCAAGGTCACGGTCATGCTGGAAGAGCTTCTGGCGCGCGGCCACAAGGGTGCCGAGTACGACGCCTGGCTGATCCGGATCAACGATGGCGACCAGTTCGGCAGCGGCTTCGTCGAGGTTAATCCAAACTCCAAGATCCCGGCCCTGATGGACCGCAGCGGCAAGACGCCGGTGCGCATCTTCGAATCCGGTTCGATCCTGGTCTATCTCGCCGAAAAATTCGGCGAATTCCTGCCTACCGAACAGCCGGCGCGCGCCGAGGTGCTGTCTTGGCTGTTCTGGCAGATGGGCTCAGCGCCGTATCTGGGCGGCGGCTTCGGTCACTTTTATGCCTATGCGCCGGAAAAGTTCGAATATGCCATCGACCGCTTCTCGATGGAGGTGAAACGCCAGATGGATGTGCTCGACCGCCGGCTGGCCGAGACTGAATATCTCGGCGGCAAGAACTATTCCATCGCCGATATGGCGGTGTGGCCCTGGTATGGCGGGCTGGCGCTCGGCCGCATGTACAATGATTCCGCCGAGTTCCTATCCGTGCAGGAATACGCACATGTGCAACGCTGGTCCAAGGCGATCGACGCACGACCGGCGGTCAAGCGCGGCCGCATGGTCAACCGCGCTTTCGGCGAGCCTGCCATGCAACTGCATGAGCGCCACGACGCCAGCGATTTCGAGACCAAGACGCAGGATAGACTGGCCGCCGAATAGGCCATCGCGGATCGCGACAAAGGAAACCCGCCACCGACGCGACGTCGGGGCGGGTTTTTCCCAAGGTCCAATGCTGCGGGAACGCCTTAGTGCAGCACTTCAACGATCTGGCGGGTCTCCGGGTCGACGAGGACCGTCTGGTCATTGATCACCGCGACGCGGTATTTGACGTCGGGCACCTCACGCAGTTCGACAGTGTCGGGTACCGACGAGCCGAGCTTGAGTTCGACCCCCAGAAGGTTCACCGAGGCAAGCGGTTCCCTCTTGATGTATTCGCGAACGACCGTCTCCTGCTCCGGCTGGACGACGACGACGCTCTCCGCCAGCGCCGCACCAATGCCGCCCATCAGGACGATGGCAGCCGCCGCGCTTGTAAGATAAAGTTTCATGACCGTCTCCTAGTGACAATTGAATTCCGCCCTCCATAAAAACTCCACCGTTGCCATGCGGTTCCATCGAACTTCAGAATTGAAGATGTTACGTTTTCGGCTCGGATATTAATTTGTTGCTGATCAAACATGCAGCAGGCAGCGCAGGAATGCTTGAAAACTAGCACAAATGTGTACGGACATTAGAAAACGAAAATTCCTTCTGCAGCCGAATTGGCGAAGCACCTGTTGTCGCCGCGTCAAATCAGCCTCGCGTCCCTCTATCTCGACGATGGGAGCACGAAAAAGACTCGCCCCGCCGGGAGCAGAGCGAGCCATGGCAGTGCCGATAGAGGTGGCAACCTCACCGGTACTGCTAGAGAAGCATGATCACTTGTTCCACCTGACGGCCTGAGCCATGCGAAGCCGGTCGCGCATGCATCATGTTCCCACGACGACGCCGAAATGTTCCCACGATACGCTGTGCCGAAACCTCCAGCAGGGCTATGCCCAGACAACGCTGTCTCTCAGTGACCAAACACCGTGATCGCGCTGTGGGCGAGGTTCCCCGAATTTGCCCGGGCGCACACGCGCGAGTGATCCTGGCCAGCCGGTCTCAAAGCTGGACACCGTCGCGATGCAATGGCGGGAAGGCGTCTACCGGATCCTGGCTCGGCACGATATCGTGCGAGCGCCTGAAGATCAGCCTCACGATGAGCACGAAGTAGCCGACCTGCAGGACAAGCAGCGTCGCTATCGTCCAGGCAAATGCCTCCCAGAAAGAGCCGGTGACCATATAGGTCCACACCGCGACAATGAGAGCCGTGGCTGACATTCCTACGAGAAACTGCCCAAAATACATGGTTTCCCCAAACCGCCGAAACCGCGCCGGTTCCAACCAGTCCCTGCTCATCCCATTTCCCGCGAACAACATTTCATTATTTTAGCAACTTCGCAAGTAAGCGGCCGATCGCCACTGCGCGCTTTCCATTGCGCGGCGACTTGGCAACGGTGGCGATCCGGCGCGCGGCGGCGGTGCCGGCGGGGCTGGGCTGACGCGCCAGCCGTCGAAAATCCAGAAGCACGCCCGCTCTTTGCACTTAGAGCAGGGGAACAAATGCCGGCACGCCGAGTTTCGCCTCCAGTTTTTTCAAGGAAAGGAGGCCGGCATGGCACCGCGCAAGAAACCAAGCGCCGACATCGAAGATGACGCACCGCAGGCGGATGGGCCTACCATCGAGCAGCAGGATTGGGATGCGATCAAGGGCGGCGAGATCCTGCCAGAGTCCGTGCCGGAAAACGGCGACATGCGTTACGGCGTCGAAAAAGACGGCGATCTGCCCGACGAGGACGACGATAACGCGTACCAGGACAGCGACGATGCCCTTCCCGATGATGAGGAAGAAGCCGCGATCACGCGCGATCAGACCCGCGAGGGCCGATTCGACGAGACGTGAGCCATTCGTCGCCCGAGACATGACTGCCTGTTGTTGAACTTGCCAAAGCCACATTTTCCATGCCCGGTTCGCGGGAAAATGTGCTTGGCCGGCTAAGTTTTCCGCCTAGGCATTATATCAGATTTACCTAAAATAGCGGAACATCCAAGGGACATTATCGGAACTGAACAAGGCCCCTTGGACTTTTGCGCACGACGGATAAGACCTTGGTCCTACAGGAAAAAGCAAAAACCCGACGTGACCGATTGAAGCTTCCAACGAGGGAACATCGGGGCCGTGTTCGTCGTTTGTCGAAAGCGGCCCCGCCGGGTGCCACGCCTGGAGAACAGCGCGATGCCCCACCGATCCACCATCATCAAGACGGGCCATGGCCCAGGAACGGCGATCGCCGTGCTCATGGTTGGATTAACGGCGGTGGGCATCGTGTTCCTCCTACTCGGCAGTTCGCTCTATTTCAATGAGCAGCCTGCGGATCAACGTGCCCTGTCTTCGCCGCCCGCTCGATCGATACACGCGGCCGATAGCAAAGCGGCAAACTGAACGAGCAACTGCTGAGCGATAGCGAGATTGCCGCCGCGCAGGTCCTCCAGACTTAGGCCAGGAAGATCCGCCATTGCCGCTGCCTGCTGTGCGGCGGCCGTGCTGGTGATCATGGCAGCGAAGCGGACAGCTTCGGACGGTGTTTTGTCCACCGGAGAAGTTTTGGGTTGCTTGCATTAACATTAGATTTACCTAATATAATGGTGGCCGGCGACCGCCAGAAGTCGGCTGGCCCGGCGGCCTCCCTTTGCACCTAGCTGCCGGGCCATTTCTTGTCCTCGCCTTGCCGTCGTCGCCTTTGTGTGGCGCGGATTCATCTTCGCGCCGCTTCGCCACGTATAGCTTCAGCCTCGACAAACAGCCTCCGGCTCGGCAGCCGCAGGAAAGATGCGGACGCCGAGCCCATCGCACTGATCAAATCGCTAGGACGTGCAGGCTAGCTGCTAAAATCGAAGGACGACCGAAGGGCCACGTCTGCGATAGCACCGGACGCGACGGCGACCATGCCGCCAGTAACTGCGGCAGACCCGTCTCCAACGCCGCCCGTGCCGGCGCCGGCGCCAGCCCCGATCCCGATCCCAGTCCCGATCCCAGCGTCGATGGTCGACCGGCTGCACCTCCGCATGTGCACCTTCGTCGTCGAGGGCCTCTGCCTCAATTTCATCGAGAATGCCGTTTCCGGCGCCTGGAACACCGGCCGCTGCCTCGATCGGGCGAATTGCCCCTGCAAGGGCCGCTGCCCCGGCAATGCCAAACATCGCCGTCAAGAAGGATCGCCGATCCATAGTAACCTCCCAACGTTGCATAAGCTGAACGAAGCGCTCGGCTGCCGAATGAGCAGGCCGGCGCATGGTGAAAATAGAGGATTCGCCAGCCGCCGAAGCGGCTTGCGAATCCTATCAGCGCAGGAAGGGACGTTGCTGCGCCGATCGACGACATGTCAGCCAAGGACTATCCCCATCACCAGAAAGGTGACAGCTGTCGCGAAAATCGGTGCGAGCAACCAGCGCGCTTGGCCAACACTTTTGTCCATCTGTCTCTCCGAATTCCGGGAGACAAACAGCCATGAACAGAGAGCCGTTCCCGTCGGTAAGACCAATGCGCTCGCAGACCAGACTTAAGTCGCACGTCTCACCCGACCGAAGCCCCAGCGGAGGAACATTTTCATTTGGCTCAAGTTCAGTTGCCGTCAGCGTTGAACGATCCTGTCATGCTGACTCGCAAGGAGAAACGGTATGAAAATGCACCTAACGGGCGCCGCAGCGGCGCTATTGCTGTTGGCCGGTGTCGGCGCCGTTGCCGCTCAGGACGTTGTCATTCAGCCTGAACAGGACACGGTCATCCGCGAGTATGTGAAGAAGCAGCCCCTCGCTTCGGTCAAGGTTCCCGGTGTGGAACTGAATATTGGTGGCGCGTTGCCGGACACGGTCGAGCTTCATGAGATCCCCGATGTCAAATACCGCTACGTGGTGGTCGACAACCGCACCGTCCTGGTGGATCCGGGCACCCGCAAGATCATCAAGGTCTACGACTGAATTTCCAACTGCCCAAACCCGCCGCCAGCCATGGCGGCGGGTTGCCCAGCTTCCAATCAGGACGAGTGAAGATGACAAGCAAAGCTGTGACATCCCCTGCTTTGGGCGTTCGCCTGGCCGATCTCCAAGCCAGGATGCGTGATGCGCGGGTGACGGATGCCGAAATGAAAACCTTTCAAAAGGTCGCGGCCATCATGGAAGATCGTCATGGGCGGATCGATGGCGACGACCTGATTGCGGCGTCGTTCCTCGCCGATGCCGTCCAGGACCGGCAGACGCCTTGAGGGGGCATCCCCAATAGCCAGTAGACTTTTTGACTCCCGTACCGGGAAAGCGCGCCGAAAGTCTCAGCCGAATCCGCACTTTTGCTCCGGCCTATTCCGCTTTCGCGGAAGTTTCGAGCGGCCCGCAATGTGCAATGTTGCTAATGCGGCGGTACGAGCCGCCCTGGTTGACGCGGGCGCCCGAGCCATCCCAACAATGCGCCCCCCCGTCCGCGTCGACCACGGCAGCCGCCTGTCTTCCTCGCGAAGTCTTCAAGCCGGCTGCCTGATAATGCGGCCTGCGGCGACGGTCGGGCTTCAGCCGCCGACAAGCGCCTTTGTGGTCACCAGATTGACGCCGGCCCCGGCGAATCCGCCATTGTGCCTGATGATGACCTGCTCGGCACTCTCGCTGGCATTGTCCAGCGTGCTGTGCGCATCGGACACCACGGTCACGCCGAGCCCTCTGGCGAGCGCGCCCTTGACAGTAGCGGCCACGCAAAAATCGGTCTGTGCGCCCAAGAGCACGACAGCACCCGCACCTTGCCCGGCCACCCAGTCGCCGAAGGCGGGGTTGCTGAATGCATCACGCACCGATTTGGCAAAGGTCGGCTCGTCCGCCGCCTGGCCGAGCGCGGGCCAAACCGGCCAGCCCGGCTCATCCGGTGCCAACGGATCGCCATCGGGTCCGTCATGCCTGATAAAAGCGACCTTGCGCCCGCCGCGCCGCGCCCAATCGATCACCGCCTTGGTGCGCTCGACAATATCAGGCGCATCATGGATCGGCGGCTCGTGCACACCGTCGAACATGCCGGTCTGGAGATCGATGACGATGAGCGGCGCATTGTCTGGGAGGCTGGGTGCTGGCATGGGTTTTACATAGCACGGCGGACAGGGTGATCAAGATTTCGCTCATTCCGGCGCGCCGGCAAACAGCACCACGCCGTCGCCGCGGTGGCCGGCAGTCGCGGATGGTGCGGTCGTTGCCGCCGGTCAGCACCGCGCCGTCGGCGGCGAAGGCCACCGCATAGATCGGGCCGGTCTGGCTGTCCAACATTGCGATCCGGTTGCCGCTATTGGAGGGCGGGCGCCTTGCCGCGCCTCCTTGGATTTATTGCAGTTTGCCGATTTCAGCCCGCATGGTTGACAGATGGCCGCAGTCTGGCATCATCGGATCGGGATTTTAGGAGAGTCTGATATGAAAAAAATCTATGTGAAGCCATCGTTCTTGAAAAAAGGCCGGTTGTCGGCGGTCACTGCGGCCAACGGCTCCTCGTTGCCGACACCGCAATAATTTCAGCGCCACCTGCTCCTGGCGCGTCCAAACCTCAACGCACCAGGATCAGGTCGTCCAACACCATTTGCCAATAGTGCTTCGTCGACAGGCGAACACGCGTTACAGCTTTGAGCATTGGAGCGTAGTGCAGCGGCGTTAGCGCCGACAGCGTGACCTCGTCGCTTGCAATCAGCTGCTCGCCAAGCCAGCTTTCGATCAGCGCCACCTCCCCTTCCGACGCCAGCCAGGCGGCGCTCAGCATGACCGAGTGAAAGCCGAACGGCCGTTCGCAGCTGAATTCGGCCGGCAGCCCGCTGCTGGTGTAGAGCACATGGTCGCCGGAAACATTGCCATTGACATAGCCCTGGCTGTCCTTGGTGAAGTCGCGGGCCATCGCATTCAGGTTGCGCCACGCCAATCCGGCATGGCCAGCCGGAATTTTCCTGAGACTGCGCGACGTCACATCGTCGAAATCGATCGTTTCGAGGGCGGCATCAGTGTCGATGCCGGCGCGTTGCGGCGACAGCAGGCCGAGATCCGCCGAGTAGGGCGATAGCGTCAGCCGCCGCGCCAAGCCGCCGCCGCTGACGCTGACCGTGTCGGCTTCTTCAGCCAGATCGAAGCTGAAGACGGCACCCGGCGCCAGTGCCCGCGTCTCCAGGACGTACCCATTCCCCGACACGGAGAGGGTCGCTGGTCCATCGCCGGCGACGCGCCCGCTGACGCGGCGCGGCGCTGCCAGACCGACCGGCAGCAGCATCTCCTGCGATACCATCCCGGCCGGCGAACCCGGCAGCGGCAGGAAGTGTCGGGACTGAATGTCATTTTCGCTTTTCGCCTGCCAGCCGGGCGGCACCGAAACCACAAAGCGCCAGTTGCCCGGCTTGCGGATCACTGCCTTTCTGCTTTTCACCGACATGGGAAAGTTGGCAAAGCCGGCATTGTTGGTGCGCGCGGACGCGGCGAGCTTGCCGGCTTCGTCATACAGCCGCACCATGATCCCGGCCATCGGCCGGTCTCCGGCGCCGTATTTGCCGTCGCGATCGACATCGAAATAGACGAAGGACGAGTAATTGAGCATACCCCCGCGGGCGTTCCAATCGGTACGGACGGCATAGTCGGCAGCCGGATTGGTTAGCCGCCGTCCCTTGCGACGGCTGCGCTTCCGCCACAGCAGCCAGGACGCGACAGCAGCCGCAAGCACCACAATGGCGGCGGCCAGTATCTGGACAGCGCCCAAGTCAGGCATGGAGCCTCGCTTCACAAATCTCATGGGGGATTGCGTTCACGGGCGATCCGGCTGCGTTGGGCTACTTGCCGACAGGTTATTGCATGTCGGCCAAAAGCGAACCCGGATTTGGGACAGCGACATGCATCGAGACAAAGACTTAAAGCGCGTTGCAGGAATCCGTTCAAGCGCGACGCATGAAAGCAGTCGCCTTACTTCAATTCCACCCACACCGGCGCATGGTCGCTGGCGCCGTCCTCGCCGCGCACGTCGCGGTCGATGCCGGCAACGGTCAGGCGGCGTGCCAGTTTCTTCGACAGCAGGATGTGATCGAGCCGGAGGCCCGCATCGCGCGGCCAGCGGTTGCGGCGATAGTCCCAGAATGTGTAGAGCGTTTCCTTCGGATGCTTCTTGCGCAGGGCATCAAGCCAACCCTGGTCGAGCAGGCGCTGGAACGACGCCCGGCTTTCCGGCTGCACCAGCGCGTTGTCCTCATAGGAGCGGGTGGGGTAGATATCGCGCGGCTCGGGCACGATGTTGTAGTCGCCGGCCAGCACCACCGGCAGGCCGGTGTCGAGCAACTGTTCGGCATGCACCTCCAGCCGCGCGTGCCAGGCGAGTTTGTAGGCGAATTTCGGGCCGGGCTGAGGATTGCCGTTCGGCGCATAGAGACAAGCGACGATGATGCCGTTCACCGCCGCCTCGATATAGCGGCTCTGCCTGTCGGCATCGTCGCCGGGCAAGGCATCGCGGGTCAGCACTGGCTCGGCACCCCGCGCCAGGATGGCAACACCGTTCCACGTCGGCTCGCCCTTCCACACCGCGCCATAGCCGGCCGCCGCCAATGCCGAGCGCGGAAACTGCATGTCGCGCGCCTTCAGTTCCTGCAGGCAGACGACATCGGGTTTTGCCGCAGCCAGCCAAGCCAGCAAATTTTCAAGCCGGCTGTTGATGTTGTTGATGTTGAAGGAGGCGATCTTCATCGCTTCAGGAAGCGATCCGACCCGACCACGCCTTCACCGTCTCGGCCAGCGTCTTCAGATGGTCGGCCGCCGAAAATCCCGAGATGCTCTTGCGTGGCTTGAGATCATGGTCGCCATCCTCCAGCCAGATAATCTCGATGCGGTCGGAAAGGCCATAAGTCGCAACCTCGTCCCTGGTGCCGAACTCGTCGCGCGTGCCCTGGAAGATCAGCGTCGGCGTCTTCAACCCGGCGAGGTGTTTTGTCCGCAATTGCTCGGGCTTGGCCGGCGGATGGAAGGGATAGCCGAGGCAGACCAGCCCTGAAATCTCGCCCTTGGCAAACATCTCGTCGGCGATCATGGAGGCGACGCGCCCGCCCATCGACTTGCCGCCGATGATCAGCGGTCCCGTCACGCCCTTTGCCCTGAGGTCGGCTATCGCCTTGATATATTCCGGGTTGACCGTCTCGGCCCGCGGCGGTGGCTTGCGGTGGCCGTAGCGGCGCGCGGCCATATAGTGGAATTCAAAGCGCGCGACCTGGAAGCCGGCCGCGGCCAGCGCCTTGGCGGTGGCGGTCATCGAGGGCGAATCCATCGACGCACCGGCGCCGTGGGCGAGCAGAATGGTGGTGGGCGCGGTGTCGGGACCGTCGAAGAGGAAGGCGGTCATGGGGCGGTCTCGCTGGAGAGGTCGAGTTCCGTCACACCCCCCTCTGTCCTGCCGGACATCTCCCCCGCAAGGGGGGAGATTGCGCGCTCAACCGCTTTCGCCAATCTCCCACTTTGCAAGAAGGAGCGGGACGCCCAAGCTTCCGATCTCCCCCCTTGCGGGGGAGATGGCCGGTAGGCCAGAGGGGGGTGTTCAAGCGCCAGCATCACTCACCCCGCCGCCCGCGCCAGCTGCAGATCCACGAACTGCACGCCCTTGGCTGCAACCCGTGCCCATTCGGACTCCGCGTCGAGTTCGAGATACCGCGCCCATAGCCGGCGCGCCTCCAGCAGATTGCCGGCGTCGAATTCCAGCCGGGCCAGATTGAACACCGGATCGGCATAGGTCTTGTCGAGCGCGATCGCTTTCTGCAGGTGCCTTCGCGCCGAGGCTTCGCGACCTTGCTCGCTCATCAGTCCGGCCAGGTTGAACCACGCCTCGACGAAGGCCGGGTCGAGTTTTATCGCATTGATATAGTCGTGCGCGGCGTCCGCCGCGTGGCCGCCGGCGCGCAGGCAGTTGGCGCGGTTGAAGGCGGCAATCGCATCGCTCGGATCGATGGCCAGGCAGCGCTGGTAGAGCGCGGCGGCCCCATCATTGTCGCCCTGCTCCTCCGCCGCTTCCGCCTCGGCGAACAACTCCTCTAGCGTGTCGTCACCCTCTGCCCCGGCTGTTCCGAGATCGAACAGCAACTGCCCATCGAGTTCGCTCTGGCCGCCTTCGAGATAGATGGCATCGGCGCGCCCATGCTGCGAGCCGACATTGAGCGACTTGGCGGTCAGCGACGCCACCGGGCCGGAGCGGTGGACGGAGCGCGCGATCGCCCCCCATGTCGCGCCGCCGGCGATGAGCCCGGCATATTTGCGCGCCAGGATCAGGTCGCGGAAGGAATAGGGTTCAACGTCATGCTCGAACGCATCGAACAGGCCGAGCAGGTCGAGGTCGGAGCCTGATAGCCGCGACTGATCGATCAGCGATTGCCGCGACAGCGAAGACGCTTCCGGTGTCTTCATCAGTCCGAGAAGGCGCAGGAATCCGTTCTCGCTGATCAGCGTTCGCCCGGCCGCGCGCTCGGCGGCGACACGGCGTTCGATCTCGGCATCGCCGTTTTTGACGAGGCCTGCCCTGGCGAGAAGTGTCCGGCCGAAGACGACATGCGTGGTGCGCCTGGTGATACCGCGCCGCAGCTGGCCGTGTCGGCGTTCCACTTCCCGCGCAGCCAGCCTGAGCGGAAAAGCCGCCAGCGCGCCTATCGTGCCAAAAACAGCGCCGGTCGGTGCCGTCATTTCTTGCTCTTGCCGACCGCCTTCAGCAGATTGGCCTTCAACGGATTTTCAGCAGCACCACCCGCTGCCGCCTTCTTCGCGGCGGGCTTGGCAACCTCGTCGGCCTTGCTTTTCGACTTGGCCGGCGGCTTCGATTGCGACAGGCTCGCTTTGAGCGCATCCATCAGATTGATGACATTACCGCGCTCGGGTGCCGCCGCGATGATCGGCTTGTGGCCTTTCAGCTTCTCGCGGATCATCGTCATGAGTGCCGCCTCGTAGCGGTCCTCATAGTTCTTCGGATCGAAGGTGGTTTCCTTCTGCTTGATCAGTGCTTCGGCGAGCTGCAGCATTTCGGGATCGGGCTTGCCGGCTGGGATGTTGCCGAAATATTCAGCTGTGCCACGCACTTCGTTCGGATTCCTCAAGGTGCACACGAACATGCCGTTCTCGCGCGCGCCGATCGTCACCACCCGCTCGCGGCTCGACAGCACCAGGCGTGCGATCGCCAGCTTGCCGGATTTGCGCATGGCTTCGCGCAGCACGGCGAAGGTCTCCTCCGCCATCGCGCCGTCAGGCGCCATGTAGTAGGGCGCGTCCTGATAGATGACGTCGACCTCGTCCTCGTCGACGAAGGCCTCGATGTTCATCGTGTGATTGGATTCGATGCGCACCGCATCGAGGTCGGCATCATCTATGATGATGTACTGCTTGTCCTCGTATTCATAGCCCTTGACCAGATCAGCACGCTCGACGAGCCCCAATTCGGGGTCGACCGGTTTCATGTTGATGCGGTTGTGGGTCTTCTTATGCAACTGGTTGAACGAGATGCGCTCGCTGGCGCTGGTGGCGGGATATAACCGCACCGGACAGCTGACCAGACTGAGTTTAAGGTAACCTTTCCAACTTGCCCTGGGCGCCATGAAACACTCCTACGCGGCCATGCACTGACATTCACTGCAGCGCTTTTCGTCCGAAGGACGAACGAGGCTGCGCAAATCCTACACCGACCCCGCACAATACAGGCAAATCCCTGACGAAATCTTCCGCCACGTCTTTGAGGTCGTGGCGGAGAGAATAATTCAAATTGTCGGAAGCGTCGATGGCGTTGGGTTCCTCGCCCCGCAACGCTCTCCCCCATTTCATGGGGGCCGAGGAACCTAGTTCTTCAAGGTCGGCAAATCCCGCGCGAACTCGTCGATCTCGGCCCACGGATCGCCCGACGTCGCCAGCAGCCCCGGCAGGGAGGAATAGTTCAGATCCTGCGGCGCATCGATGGATTCGAGGTCGCTCCAACTGACCGGCGTCGAGGCCGGCAGATTGGTGCGGGCGCGCAGCGAGTAAGGTGCTGCCGAGGTGTGGCCGCGCGCATTGCGGTGATAATCGATGAAGATGCGCTTCTTGCGGTTGTCCTTGCCCATGGTGGTGGTGAAGGTGTCAGGCGCCGTTGCCGCCAGATGCGTGGCGATCGCGCTGGTCGCCTGGTGGAGCTTCTTCCAGTTCTGCGCGCCCGTCACCGGCACCGTGATGTGGATGCCGCTGCCGCCGGAGGTCTTGGCGAACGGTACCAGCCCCAGGCGCTCCAATTCGCCCTTGATGTGCACGGCGGCCTCGACCACCTCGCGCCATGAAATCCCCTCGCCCGGATCGAGGTCGAGGACGATCTGGTCGGGCCTGTCGAGGCTGGTGCGGTGGGTGCCCCAGGTGTGGAACTCGACGACGCCGAACTGCGCCAGCGCCAGATACCCTTTCGCGCCTTCGACCGAGAGATAGGATTTGGTCTCGCCCTCGGAATTCGTCGCGTCGAATGTCACCACTGAGGGCGGCATGCCGGTGAAGGCGTGGCGCTGGAAGAAGCAATCCTTCGGCAGGCCGGTCGGGCAGCGCACCAGCGACACCGGCCGGCCGAGGATGTGCGGCAGCATGAAGTCGCCGACCAGCGCGTAATAGACCGCGATGTCGAGCTTGGTCGGGCCGGTCTTGCCGAACAGCCGGCGCGTCGGGTTGGTCACCCAGATGGTGGCAAGGTCGGCCTCGGCGATCAGCCGCTTGCGTTTGGACGAGACCGGCGTCGACAGGCCGACATCCCTCAAACCGCGGAAGACGCCGTGGCGCAGTGCGTTGTCCGATGTGCGGTTGGCGTAATGGATGCGCGCCGACAGCAGCGGCCGCACCCAGTTCATCTCGCGCATGATTTCGCGCGGGACGCCCTCGGGCGGGGTGGCGCCTTCCCGCAGCGGCTCCAGCCTGGCGAGCAACTCACCGGCGGTGGCGGCATCGAAACCGGTGCCGACCTTGCCGCGATAATGCAATTCACCACCCTCGAACTCTGCCATGCCGAGCGCCGCCAGCCCTTCGGCCGCATCGGAGATGGTGAAGCCGGCGATGACGAAGTCGTCTGACAGCAACGCCTTGGTCTTGGTCCAGCTTTTGCTTCGGCCGCTCTGATAGATGGCCGTGGCGCGCTTGGAGACGACACCCTCCAGCCCAAGTTCCGACACCTGGTCGTAGAGCCCCTGCCCTGAACCTTCGACATGGTCGGAGAACTGGATGGCGGAATTGGCGCCGAGGCCCGACAGCATCTGCGCCAGCAGCGCCTTGCGCCGGACCAGCGGCGCCTTGGTCAGGTCCCAGCCGTCGAGGTGGAGAAGATCGAAGGCGTAAAATGGAGCTTGCTGCCGGCGCCCTCGGCCAGCGCATCCTGCAGCAGCGCGAAGCGGCTGATGCCCCGGGCGTCGAGCACCACGATCTCGCCGTCGATGATGGCATCGCGGCAGGGCAGCTTCGCGAACGCATGCGGCAGGTCGCCATAGCGCTTCGTCCAGTCGATGCCGCCACGGGTGATCAGCTTGACGACGCCGCCAGTGAGATGCGCCATGGTGCGGTAGCCGTCGAATTTGATCTCGTGCAGCCAGACTTGTTGGGTGTCGTCGCCATCGGGTGGTTTTGGCACCTGCGTCGCCAGTTGCGGCTCGATACGGGCAAGCATGGGAGCCTTGAACACGCCCGGCAGCGTGCCGGGCTTCAGCGATCCCTGTCTGGGCGCGGGTTTGGTGGCGGGCTTCGCCGGCGCCGCCAGTTCCTCGATGCGCAATCCGGATTTGACGCTTTCCGGCCGGGCCGTGAGGATGTCAAGCGCGGTGTCGGCGGCGAGGTCGCGCTCCTTGAACAGCAGCCAGTTCTTCTTGTTTTCGTCTTCGCCGGGTTTCGGCTTCAGCCGGGTCAGCATCCAGCCGCCATTGAGCTTGTCGCCGGCCAGCCGGAACTTGAAGGCGCCGGTTCGCAAGCTTTTTTCAACGTCGTCCATCGGCGCCCATGTGCCGGCATCCCAGACGATCATCGGCCCGCCGCCATACTCGCCCTCGGGAATGACGCCCTCGAAGTCGATATATTCGAGCGGATGATCCTCGGTCTCGACCGCCAGCCTCTTGTCGGCCGGATTGAGCGAAGGCCCGCGCGGCACCGCCCAGCTTTTCAAGACATCGCCGACCTGCAGGCGCAGATCATAATGGTCAGCGGTGGCGTGGTGCTTGTGGACGACGAAGCGGTTGCCGTTGCTGCTGACGAGCCCGCCAACCGGTTCCGGCGTCTTGGCGAATTCGCGTTTGGCGCGATAGGCTTTGAGCTTTGGTGGAGTCGTCATCGCCAGGATCGAAGCACGGCGGCCAGGAACAAGCCAGTCACGCTCTCAATCGTCAGCGGCCGGCGTCAACTCGAGCTCTGCCGGCGACAGTCCTTGCTGCAGCTGGCTCAGCCGAAATTCGTCGACCCAATAGGCCTCGCCATCGACCAGAACCCGGGCCTGGTAGGTGCCTGCCGAAAAACGCTGCGCGGTGATGTAGACCTTGTGACGATCGAGCGCCTTGCGCACCGCGGCGCGCTTGGAATTCTGACCTGTGACGGGACTGAACATGACACTGCCCTCGGTCGCCCCAGACACAAAACGCGGCCGCTACCGGCAGCCTGACGACTGGGGTCAAGGATGGCGGAGACGCGCCGTCCTGTCAATTTCGCGGACAGCGCAGGATGCGGCCCGGTTAAATTTACCAATCTTTTGAATATGCTTGGGCCTTGGCCTGAATCAAGACGTGAAGCACACGAAGATGAACTGTGCACCACCACGCCGCCAAAACTAGCGTCCGTCGCTGCCGCTCTGCTACGCGGCCGGCGTGCCCGAATGAGCAGATTTTTGAACTTCCATGCCGATGAGATCGAGTGTCGCCGCCGCAACATCGGCAACCTGGAGCCGCTGGACGCAATAGACCCCACCGGCGTTGTTTTCTTTACACAAACCTGGAGCGATGCATGGGCAAGGCATGGGCGGCTGGAGCGTCCGGTTGGAGACACCGAATGGGCCCCATTGCTCAGGCGACGTCAGACCGTACAGCCCCACCGCTGGAGTTCCGACAGAGGCCGCGATGTGCATCGGGCCGCTCTCATTGCCAAGAAAGATCGACGCTTCGGCCAACAATGCTGTCAAGACCTCAAGCGAGGCTTTTCCGACGACACTTGCGACCGGCGATGCTGCCATTTCAAGGATCCTTTGCGCGGCAAGCCCTTCATCCGGCCCACCAACGAGGAGGGATCGCAGCCCGGTTTTGGCGTATACCTCATCGATGACCGCAGCAAAATGTTGCGGCGGCCAGCAACGGCCTTCAAACCTCGCGCCGGCATGCACGGCCACATAGGACTTCTTCGCCAAAGCGTTTTCCGCAAGAAGCCTGGCACACTCTTCCTGGGCAGTCCTGGTCGGTTGCAGCCGAGGCGTTGGGTCCTGATAATCCAACCCGAGGGCGCTGAGTGGAGACAGGTTCCTGTAGAGATAATGCGGTCCGCCATGTCCGAAGGTCGCGGCGAGCACGTTTGCAAGCTGGATTTCCCAGAACTTCATCGGATGCTCGGAAGGATCGAAGCCGACGCGAAGTGGAGCCCCGATCAAGCGATGCATGATCCGCGAGGTTTTTGAATCGGTAAGGTCGATGCTAAGATCGAATTTCCGACGCCGCAGATCAGAGATGACGCCACGATGGTCGCTCAAACGCTTGAGCAGAGTCCTTCCTCTGCCACGGGATTCAAAGCCAACGGCCACATCGGCGATCCCTTGCGCGACAATGAACTGCTTGAGACCAGGCGCACAAAGCATGGTTACCGATGCTTGCGGATAAGCAAGACGCAGATTGCGAACCAAAGCAGATGTCAGAACGACATCTCCAATGTACTTCGTTTGAATAATGAGGATGGAACGAATCCCATCTCCTAAACTTGCATCCATCGATATGATCTGCCGAAAACGCCAACTTAAAAAATCTGCCGAGGACACTCATTTCTGAACGGCAAGCGGCGCTTTCAGATATAGAGCCAACCAACCCAGTCAACAAGCTTGCCGGCCTTGGTGCCTCTTTGCATCGGTCGTCGGCAAACGCTCGTCCTCAGTCCTTCAATCGCCGCAAGCGGCGCGTCAGGCCCTGGACGGCCTTGAGCAGCCGGGGACGCGACCGCGTCATGCCTTCGACCCGGCTGCGCAGCAAAATGGCTGCGTTCGCAGCCCTGCCCCGCACCGTCACCGGTTC
The DNA here is from genome assembly GCF_040319805.1 of Mesorhizobium sp. M0848. Taxonomy (NCBI): domain Bacteria; kingdom Pseudomonadati; phylum Pseudomonadota; class Alphaproteobacteria; order Hyphomicrobiales; family Phyllobacteriaceae; genus Mesorhizobium; species Mesorhizobium sp. M0848. The sequence continues at coordinate 30,127 of NZ_JAMYOM010000015.1, read as the reverse complement.
GCAGATCTCGGCCAGTACCGAGCTCGAGGCACCGATATGTTGCTTGTAGCCCTGGCCGCCGACCGACAGGTCGAAATAGTCGAAGCCCCGCTCGCATCCCCACACCATCAGCTTGCCCATCGTCGTCAGGCCGGGTGAGACATTGGCGACCGTATTCTGGTCGATGCCGAGCAGGAGGGCGTGAAGTGTGCCTTTTCTCACCAAAACATAGATGGAGGCAAGCCAGGCTTCACCGACGCGTAGTCCGAAGAGCCGCACCGATCCGTTGGACAGGCCTTGTAGCGCCGCGGCGCGGTAGAAATCGACGACCGGGGCCTGCGTCAGGAGGTCGAAACGCCCGAGCTCACGAAAACGCTTGAGCCGCAGTTCCAGCAGTGCATCCAGGAGCTCCTCGGCCAGGTCAGGCGTATCGGCCTCGACCAGAGCGAGGCCACCAAGCTGTTCGAAGCCGCGGCAATGCTTGCGGAAGGCCTTGGCAAAGGACGGCTTGCAGATTCGCTTGATGAGCGTCTCCGGGTCGCCATGCAGGACGAGGCCGGAGGTGACCTGGATGGAGTCGCGCGCCACCGAAAGCAATGCCAGCGGATTGGCCACGCCGTGGACCTGCTGCGGAATTCCCGCGATATGGATGCGATCCGCCGATGGCAGCACGGCACGGACCGCTGCCCACATGGCGTCGGCACTCTGCCTAGTCCACGCTCTCCCATCCGCCAGCAGCGGCACCGCGTAGTCGCACACGCGGCAGCTCAGCCATTCGATCACGTGGTGGCCGAGAGCCCGGCGCCGCATCAGCGGCAGCAGCATGGCCGGCGCGCCGGTCACGGCGTCACTCACCTCGACGAGGACCAGATCCGCGTCTTTGGGCATCAGCCGTGCGGCGATTCCTTCGACCCAGGCATAATGCTGGTGGGCAGTGCAGACGCCGTGAGCTTCAAGGAGCAGCCATAGCAGCCTTACGGTGTCGAAGCTGGTGTGCAGCCGAGCCGTGAAGTGCGCGGTTGCATCAACGTTGGCGACAGTCGGGGAAAATGGCCCACCGGGCAAATCCCCTATCGGAGTCGTTCCCGCCGCGTAGCTTGCCACATGCTTCTCCCGTCATTCTGATCCCCCACGCAGGCGCCGCAAACCCCGCATCAGTCCCTGGAGCCTCTTCAGCAGCCGAGGTTTGGAGCGCACGAACACCTCGGCCCGGTTGCGGATCTCGATGGCTGCGCTCACGGCGCTGCCTCGCACCGTAATCCCGTGGCAAAGCTCGCGCAGGCCCGAACCCAAGGCACCCATATGTTCCTTATAACTCTGGTTGCCTACCGACAGGTCGAAATAATTGAAATCGCGCCCGCGCGCCCAGCTCATCAACTTGCCCATGATCAGAAGTCCCGGCGAGACATTGGGCACCGCGCCCTGATCGATTGAGATCAGCAGAGCATGAACGGTGACTTGATGGATCAGCAGGTATTGGACCGCGATAAGAGCTTCACCCACACGCAACCCGAAGAGCCGCACCGACCCATCCGACAGGCCCTCGAGAGCGGCGTTTCGATAGAAGTCGACAACCGCCGCCTGCGTCAGCAGGTCGAAGCGGCCCAGTTCGCGAAAGCGGCTGAGCCGCATCCGGACCAGGCCGCCGAAGATGACCTCCACCAGGGCCGGCGTGTTGGCTTCGACCAGTTCCACGCCGCCAAGCCGTTCGAGGCGACGCCAGTCCTTGTTGAAAGCCTTGACGAAGGATGGCCGGCATAGGCGCTTGAGGACGGTTTCCGGATCGCCGTCGATGGCGAGGCCGAAGCTGGTATGCAGGGAATCGCGCGTGGCCGCCAGCAGGGCTAGCGGATTGGCGACACCGCTGATCGATTGCGGAATTCCCGTGATCTGGATGCGGTCCGCCGGCGGCAGCACGGAACGCACCGCGGCCCACGCGGCCTGCGCCGATTGCGTCGTCCACGGGCTCGCATCGGCCAGCAACGGTGCCGAGTAGTCGCAAACGCCACAGCTCAGCCACTCGATCACCCGATGGCGGAAAGCCGGTCGCCGTATCAACGGCACCAGCATTCGCGGCACGCCTGTGACGGCATCGTTTACCTCCACGATGAGCAGTTCCGCACCTTGCGGCATCAGCCGCGCAACGATCCCCTCGGCCCAGGCATAATTCTGGTGGGCGGTGCACACACCGTCCGCCTGGAGGCGCAGCCAGAGCGGCCTGGCCGCTTCCAGGCTGGTGTGGAGCCGCGCCGTGTATGCATCGTTGGCGACGACGATGGCCGGATGGGAGGACTGGCCATCGGGCGAGCCGGTCACCGCAGCAATTTGCACCGCCTGGACTGCCATGTTTTTTCCTATCGCTTTGCCGTAGCGAACGGCAGCGTGCGCCGCCACGCGCCCAACCGGCTGTCGCGCGCCTCGTCGGGATGCTCGATATTCCACATGCGGTGATGCGCGAAATACCATGATGCCACGAGCACGAACATCTCCGAGACGGCGGAACCCAACAACGCCCACGGCGGAGACGCGATTGCCAGCAGGGCCGCGATCAACGCCAGCCCGACGACCGCGCCGCCCGTCGTGGTGAACGCGACGATCCGAAAATCGCCGAGTATCTCAAGCACGATGCGGGGCATGATGTAGAGCATGATCGGGACAAAATTCGCGATCACGAAAAGCCCGATGAACCAGGTCGAAGCGTCCTGGAGAGCCTGGGATTCTATCATCGGCAGGACGAACATGATGGCGCATCCATATGCAAGGCCGCCAAACCCCATGACGAGCGCCCAGATCTTGGCCTGCGTCCAGACACGGCCTGTTTCATTGTTCCGTATCAGCCTGGCGAGATCCGGCTGCGTCATGTTGACGAACGCAAGGCTGATGATGCGCAGCGGAGCAAACAGCACCAGAACCGCCGCCAGAGGTGCGTAGGCGGCAGGACCGGCAATGCCGGCGACCAGCAACGCCAGACATTGACCCTGGATGTTGGTGGTGGTCGCGCTGAATGCCGACCAGCGCAGCTGGGGCCAGAGTCTGACATAGCGTCGCCGCGTCGGCATGCGGAAGCTGATGCGAAGCGAGCGCCGAGCCAGCCGGACCAGGACGAAAATGCCGAACACATTTGCCGCGGCTAGTGCATAGAACACGGTCTGCAGCGGGTCTTGGACCAACCATATCGACAGCCCGGTCAGGACACAGCCGGCGACTGTAAAAGCGCCATCGCTGACGGAGACGACAACTTGCTGGCGCCGTGCGAAGAAAGCCGTGCGCATATGGCTGCGCAACGACCAGGCACCGACGAAGCAGCCGGCGGCAATTCCGCTTGGATCGCCAAGAACATGCATCAGGACTGCCGTGCCGACGGCCATCAGCAAAGCCACGATCAGCGCCGCCGTTCCGAACGCCACGTCATAGGTGTCGACGCCGGCGCTGTTGGTGCTCTTGCTCATCCAGATGCTGGCGGGAACGGCGGTGAGCGACCTGATATAGGACAGGCCGACACCGCCCATCACCATGCCGATGGCGAAGAGGCCGTAGCCCTGCGCCGACAGCATGTGCAACAGCATGATGTTGAGGGCAAAATGAAAGCCGCTCTGCATCGCCTCACCGCCGATCATCAGCACGAGGCGTCGAACCAGATGGCTCGGAAACGCTAGCTTCACGGCCGTGTCTCCGCTTCGCGGGCAGCAGGCGCCCTGCCCGGCCGAGCGATGGTCGTCTTCAGCTTGTCGGCGGCGATCGCGGTGATCGCCGCGGCCGCGACCGGCTCGCTGAAGATCGCCTCGTAGCGCGCGCGCCCGGCAGCGACAAACCCGCGCCAGGCCTCAGGGGCGAGGATGATCTCCTGCAATTTCGCGCCAAGAGCTGCTGCGTCGCCGGGCGGGACATGCCAGCCGGTCTCCCCGTCGCTGACCACTTCCACCAGCCCGCCGATCGCCGACACAAGTGGCGGCCGGCCGTAAGCCATCGCCTCTATGGCGACGCGGCCCAGCGATTCCGGACGCCGCGACGGCACGGTGACGATATCGGCCCATCGATAATGCTCAGAGGGGTCGGGAATGAAAGGCAGGACTCTGACGCGCCCAGTAAGCCCCATGGTTTCGACCAGTTCGGCAAGCGCATGCTCGCGCTCAGTGCTTTCGAAGGCGCCGCCGACCAGCCGCACCTCGATCCTCGCCTGGAGTTCCGCCGGCATCGAGGCGATCGCCTCCAGCAGGATTTCCTGCCCCTTGATCCGGTTGATACGGCCAAGCAGCAGCACCCGCAATGGACGCTTGCCGTCATATGTCATCGGTTCGACCGCCGCCGGCCCGGCAACACCGTTGTAGACGACATACGCACGCGCCGCCTTGGGATCACCAAACGCGGCGCGTGTCGCGTGTGAATTGAAGATCAGATCCGCGTGGCTCCAGCGCATCAGGCCGACAAGTACCCTGCGCATGGCGCCTTCGGGGATTTCGTGGATGTGCAGGACGGCCTTATGGGGAAGAAGGCGTGCGGCCAGCGCGTAGTCGGCCACGATCGAGGTGTTGACATAGACGAGGTCGCAATGCTTGAGGCGCCGCCACGCCCTGAACACGGCAACCGGCAATCGCGCCATCTCGACGGTCGCAAGGCGCGCAATGGCCTGGCGCCTCAGCACCCAGAGCGGTTCGAAGACGATCCGGCTGGCATGCGGTTCCAGAATCCGCACGATCGGCCCGCTACGCGGCAAAACCACTTCGATGTCGGCCGACGGAAACGCGGCGCGCAACGCGGCAACGCTCTCCGCGAAGCTGCGGTCAGAACCATAGAGTTCATAACCCTGATGAACGCAGGCAATCCGCATCTTTATATCCCGCCGGGTGCTACAACCATCGCGCTGGGCGATTGTGGCAGAAGCCCGTCCGCAAGAATCATGCCTGGTTCGATACATCAGACTATCGGCTGATATGTCCGACTATCGGTTCGATACGCCCGACTGCCGGCCGTACGCCCCAGGCATTGCTTCGTTTCGATACAGCTACGCACAGAAGGGTTGACCGAGAATGAAACAACCATCGGCTTCAACACCGTTTTTTTACAACCCCGCGCGATGATACCTCGCAGGGTACCGAAATCGGGAGGTGGCACGGAAGTTGCCACCTGCTCATTATAAATTAAGCAATATCTAATATATGAGACATGTGAAAGTGCCGCCGGCCATGAAACCAGAAACGCCCGCCATTCTGATCCTGGGGACCCGCGGCATACCCGCGGCCCATGGCGGCTTTGAAACCTTTGCCGAAAAACTGGCGCTGTTTCTTGTCGGGCGAGGTTGGAAAGTTGGCGTCTATTGCCAAGATGAGGTCGAGCGGATCGACCAGAGGGTGCGCAGCGAAACCTGGCGCGGCATCGAGCTCATTCACATCCAGGTCGCCTCCAAGGGACCGCGCGCGACGCTGGAATTCGACTGGCAATGCGCCCGCGACGCCGCCCGGCGACCGGGTGTTTGCCTGGTGCTCGGCTACAATGGCGCGGTCTTCCTGACCTGGCTCAGGCTGAAGCGACGCAAGATCTTCACCAACATGGACGGCATCGAGTGGCGCCGCCCAAAATGGGGAATGGCGGCGCGAACCTGGTTCTGGGTCAACGAATGGATCGGCGCATGGGCCTCGCATCGGCTGGTCGCCGATCATCCCGCCATCGCAGATCACCTGGCGACACGCCGGCCGCGCAGCGCCATCGCCACCATCGCCTATGGCGCCGATCCAGTGGCATCGGCGCCCGAGGCGCCGGTGCGGGCGCTCGGCCTCGAGCCCGGGCGCTATCTCATCTCGATCGCGCGCATCGAACCCGACAACAACATCCTGCCGATCGTCGAAGCTTTTTGCTCCGCCAAGCGCGACATGAAGCTGGTGGTGCTGGGAACGCTGTCCGACGACATCCCCTATCATGCCGCCATCCGCAAGGCGGCGAATGGCTCGGTGGTCCTGCCGGGCGCCATCTACGACCATGCGACGGTCAAGGCGCTCAGATACCACGCCCGCGCCTATCTGCATGGCCACACGGTCGGCGGCACCAACCCCTCGCTGGTCGAGGCGCTGGCGGCCGGCAACATGGTGATCGCCCACGACAATCCCTACAACAGATGGACCGCCGGGGCTGCCGCGATCTACTTCACCGACAAGGACAGTTGCGCCAAGCGGATGCAGCAGGCGCTGGACGATGATGCCCTGGTCAAGGCCTGCAGCGTTGCCGCCAGGGCGCGCGCCCGCGAAGCCTTTCGCTGGGACGATGTCCTGCTTGCCTATGAAAATGAGGCCTATCATTTGCTCGGCATGACTGCCGCCAAGACCACCGCGATGGATCACGCATCGCCAGGAACCGTATGACAGGCTGGTCGCGTCGGCGGGTGCTGCGGACGGCGCTGTCCACCGCGGCGGCTCTCGGCTCGCTCCCGGTCGCACCAATCGCTCGCGCAGCCGCCGGGCCGCGATTTCGGCGCGGCGTCAACGCCTGGCCCTGGTTCTCGCTGACGCGCGAATTTCCCGCTCCGCGCACCGACTATGACTGGCCGCCCTTCCAGTCGCAACGGCCGGTGCCGACCCCGGACGACCTGCGTCGGCTGCGCGGGACCGGGCTCGATTTCATCCGTCTGCCTGTTGATCCCGGCCCTTTCCTGGCCGCCGACGCCGCCACGCGCGGCAAGTTGCTGGACATACTGGACGCGGCTGTCACGGCCACCCTCGACGCAGATCTCGGCATCATCGTCAACATCCAGGCCAATGCGGCCACCCATTACTGGAACCCCGACCGCATGGTCTCCAGCACCGTGGCACCCGCCTTCGATCTCTATCGCGGGCTGGTCGGCGAGCTTGCCGGCAGGCTGGCGCGGTTCCAGCCCGGCAGGGTGGCGCTCGAGCCGGTCAACGAACCGGCGCAGGCCTGCGCGTCGAACGTCTGGTTGCAAATTCAGCTCGCGCTTCTGACGGCGGCAAGGGCATCGGCAGCGACCCTGCCGCTGGTCGTCACCGGAGGCTGCGGCTCGATGGTGAGCGGACTGACCGCGCTCGATCCGGCACCGCTGTCGCCCTTCGAACCGATCCTGTTCACCTTTCACTTCTATGAGCCCTATCTGTTCAGCCATCAGGGCGCGCCCTGGATGCGCGAGCCCGTCTACCGGTCGCTCAACAATGTGCCGTGGCCGGCATCCGCCGGCTCGCTGCAACAGACGCTGGCCTCGGTCAGGGCGCGCATGGCGCAGGACACCGAAACCCCTGAAGATGCCAAGAAAGCCGCCTATGCCGAGACCGAGCGTGTGCTGAAAGTCTATTTCGACGCCCGGCCCAACCGCTGGTTTGTCGACAAGTATCTTCGCCAGGTTCGCGACTGGGGAGATGCGCATGGCCTTGCGCCGGAACACATCATCATGGGCGAGTTCGGCGCGCTGCGCACCGACGCCCGCTATGTCGCCGCGCCCAACCCGGATCGCGGGCGCTACATCGCCGATGTCAGGCGGAGCGCCGAGGAACTCGGCTTCGCCTGGGCACTGTGGGATCTCTTCGACGGCATGGGCATGATGGACGATACCACCCGGGCGGTGGACCCTGATATCATCGCGGCGCTTGGCCTGACCATGCCGGTGGACTGACCGGTCTGAAAGCTGCCCGCGCCGGCCGGTAAAGCACCAATGCCAGCACCACGAACTTGGTCAGCAGCGTCGTCTTCGACGCGACGCTTTCCGAAGTGTTGATCAGGATGACCCAGCCCAGCATCGGCAGCCAGATGCCGGCATGGCAGCGGCGCGCCACCTCGAACAGGAACAGCACGAAGCCGAACGTCAGCAAAAGGGTGAAGAAGGCGCCCTGATAGAGGACCGTGCGGATGATCGGGTTCTCGATGCCCTGTTCGAGACCGTTGATGCGGCGCAGGCTGTCGATCAGCTCGACATCCGGCCCCACGATCAGATCGCGCAATTCCAGGTGCTTGAAAAGCTCGAACATCTCGACGCGGGCATTGGCGCTTCCGCTGTCCGACACGAAGCGCTCCAGCAGCGCGTCGAAAAAGCCCAGATATGCCGCCACTATGATGACGACCGGCAGCAGTGCGGCAAGCATGAAGCCGAGTGCCGCACCCAAGAGATTGACGCGGCCCTGGCGCAATTTGGTGGTGCCCTGAAAAAGCAGGTAGCAGCCGCCTAGCACCACCGTCGTCACCATCGCCGTGCGGCCGCCGAAGGCGACGAGTGCCGCGCATTGCAGGCCGATCAACCCTATCCGCACAGGCATCGACAGGGATCTGGCACCGGAGAGCAGCGCAAGCACATAGATCGACGTCACCATGGCATTGGCAAGCGGATGCCCCTGCAGCGCGCTCGAGCGCAGATCGGTGGTAAACGCCACGCCGTCCAGGCGATAGGGGAAGATAAGCGTCTTGGTGGCGAACTCGAAAAGGGCAAGCAGCGCATTCGCCGTCATGACCACGTGAACGACGGTCTGCAGCCCGGCGAAGGTCCGTTCGTCGTCCTCGCTGAGCATCAGGACCAGAAGTGCCGCGGCCACGAACGTATCGATCATGCCGGCCATGCCGGGCCGCTGCCTTGCGATGACGACGAACAGAAGCACGATCGATATGGCGGCCATCAGCGCGCTGGCCGGACGCCTATCGGCGACATGCACTAGATAGCCGACCGGATTGCCGAAGGTGCAGGAGCGCCAGGCAAGCAGCAGCACGATGAGATAGGTGGACGGGTGGATCTTGGTCGCCGGGTTGCCGAACAGGCCATCATAATTGTAGCCGACCAGCCACAGCATGCCGCCCGAGATGCTGAACAGCACCGCTACCGCCGCGATCAGTCCGAAGCGCGTCAGCGCATCGAGCGACGTGCCGGCGCGGGGTGCGGCAACACCATGGTTCGAAGCGCTTGCGCTCCAACTGGCCGCCATATCAGGCGGCCTCGTCGACCAGCAAGGCGGCCGTTGGCAACCGCCCCATCACGGAAACCGCCTGCGCGGTCGTCGTGACGTCGCGCATCGGGGTGGCGTTCAGCGTGGCGACGAGTACGATCTCGTCGGCCATGGCGACCAGCGGCGAGGCATTGAGATTGTCGGCCAGCGCGCCGCCGTCGATGACGACAAGCTCGAAGCTCCGGCTGGCCCGCGCCAGCATCTGCTGCGCAAAATAGATGCCATGCGCTTCCTGGAAGACCGCCTTTGAGCGGCCCCTGCCCAGCACGGCGACATTGCTGCCGGCGGCGTAATGGCTGACGGCCTCGAAGGCATACTCGCCGCGCAGCACATCGAGGATTCCCGGCTGCCGATCCTTCTGGTCGCCGCCGCCGGCATTGGCATCGATGAACAGCACACGGCTGCCCCTGGACGCCGCGGCATCGGCCAGCAGCCGCGCCACCCGGCTGCGCTGCGCGCCCTCGCCCGGCGACGATGTCACCAGGATGGAAGGCACCAGCGGCCAGTCCGCCGGACGCTGGCCCGAACTGAACATGCGCCTCAGTGCAAGGCCGACGACGGCGTCGGTCTTCTGGCTGGAGGCGACGGCGCGCGCCCCGCCGAAAGGCCACCAGCGCCGGCCAGTGCCCGACTTTGCCGGCACCACGCCCAGCACCGGCGCGTCGATGGCCGACTGCATCTGCGCGCTGGAAAGCACCGTCGGCGAGGAATATTCGGCGATCAACGCCAGACCGGTGCCGAGCCCAAGGCCACCGAATATCGCGCCCAGCAACAGCAGCGGCAAAGGCGGCCAGCTCTTCTTCAAGGCGGGCATGGCGTTGGAGATGATGCGCGCATTGGTGCTGTCGACATTGATCTGCTCGCGCGTCTCCTGGGCGCGCTGGAGATAGTTCGAGTAGACGGAACGCAGCGCCTCGAGATCGCGCTGCAATTCGCGCAGCCGCACCGAGGCCTGGTCGGTGTCGAGCGACTTGCTCTTCATGCCGGCGACCTTGGCTTCCAGCGCCTGCTGGTTGGCCAGCGCCCGTTCGTAGTCCGTCTCGGTGGCGGTGGCGATGCGGCCGAGTTCGCGCGCGATCAGCTGGCGCGTGTCGCGCAGCTGCTGCTGGGCGGCGATCAGCGAAGGATGACGAGGCCCCAGCTCCGTGCCGAGCTGCGAGACCTGGTCGACCAGCGTCGCCTCTTGCGCCCGCAGGCTCGAGATCACCGCCGAGCGCATCGCTTCCGAGGTTGCGTCCGCCGTGCCGCTCTGGCGGCGCATCTGGTCGACCTGCGCCTTCAGCGCCGCGGTGCGGCTCTGCGCCGCCGCAAGCTGCGTGTTGATCTCGGTCAGTTCCTGGTCGCTGACCAGATTGCCTGCCGCCATCACCATGTTGTTGGCGGACTTGTAGGCCTCGACGGCATTCTCGGCCTGCTGGACACGCTTGCGCTGCTCGTCCAGCCGGGCGGTGATCGACTCGGAGGCGTCCCTGGCCATTTTCGCGCGCGCGCTCGCCTGGTCGACCAGGTAGGCCTGCGCGATGGCGTTGGCCAGGAGGGCGGCCTTGTCGGCGCTCTTGGCGGTGACGATGACGTCGAGGACCAGGACCTTGTCGGCCCGCTTCACCGCCAGGCGCCGGCGCAACGCGTCGAGTGTCTGCACCGACCTGTCGCCTTCGGCCGATGCCGAACCGAGCAGGCGCGACAGCAAGCCCTGCCCGTTGAATTCCGGATCCTGCGTCAGGTTTGTCGCCGCGATCGCCCGCATCAGCACGCCTGTCGACTGGACCACGCTGACCTGGCTCTCGACCTGCGTGATGCCGCCATCGGGTGAGATACGGCTGGGATTGACGTCGTTGGTGACCACCTGCAGATCCTGCGGATCGATCAGGATTTCCGCCGCCGAGCTGTAGAGCGCAGGTGTGAAAAGGCCGTAGAGCAGGGCGACCAGCGTCAGCAGTGCAACGGTACCGAAGATCCAGAACCGGCGGCGCACCAGGATGCGCTTCAGGTCGCCCAGTTCGACAGTCGAAGCTGCGTATGATCCCGCGCGTGCCGCATCCGGAGAGTGTTGCTGAGGAACCATGGGCAGGGATGATTGCATGGCTGCCTCCGACAATACTCCATATGCCGGCAAGATCAGTTTGCGGCGATAACCTAGCTATTCCTCCAACTGTTAAAACATTGTTAATTATGTTGAGAGGTGACGTGAATTTTGGCACGCGGTTTGCTTAAAAATATACATATCGAGGTGTTGGCTACGCAGCGTAGCGGAGACGGATGCAGATGGGGTTACAATTTGACCGGACCGGCCTGGCCGGCAAGGCCGGGCACCGCCTTTTCGGACCTCCACCATGCAGATAAGTCTACGCCTGGACGGCGACTGCGTCCGCGCCTTTCATCTCACGCTGCTGGAGCGCCTTGCCGCGCTCGGCGACGTCGAACTGTCCGTCGATGTCAGGCCCGCGGGCGGCGGCATTCCGCGCAGCGCCGCGGCCCTGTTTCAACTCGAAACGGCGATACACGGACTGGCCCATGATGGACTAGCCAAGCGTGTGCCGCTTTCGGCGCTCGCGCCCTATCGGCGGTCCCCCGCTTCGCCCGACCTGGTCGTCGATCTCTGCGGCGATGTCAGGCTGGAAAGCACACGGGTCTGGCGCGTCACCTATGACGGCGCCAGCGGGGAAGCGGCCTTGCTGGCCCTGATCCTCGCCGGCCGCACGCCGCTTGCCCGCATCGAGGAGAACGGCGTTGCGATCGCCGCCGGGCGTCTGGGCACAGAATATGGCGGCATCGCGCTGGCGTCCTTCCAGGATATGCTGGCGCGCACAGCAAGCCTGATCGTCGCTGCCATGTCAGGCGCGGCAAAGTCGGTGCCCGATCTGCCAGAGCCGGCGCAGGCAGGCAGCCCGCCGCCAATGCCCTCGGCCGGCAAGCTTGGGGTCAGAGCCGGCAAGACGCTGGCGCGGCGGATCGTCCAGAAGATCTATCACCTTTGCTACAACGCGCCGCATTGGAAGGTCGGCTGGCGGCAAACCGGGGGCCGCGATCTTTTCGACCTGCGTGCGCATCCGGCGTCGGGATGGCAAGAGCTGCCGGACGATGGCAGCCGCTTCTACGCCGATCCGTTTCCCATCCTCTACCAGGGCCAGTTGACCCTGTTCGTCGAGGACTATATTCACCGGCTCGGCAAGGCCATCATCTCCGCCGTGCCCTTCGGCCCGGCAGGCCCGCTCGGACGACCTGAACCGGTGCTGGATCTGCCCTACCATCTCTCCTACCCCTTCGTCTTCGAGCGCGACGGCGAGGTCTGGATGGTGCCGGAAAGCTGCGCCAACGGCACCGTCGATCTCTACCGGGCCACCGCCTTCCCCGGTGGATGGGTCAAGGAGGCGACGCTTCTGTCCGGTGTCGTGGCCAGCGACGCCACGCTTGTCGAGCATGGCGGCGCCTGGTGGCTGTTCGCCACCGTCCGCGACGGCGGCGGCGCCTTCTCCGACGCGCTGCATCTGTGGTCGGCGCCGGATTTTCGCGGCCCCTGGACGCCGCACCCCAAAAATCCCGTGCTGATCGACATCGCCTCGGCGCGGCCGGCCGGCCGCATGGTCAGGCGCGGCAACGGCCTGCTGCGCCCGGTTCAGGACTGCCGCAGGAGCTATGGCGCGGCGCTTGGCATCGCACGCATTTCTCACCTTGATTTGATCGGCATGGAGCAGGTCGTTGAAACCATCTTGCATCCAGGTGCGCTATGGAGTGGGCGTAAACTTCACACGCTCAACGAGGCTGGCGGCTTTGAGTTCATCGATGGCTCGGCGATCGCACCGCGCTGGAAGCAGCGGGCCCGCGATTAACCTAAACATTGGTTACTACCAGGCACGCGCTCCGGTTGCTTGCGGTTGATTCAGGTCCGGAAGATATTTTCTACCGGAGATTGTGAACGTGCAGTTGCCACCAGAAAGGGCAGCAGAATGAGTATCTCAGAGGCCTGCCCGGCCGAAGTCGATGTGGCGATCGTCGGTGCCGGAATGGCTGGGACCACCTTAGCCATGCTGTTGGGAAAAGCCGGGCGCAAGGTGGCGCTGATCGATCCGCACCGCGTCCACCACGAGGAGTTCCGGGCCGAGAAGATCGGCATGGATCAGATGCTGCTGTTCGAAAAGCTCGGCCTCGATGCGACACTCAAGCGTCTCGTCACCTCGACGACCGACACGCATGTCTTTCGCCTCGGCCAGTTTTTCGCGCATGAGAAGAAGGCTGAATTCACATTCTCCTACGGCGCGCTGATCAATGGCCTGCGCGATGCCTTGCCTGCGCAAGTGCCGCTGACGGTCGGCAAGGTAACCGAAGTCTCGACTGGACCGGACCGGCAGCGGCTTGTGCTGGCCGACGGCGCCGTCATCGATGCCCGCCTGCTGGTGGTGGCAACCGGCCACGGCGAGGCGGTGCGGCGCGCTGTCGGCGTCGAGCGTATCGAGCAATCGAAGGCGCATTCACTGTCGATGGGATTCGACCTCGCCATCTCGCCGCGTAATTTCGGTCATCAGTCCGTCACCTGCTACAGCAGGCGGGCTGCCGACCGTATCGCCTACATCAGCATCTTTCCCCTCGGCGACAAGATGCGGGCGAACATGTTCCTCTATCGCAATGTGGCCGAAGCGTGGACGCGGGCGTTTCGCCAGGAGCCGCAAAAGATGCTCTGCGAACTGATGCCCGAAATAGCAGCGCGATGCGGAAATTTTGAAATCGCAAGTCCTGTCGAGGTCAGACAGATCAGTCTGAGCACCACGCAAGGCCATCGCCGCGACGGGGTCATCTTCATCGGCGATGCCTTCTGCACGACGTGTCCAACACCGGGCGTCGGCATCGGCCGCGTGATGACCGACGTCGATCAGCTCCATTCGGTTCACATTCCACGATGGCTCGAAACACCAGGCATGGCGGCTGACAAGATCAACGCTTTCTATGACGACCCGGTCAAGGTGGCTGCCGATGAGGATGGCATGCGGGTGAGTTACTATGCCAAGTCGATCACCGCCGGCACCGGACTGGAATGGCGCGCAAGGCGCCTGCGCAACAACACCGCGCGCCAGTTGATGATCATCGGCCGCAAGGTCCGGCATCTGGGACGGCGGCGGGCGCCCAGCATGGCGTAAGCCCGCGCTCTCTCGGCGGAAAGGCGCGGGCCGATCTGAGGCCCCGATCTTCGGCAGGCGATGGAGGGCACCACATGCCGCAAGCATCAACTTTTAGAGACGGCTAGTGTTCCGTCTGGCCCCGCTTGGTCCTGCCCAAGGGCTGTGCTGAACGCGCTTGCAACAGCGCCCCGTCTCGCCTCCCCACGCGATGTTGTAAATCGTTTCATCCAGGGTATTTTGGCCATCGGGAACAGAGGGAATAGTCATGTCCAACAGCGCCTTGCCGCTGGTTATCAGTGCGCCGGAACCACGCACGCTCGACCTGATCTTCACAGCCCGGCAGTTGGGGCGGCTCAAGGCGCAATATCGCATTCTCGAGACGACCGCTGACGGCGTCGCGAAACTGCCGGCCGACGTGCTGGCGGAGGCGCGGTACATCATCGGCCAGCCGCCCATATCGCCCGAAACGCTCGACCGGATGAAGGCGCTGCGCTGCGTCTTCAATGTCGAGACCAACCTCATCAACAACATGCCCTACGAGACATTGTTCGCGCGCGGCATCCATGTCGTCACCACCGGCCTGGTGTTCGCCGAGCCGGTCGCGGAGCTTGGCCTTGCCATGGCGCTCAACCTCGCCCGCGACATCGTCGATGCCGACCTCGCCTTCCGCCAAGGGCAGGAACTGTGGGGCGGCGACGGCAACCAGACGGCGCGGCTCCTGTCCGGCGCCGATGTCGGCATCATCGGTTTCGGCGATCTCGGCCGGGCGCTCAACCGGCTGCTGTCGGGCTTCCGCACCCGCACCAAAGTCTTCGATCCCTGGCTGCCGCCATCCATCCTCATCGACAATGGCGTCGAGCCGGCCTCTCTCGACGAGGTGCTGTCGACCAGCGACTTCATCTTCGTCGTTGCGTCGGTGACCAGCGAGAACCAGGGTTTTCTCGGTGCCGACGCCTTTGCCGGCATGCGCAAGGGCGCCGCCTTCATCCTGCTCAGCCGCGCCGGCGTGGTCGACTTCCCGGCGCTGATGGCGGCGGTGAAGAGCGGCCACATCGTCGCCGCCAGCGACGTTTTCCCCGAAGAACCGCTGGCGCGGGACCATCCGGTGCGCACCCTGCCCGGCTTCCTGCGCTCGGCTCACCGTGCCGGCGCGCTCGACATCGCCTTCAAGCGCATGGGCGATATGGTGCTGGAGGACATGGACCTGATCGACCGCGGCCTGCCGCCGCTGCGCTCCAAGCGCGCCGAGCGCGAGACGGTTTCGCGCATGCGTTCCAAGCCGGCCGACAGGAATTGAAGCGTGGATTTTCGTCCCGGTCGGCCGACCCTCGACAAGGTCGGCTTGACAAGAGCGCGGCCGGCGACGACGCTCCCGCAATCGAATTTTGCGGAGGGAAGCCATGAACATGAAGAAGATCTATGAAAAACCGATTCTGCTCAAACGGCAGAAACTCTCTGCCGTGACGGCGCAGCAAGCCGCTTCAGGAGTGACAGGTCCGACAGGGCCGACAGGCTGACGCCTCGCGGCGTCCAATAAAGGCAGCATTGGACGCGCCTGCGGGTCGGCGGCGAAACGACAGTCGCTCGCAACTTCAGTGTTCATGGCTGCTCTTCGCTCTGCGGGCAACCGCTTCCATAAAAGAGCGCGCGGCAGCGTCACAAGCCGTTCTGGACGGTCCGTTCGCGGACAGCACGACCTCCGCGGCCTTCCGCGACATGCCGTATTTCCGGGCGAAGATCGCAGCGTCGTAAGGTTCGTTTTTGGCTGCCGGTGTCGCGGACGTGATCCTGGCCTTGGTCATTGGCGGGTCCGCCTGAAACTTTCGAGCAACTCGCCTTCATTGCGGCAGCCATTCTGAAACAGCGAAAACACTGTGGCTGCCAGCCGCTGTACGTCCGACTCCCCCGACACGCGGTCAAGTTTGCGCTCCAGGCAGACCCGATCGAAGACGCGCTGGCACAGCTGCAGATCGGAAGGATGGAAACCGGGATTGCGCTTATGAAGGCTCGGCATAAGAAGCCCCTTTCGGAGCAGCGACCACTTCCTTGACGCTGTCGGTCAAAAAATGAAATCGGACTGAGCAAGAGTCAATATCGGCCTCATCACAGTAAGATCGTACAATTCTCCCGCCGGTCTGCCGAACGGTTCTCAGGCCCAGCGCGACATGGCGCTTTGTCATTAGCCGGCGGATTTTATTGGCCCTCACCGTGATCCGACGCTCTCAAGATATATGTCGGTTTTGTACCAAGTGGCGCTTGGTACGTTTCCGACACTAACATTCAGGCCGATCTTTTCATATGCGAACGGGCGTTGGGGGGCGCCGTGCTTCGAATTTCACATCGCATTCATAGCTTTATTCGTTCTGCGCCCCTATACATAGGCGATCGTCCGCACGTTTTTACGGGCACGGACGGCTGGGAGATTGGATGGCTCTTGCCCTGCATTGGGCCACGCCATGTCTGATCCCAACAAAAATCATCAATACCGAAACCAACTGCTGCGACGCATGCCTGCGGATGATCTGGCGTTGCTCGAGCCGCACATGCAGCGCTGCGACTTGCCGCTACGCATGATGCTTGTGACCCCGAATATTCCGATCGAGGCCGTCTACTTCATCGAACAGGGCATCGGTTCGGTGGTCGCCAGCACGGCGAGCGGCCAAGAGGCCGAAGTGGGCTTCATCGGCTTCGAAGGCATGACGGGATACTCCCTGGTGATGGGCGACGACCGTGCGCCGCATGCCTGTTATGTACAACTCGAAGGCGAGGCGATCCGCATCGAAGCCGGCGCATTCAAGGCAGCATTGGCGGCAAGTGCGACCATGCGCATGTTCCTGCTGCGCTTCATCAACGCGCTACAAACCCAGGCCGGCTGCACCGCGCTCGTCAACGCGCGGCTGAAGCTCGAGGAGCGGCTGGCGCGATGGCTGCTCATGTGCGACGACCGCGTGCCGGGCGAACATCTCGCCATCACGCACGAATTCCTGGCCATCATGCTTGGTGTCAGGCGGCCAGGCGTCACCGTTGCCCTTCAATTGCTCGAAGGCCGCGCGCTGATCCGCTCGCGTCGGGGCGAGATCGTCATTCGTGACCGCGCCGGGCTGCTGGAACTTGCCAATGGCAGTTACGGCGAAGCCGAGGCCGAATATGCAAGGCTGATCGGCGAGATCGGCGCGCCCTGATCAGGAGCGGTCGCCGCCGGCATCCGGCTTGCCCGATGTCGCTTTGCCGGGCAGCGCCGCACCGCCTTCAAATGCGCCTCGGCCAATCGGCCCATCCCTGCCGACCGGCAAGCCGGCATGCTCCAGACTTGCAAGCTTGCACTTCGTCTGCTCGGCCGCCGCTCCGACAAGGCAGTCGATGGTGAACATGGCACCGGCGTGCTCGCTTGCCGCGACCGCCTGGCGGATCTTCGTCAATTGCGCTTGTGTGTAGTCCAGAAGCTCGACCAGGCCGGTATGATCCAAACCGCCCTCCATTGCAGGATGTCGAGAGGCCGATCTGAGGTCGCTCTTGCCACCGAAATACGCCCATTTGCGGGGCTTGCATAGCCGGACTGTCAAAATCGTACAGTCTACGCGCCACGGGATCCTCGCCCTATTGGACAAAGGTCCATCTTCGCACCCTCGCTACGTCATGCAAGTGTATATAAGCTATCGCTTGAATACTGGTCCGTACGTCTGTCGGGGAGATGTCGTGCCAATCCGCGAGAATCTCGCCGCCAATCTCAGGCGGCTGGTCCAACGCCACGCTTCCGTCAGCGCGGTGTGCCGTGAGCTTGGCATCAACCGCACCCAGTTCGAGCGCTATCTGCAAGGCAAGGCGGTTCCCAACAAAGCCACCGCCAGGCTGATCTGCGACTATTTCAAGATCGACGAGGATGAGTTGTATCGTGAGCCGGCCGCCGCGGCAGCCAAGGGCGACAGCAATGCAACGCTGCGCGAGTCACTGTACGAGAACATGGTGCGGCCGCCGTCGCCCGCCATCGCCGGAGGCACCTATTTCACCTATTTTTCGATCCCCGGCCGACCCGATTTTTTGATGCGCTCGGTCACCTTCGTGCGGCGTGAGGCCGATCTCGTCACCTTCAGGCGGGTAACGCGCTGGGCTCCGGTCGATGGCCAGGGTGGTTCGAGGATGCCCGGCAACCATTACGGCGTGGCGATCTCGCGCCTGAACTGGATCTATTTCACAGGCATCAACCGCCGCCAGACAAGCGAGCCCTCGATCATGACCGTACAGTGGGCGCCCATCTCCGAACCAGTTCTGGTCGGCAGGGCGATCGTCCTCACCGGATCGGGGCCGGCCTTTGTGTCGGTCATCATGCGGCAGGACGTCACCAGGATCAGCATGAGGCGAGCGATGCTGATGGCCCATATCGTCAGTCTCGACGACCCCAGCGTCGATCGGCTGGTGGTCAGTCTTGCACGCGAGACCCGCTAAACTCGCTTTCTACGGGAAAAATCGGGGAAAGTTTCAAGTTTTTCGACTATATTTTTCTTCGTTTCGGGATTTTTGCGCAAAAAATGCCGGAACTTTCACCCAAACCTGTCGTTTTCCAACTGATCGTTGCTTCGACGATCCCAAGCAACAGGAGGAGTACACCATGAACATCAAGATGATCTGTTTCGGCGCGATGACGCTCTCGATGGTTGCCGGCTCCGCGCTTGCGGCAGGCGACACCGGCACGTCGGCTCTCGACGATCCGGCCAAGATGCAGCCCTTCTACACCGATAGCGGCATGAAGACGATGGTCAGCAACGACGACTTCGTTAAAGCCTGGAAGGCCCTTACGCCGGACGACCAGACCGCGATGATGAAGGCCTGCGAGGACGAGGCGAAGGACGCCACTGCGGCCAACAGCCATCCGGAATTCTGCAGCAGCGTGAAAGCGAACGGCGGCAGCAAGTAGCAATCCGGCGAACCGATGAGAAACAGCCCCTTCGCGGGGCTGTTTTGCGTCTGCCGCAGGGCGCGCGGCCAAGCCCGCCACGCCACGATCAAGCCCGGCCGGCGCGCCGGCCCATTTCCATTCCTGCTATGTTGCACTGCGACAAAATTGTTTTATGTTGCACTGCGATAAATTTGTTGCATTGCGATATCAGCCTGCCCGGCCGACGTTGCGCAGGGGCTGGGCCTTGCACGAAGGAGCCGTCGTGGCAGCATCGTTCCGGTCGGACATACAAGGATTGCGCGCGCTCGCTGTCGGCGGTGTCGTCGCCTACCATTTCGGCCTCACCTCGCTCCCCGGCGGCTTTGCCGGCGTCGACATCTTCTTCGTCATCTCGGGCTGGCTGATAACAACCCACCTCATGCAGGAGATCGGCGAGACCGGCCGGCTCGACCTTTGGCGCTTCTATGCCAGGCGCGCGCGGCGGCTTCTGCCGGCAGCTTTGTTCGTCATCCTGGTTACGCTGGCCGCCGGCTACTTCATCCTGGCGCCGCAGGAGCAGGCGCTCTATTCGCGCGGCGCCATGTTCGCCTCCGCCTATGCCATCAATCTGTGGCTGCTGCGCTGGTCGTTCGACTATTTCGCCGCCGACGCCACCAGCAATCCCTTCATCCACTTCTGGTCGTTGTCGGTGGAGGAGCAGTTCTATCTGGCCTGGCCGGCGCTGCTTCTGCTGGCCGCCTGGCTGCGGCCGGGCCGGCGAACGGCCGCAGCCGTGATCGGCGTTGCCGGCCTTGCCTCCTTCGCCGCCTGCCAGTGGCTGACCAGCGCGGCGCCGGCCTGGGCCTTCTATTTCTCGCCGCTGCGCGCCTGGGAGTTCGCTGCCGGCGGCCTGGCGACGCTGGTCCCCATGGCTTTGCTGCAGCACCGCATCTGGCTGCGGGCCGCACTTGGCTGGCTCGGCCTGGCGCTGATCGCGACCGCCTATCTCCTGTTGAGTGAGGACCTGCCCTTCCCCGGCTGGTACGCGTTGCTGCCGGTAGCGGGCACCGTGCTGGTGCTGCTGAGCGGCGTCGGCGGGTCGCAGACCAATAGACGGACCGGCTGGCAAGCCCTTGGCCCGGCTACCGCTTTGTCCCTGCCGCCCTTGCAATGGATCGGCACGCTCTCCTATTCGCTCTATCTCTGGCATTGGCCGGTCATCGTCTATGCCGGGATGCTGGCGCCGGACCTTTCCGTGCCGCAGCGCCTTGGCTGTGGCGTGCTGGCGCTCGCGCTGTCGGTGCTCACCTATCATTTGATCGAAGACCCGGCGCGGCGCGGCGCCTGGATGGCGGTGGGCGCCCGCGCCTTTCCCAGGGTCATTCCAGACGCAAAACCGCTCCGCGCTTTTCCCGGCCTTGTGCTGGTTCCCGCGCTGATGCTGACCGGCACCGGCGTGGCGGTCGCCTATGCCAACGCGCATCTGGCCACGCGCAATATCGGCCCCGAGCAGCGCGGCATCGAGCAGGCGGTCGAAAGACCTTCCATCGCGCGGGCCGTCGACAAGAACTGCCTGGCCGACTTCCAAACGGTGACGCCGAAACCCTGCATGTTCGGCCCGGCCGATGCCACCCGCACCATCGTGCTGTTCGGCGATTCGCACGCCGACCAGTGGTCGACGCCGCTGATCGAGGCGGCCAAGCGCAACGACACAAAGGTCATCACCTATCTTAAATCATCGTGCCGCGCCTCGCGGCTCTCCACCTTCAACACCGTGCTGAAGCGCGACTACACCGAATGCGACGCCTGGCGCGAGCAGGCCATATCAGAGATCATCCGCCGCAAGCCGCGCCTGGTGGTGATCTCCGAATTTTCCATCGGCAATCTGACCCGCGACCTGCCCGCCGCCGAACGCACCGCCGAAGTAGCGCGCTGGCAGGCCGGCCTGCGCTCGACCTTGCAGGCCTTCAGCCGG
This sequence comes from Mesorhizobium sp. M0848, assembly GCF_040319805.1. Lineage (NCBI taxonomy): Bacteria > Pseudomonadati > Pseudomonadota > Alphaproteobacteria > Hyphomicrobiales > Phyllobacteriaceae > Mesorhizobium > Mesorhizobium sp. M0848. Next base: position 9,259 of record NZ_JAMYOM010000015.1, on the reverse strand, counting down.
GCCGGTGTCGAGACGGCTGTTATCCGCGACACGCCGATCAACGCCAGCTTCGCCGGCTCCTGCGTGGCGCGCACCCTGTGGTGGCGCGAAGCCCCCTCGCCGCACTGCGATACGCCAAGGGCGGACGCCGCCAACGACAGCACCGCCGCCGCCGAGCGCGCCGTGGTGACCAGCGTACCCGACACCCGCTACATCGACCTCACCAACCAATTCTGCGGCCCGACCACCTGCCACGTCGTCATATCAGGCAAGCTGGCGTTTCGTGACAGGCACCACCTGGCGACGGGCTTTGCCGAGACACTGGCGGGGCCATTGGAGAGGGCCTTGTTTTAGGCGCCTGGGTATCTGCGCCCGGTCCGCATTGTTCATCACATCTTGCGAATCTGTGGAACGGGCTTGATCACGGATCCGGCCGGCATCGCCGGTCGGATCCATTTCACCCCTCACCGCCTCATCATCATCATCCCGTAATGCACTGCCAACAAATCCAGCCCCACCTTCAGCAGCTTCGTCACCACGTTCCGGCCCTCGCCGGTCTGCTCGGCCAGGCGCTTGAGGGAACCGTCCGCGCAGCAGACTTGTCGCACCACGGCGGCCACCTCCCAATGGCCTAGCGCTCTTGTGGCGACGGCATAGGCCCTGCCGGCGTCGAGCACGCTGTCGGCGATGCCGCCGCCATCGCGGCCACCGTCGACGCGCTCGGTCCAGCGCATCGGCTTGACATCAGCCTGCTGGCTGCAGCGGAAATCCTCGCGGTAGCGCAGGCCTGCCTCGCGCTGCTGGCGCGACAGCGAGGTGATGCCGATAAGCGCATCGATGGCGCGCATCCGCACGATGCCGCCGGTCGCGGCGTAGCCGTCATTCGACACTTCGTAGACACGGGCAGCCTCCAGCGTCCCCGCCGCCAGCCGCTTGCGGCCGAAGGCGTCATCCCTGAGCGCGAAATCATGGCCGACCTCGCGGCGTATGCGCACCTGCTCGGCCTCGCCCTTCGGCAATTTCGGCGCCTGCGGTTTTGCGGGTTTGGTCTTTTTGCTCATGGGAGACTCCTGGTTGGGTCGGATGGTGGGAGGCCGGCAAGTGGCGATCCTTCGCGCGCCCTCTGCCCTGCTGGGCATCTCCCACGTGGTCGGCAGAGCGGAGCGGGACGCTGTTCCTTTGGCCTTCAATGAACCGGAGGTCATCGCCCTCTTCGCCGCCGCGCCAGCATCCTTGCCGACCGGCATCCAGGCAGATGGAACCGGCGCGAGCTTTTCGACGTTATGTCGCGTCCATGCCAAGGGGAGGTTCGCCGATGACAGCCTTCATGCCGGTTACCGTGCGCTTTTGCGACAACAAAACCATGCTGGTCAGTTCGGTGGCCGGCGCAGCCGAGGCACTGCGCCACCAATGGCCCGACAAGACAGCACCTGGTTATCTCGAGGCGACGCGGCTGGTTACGCTCGCCGTCGACGGCACCTGCTGCCAGCGCATCGCATTCGACGCCTTCACCAGGGCGGCCAAGCAACAGAACATACTGGTGGCCAGGCCCAAAAGCCGCGCCCATGACTGGCTGAACGCGGTGGCTAGTCCATGAGGATCGCCAGCCAGCCGAAAAATTGATGCAACCGCCCGCCAGCGGAGCGCGTTTAAGGATGCGGTAGACAGAGCCGCGCGCAAAGCGAAGGTGAACGCGGTGGGTACGATGAAAACCGGAGTGCCGCTCAAAGTGCGGGTGGAGGATGAGGTCGAAGAGATCGACAGCGTCAGCGAAGCCGCCGATTTTCTGCAGCGCTGGCCGCTGGAGCGACGCGGCCATGTCTACCGCAGCGCGCTTAACGCCTGCAGCGCGGCGATCGCCGCGCAGATTTCCGAAGCCGACGCCATGAAGGTGTTTACCGGCTTTGCCCGGGTGACCGGCATATTGATCGCCGAAGGCAACCCGGCGATGGCGATGGACGCAAGGAGCATGCAGAGCCGCACGCCCAAGCAGGGCCGGCAGATGCCGAAGTAAGATTCTGGCGATTTTGCTCCGGGCTTGATTCATCTCAGATCCTCCACCTCTGTGCGGCGAGGCAGCCCCCTCACCCAGCCTCCGCTTCGTTCGGCTGACCATTCCGGGGCGAGCCACGTGTCTCGCCCGTCCTTCGGACCCCGAGGGGAGAGGAGACTTGCACCGTCGGTGCCCTCCTCTTCTCCCAGCGGGGAGAAGGTGGCCCGAAGGGCCGGATGAGGAGGCTGGCGCAGCAACGGGGGAGCGGGCTCATCCCGCCACAAATACGCGGCGCTGGAAGCGCGCCTGATGATAGGTGCAATAGCTTTTCAGCGGCGTGGTGCGCATGCCGCAGCACAGCATGTCGGCGCCCGGCCGGCTGCCGGGCGCATCGTTTTCAGAATCCTCCTCCACCGTCAGATCCAGCGGCGCGCGGCAGCGTGAAAACAGGCAATCGATGAAGCGCATCGCCACGCCATGCGGCTGCCGGCCGATGGCCGCGCGCGGCGGCGCCGGCACCTCCAGGCGATAGGCTACGCCGTCGGCGATCAGCACGCCCGCCTCGCGCACGAACGAATGGGCGCGCCTGGGCCGGGCCACTTCACGCGCATGGATATCCTTGGCGGCAAGCACGCCATGCATCTTGCCGACGGCAGGCGTCGCATTCGCCGACATGCCATCGGCCCGCTTGCTTCCAGCGCGCTTGCCCCCGGCCTGTCTGGCTCGCGGCGGCGGCCCCTTGCCATTGGCAAAGCCGATCGCGCCCAGCATGGCGTTACGATGCACGATGCCGATGATGGCGTCGCGCGACACCGGACTGCCACGCAGCGCGGTGAACGCGACTGCAATCCTGGAGGCTGAAAGCCCGTCCTTCAGCCAGCGGCCGATCTCGTGCAATTCCGCGTCGCTATAGCTTGCCATATACCAGCTCCATCCAAAGTTCGGCCGCGCGCCGTCGGGCAGCGTCAAGGTTCGACCCGGTGGCCGGGCCGCAGTCAGGTTGTTTTTCAAGAGCCGGCTGTCAGCCGGCCAGCCTCAGCCGGATTGGGCCGATTTCCCGCCGGCAAGGTGCAAAAGCCGCGCCTCGGCCGTGTTTCTGTCCAGGGCGGAAACCGCCCTGCCCGTTAGCCTGTCCAACAGGATGACGGTGCCGTCCTCGGTGCGGATGCAGGATCGGCCAGCCGAAAAAACAGCGCCGGCGCCATGCCGGCCGAATTGGGGACCGGAGCCGCTGGGAGCGGCGGCTCCGGCCGTTCCGGTCGCCGGAAACAGGCGGACCGGACCCGAGGCTGGTGCAGTCAAGCACTGAGCCTCGGGCTTCACCCCGGCCGGGGAGGAGGACGGCCGGGGCGGAAGGGAATGGGCGGCGGTTATGACCGCCGGATGCGCCTCGCGTGAGGCCGGCGACTCGGCGCCATCAAAGCTGGACAGGTTTTGCATGACCGGATATAAGCATAACTCGAAAATATATGCAAGCCATTCTTTCATAGACGAGAGCCGCTTTCATCGCTCACATGGGCGCCATGGCAAAAACGGAACTGTCGATCAAGGTCGGGGCGGCGATCCGCAAGGCGCGCAAGCAGCGCGGCCTGGTCATGCGCCACATTGCGGAGCACAACGACACCGATGTCGCCGCCGTCGGCAACTGGGAAACCGGCCGCAATCTGCCCAAGACCGAGAACCTCCTGAAGACCGCCGCCTTCCTGCGCGTCGACCCGGTGGCGCTGGGCCAAGGGCAGGTCGTGTTTCTCGACGATGCCGGACCGGTCGCCGACGCGGAGATCGTCACCGATGCCGGTCCGCTGCCCGCCGGTTCGATGGATATCGAGGTGCTAGGCGCGGCCGTCGGCGGCGACGATGGCGATTTCACCTTCAACGGCGAGCCGGCAGGCTACGTCCAGCGCCCGCCGGGCGTGCGCAACCTGCCGAAGGTGTTCGCCCTGCACGTGCTCTCGGATTCCATGGTGCCGCGTTACGAGCCCGGCGACCTGATCTATTGCGGCGGCCGCGACGCGGTGCCCGGCGACCACGTGGTGATCGAGACCTTCCCCGAAGAAAACGAGCGCAACGGCAAGGCCTTCATCAAGAAGCTGGTCAAACGCACGGCGGGCGAGTTGGTGGTCGAGCAATACAATCCGCCGAAGACGCTGACCTTCAACCGCTACGCCATCAAACATGTCTGGCGCGTGATTTCGCTGAAGGAATTGCTGGGGTATTGAGGAGCGCTTCTTGCCTTCTCCCCTTGCGGGGGTGAAAGGCGGTCCGCACAGCGGACGAAAAGCCAATTGCTTGGCTTTTCGAGCCTTGAACGCCCTGAGCTTGCGAAGGGCCGGGTAGCGCAGGATCCACCTGCCGGGTCCCCGCTGCTTCGCAGCGCCCCGGCGTTCGCTGGCCTTTGATCGTGCCACTGGCACGATCAATTCGCTTACGCGAACCGGCCGTTCACCCTTTCGACAAGACTCAAGCCCGCCGCGCTCCCTCCAGCGGCACCTCGCGATCGCTCAGCATCTGCGCTTCGCTACGCACGCGCTGGCGCTCGTCGATGAAGGCCGCCTGGATCGTAACGGTCGCCCCCGGCAGTCCGTCGGCACGGCAGGCCGAGCAGACGATGCGGCCCGACAGAGCGGCAAGCGGCGTGTTCCTCGTCACGCCGAACCGCTTCAACTGATCGGGCCGCCACCAACGGTTGCGGCCGCAATCCGCGCACTCGACCGAGATCGAGGCGACATGCGCCATTGTTGGTTCCCTGCCCGGCAATGCCATCGCCCCTGCCTCGTCTTTGTTCCTGATTTGTTCGCATATTCCTGTGTTTTGCGCCCGGAGTCGAGTCGCAGTTTTCAAACTTTCCCAGAAGTTTTTCTTCTAAGGTAATTTGAGTTATGCTTTCACGCTGGATATGCAAATGTGAGTCGGAGCACGAACCCGCCCATTGCATCAAACCCGGGAGCGATAATGGACGCCCTTGCCGCCGATTTTGCCCGTTCCTGCGGTTACGCCGGCGACAGCCTGGCCCTGCTTGAAGCCTTCGAAGCCATCCGCCGCAACGGCATCGCCCACGCCCGTCAGGATCACGTCAGGCGCAAGGCGGTGATCGACGCGTTGAAACCGTCGGAGGCGCTGTTCCTGGCCGCGATTGGCCCGGCCCTCTCGGCGGAGGAGGCCATCGAGGACGCCGTCCGCTTCATAGCCTGCTGGCGCAACATACCGCGCTGGCGCCCGGAGCGGCGCCTGCCCGACCTGATCAGGGCCAAGCAACAGCGGCTGGTGGCGCGGTATTTTCGTCGCCATGGCCATCTTCTATGGGCGCGCGAAGCAGCGTGAGGCTGGACCAGCCATTTGCGGGTTCCATCAGCAATTTTTTCTTTCTAGACTGCGCAGGGGTGGCTGATCGTCGACGTGCATAGTTTGGAATGTTCAAGACTGCCCGCTTAAAATTTCAAACCTGGATAACGGCCGGCGCGGGAACCATCGCCGCCCTGTTCGTCGCCGGCCTGATGGGCGCGTTCGGCGCCCTGCCCCCCCACGCCCCGCCGCAATTGCCGCCCGATGCCGGCATCGATGCCGGGCGTTGGCATCTCAAGCCGGTGCGTGCATATGTCAGCCGCGCCAAGGTCTATGGCGTGCCGCTGAAACCAGGCCAGAAGGCGCTGGTGCTGGAGGTCGACCTGACCAATCGCACGGCGCAATCCGACAAGGCCTATTTCAATGTCTTCACGCCGGACGGACTCGCTCTGCTCGACGGCCTGCCGATGATCGCGCTGACCCGTGATTCGACTCTGACGCCGGAACTGCATCCCGGCATGACCGAACGCATGGCCTATGTCTGGCCGCTTGCCGGCGACGCCATCGTGCCGGCAAATCTCAGCTTCGGCATCATCGCCGAGATCTTCAAGCCGCGCGACAACCTTTACGGGACGCCCGGCTGGTTCAATCCCACTCGGCTCGGCACCGTCACCTTGCCCGTCGTCGACCTGCCCGTGGCAGACTCACGGAAAGGCGGCTCATGAATATCCGGGCCATCGGCAATCTCCTGATCCTCGCCACCACCGTGGCGCTGAGCTACGGCATGCAGGTGTCGAAGCCGCATTATGCCGAGCTCACCGCACCGATCCCGGTCGACGGCGCCGTCCACGACACGGTGCGGGCGCGCAGCTTCGCTGTCCGCCTCGACAGAGTGGTCTTTGCCCGCACGCTGAAGAGCGACCAGTTCGGCCAGGAGAAGCTTTTGACGACCAGCGGCCTGTGGGCGGTGGTGACGACCAGTCTCACCGCCACCAGCACCTCCACCACGGTCGCCGACGGCACCTGGCAAGGCCCGACCGGCCTGCGCTACCACCAGAGCGAACGGCTGGGCTACCGCCAGGACATGCCGCCGCATTCCATTGATCCGGGGTTGGAAAGACGCGGCCTGTTCATCTTCGAGATGCCGCCCGACCAGATCCCCGGCGCCAGCCTGCTGGTCGCCGGGCGCCGGTTCGGCCCGCTCGACGCCCAGGCCCGCATCAGCCTCGACGCGGTGCCGACCGGCGCCGATGGCCAGCCAGCGGATGTCTTGCCGCAATACGATCTTGATGCGCGACTGTAGGAAGGGGCGCGCAAGCCTAACTGCCCATGACCTGGCGCAGCAATGCAATCACTTCCGCAACAGAAGGACCTTCGACAGGGGGTGGATCGGCCCGCTCACAAAATTCCCTCCAAATAAACAGCGTGAGTTCCGCGCCATCGGTGCCCGGTTCGCTTGACGCATCAGTGAACTGTTCAAGGATCGATATCGATGGTCGGACCAGAAGAGCCGTTCGACCCAGTCATAGACAGGTATCAGGTGAAAATGGAACGAATGACCCGGAGAATGGCCGTAGCGACTGATGTAGAGCCGGTTAGGCCGCAGCCGCGACGTCAATGCCTTCTGAGCTTCCGCAAGCAATGGGCCCAATTCGGCCAGAGCCGCTTGCGGCAGTTCCAAGAGGTTGTTGGTCGGCAGCTTGGAACCAAGCACCAGGTACCCGGGCAGAGCAGAGTCAGTCCGGTGGCTCAGGAGCCAGAAATCCGTCGCGGAAATCTGAAACGGTTCGGGACTCTGCAAATTTTGTTCTCCGATGCAGGGAGCTCAATCGTTTCAGAGTAACCCAGCTTGAACCCAAAGCAATTCCGCAGCGCAGTTTGCGCTCGAAACTCTCAACACTGAGCAAGACCAAGGCAAAGGCATGACCGCAGTTTCGACCGATCTCGAACCAGCCGCCGACGAAGGCCGAGAGACCGAGAAAAAATGGCGCCGGCGCGGTCTTGCCGCGCTCGCTATCCTGCTGCCGCTGACGCTGGCCGAGACCAGCTATGACAGCGTCCGTGAATGGCTGCACGGCGACGACCTCATCGCCAGGGATGTCGAGTTCGGCCAGTCCGTGCCATTCGGCGGCAGCGAGTGGCGGCTGGCCGATCTGCGCGGCGGCAAGGCCGGCCGCTTGCCCGACCACGCCTTCGCCGTCATCGCCACCTTTGCGGTAACGGTTGGCGACCCCGATCTGCAAAAACAGTGGCTGGGCTGCAAGGTGATACTGACCGACGCCGCCGGGCGCCGCTGGCTGTCCGACTTCATCTCCGGCGTCGGCCTGCCGGACGGCGTGATGAACTGCACCTCGGCGATCTTCTCCGGCGCCAAGAAGGGCGAAATCATCACCGTGGGCGAAACCTTCATCGTGCCCGAGGACGCCATCAAGACCATCCGCCCGGCTGTCGGATTGGGCAGCGAGCGGCCGTGGTTCCTGCGCTTTCAGAGGCCGCCGAAGTGAGCGTCCTTCTCCCCGTAAACGGAGAGAATTCACTTCCCCGCCCGCTTCGCCATCGAAAACGCTGTCTCCAGCACGGCGGCGAGAAAGCATATGCGCAGCGGCTCGATCAGGATGCCGGTGGAGGAATCCTGGAACGGGCTGCCGAACAGCAGCGTCACGCCATGCGAAAAAATCTGCCAGACGTCGAGCTCGTGCGGACCGATCAGCCGCGTCGTGCCCAGCCATAGCCAGGCAGCGCCCCAGTCGAGCAAGCGGTAGCCGACGACCAGCGTGCACAAAAGCACCAGACTGGAGCTGACTGTCAGCCGAACCCCGTTGGCGATCGGCAGATAGCGCGAGCGGTAACCCGCGATGAAATGCTCGACGAAATCACGCAGGAATTTCGGCAGGCCGACATAGCGCCGGCCGGCGCGCTCCAGCCGGCCGTGCACGCGCATCAGGGCGGCATCGTCGCGCACGTCATAGCCATAGATCAGCGCCGCCATCACCAGCCAGATCAGCGGCAGCAACATGAAGAAGAACAGGTTGACGGCAACCGTCGATGGCGCGATCGACTCGACCGGCACCATGGGGGCGGCCGAGGCCATCGGCACCGGGTTCGCCAGCCCGTCCACTGAGGCCTGCAGGGCCGACCAGAAATTGCGGCTCATCAGCCATTGCAGCGCCGAGTCCTTCCAGCGGCTGATCACATAGAGGCCAACGAAGATCCAGTTGGTCTCGCAGATCACCACGACGATCTGCCAGAACGAGGCGGCTTTCGTTTTCGTCTGCATGAATTTGGCCAGCCGGTGGATCAGCCAGGACACCGCCACCGAGACCAGCAGCCAGCGCGAATCGAGCACGTCGAGCACATTGGCGCTCTGGCCGAAATCGGCCTGGTCGAGCGTGGCGCGCGAATATTGGCGAACGATGTCGCCCAGAAATCCCCAGGCCGCGTAATAGGCGAAGAACGGCAGCAGCGCGATGGTGATCATCCGCACCAGCCGCGAGCCGCGCCGGTCCACAGCACCCGGCTCCTTGACGGCTTGCGCCTCGGTGGTTGCGGCCTTGTCCGCGCTGCGCTGCGCGGCCAGCACATGCGGCAGGCCGGGGCGCAACACATGGAACATCGCCACCGTCACCACCAGCTGCGCCAGCGCCACCAGCGTCAGCATCGCCAGCCCGGCGAAGTGATTGGCCAGCGCCACCTTCGCCGCGAGCTGCATGAGGAGATCGCCGACCAGCACGCCGGCCAGCACGAGTGCCACGAGTTGCGGCCAGAACCGCCGCAGCAGCGAAAAACTCAAGGTGATCGGTCTGATGATATCGGCAAACATGAGGTTCTCTCACGATGCCACCCGCCCCAGGTCTTTCTAGCAAAGCATGCTTGTTTTGCAAGAATGGGGGTCCCTAGCAAGCGCAGGTGCGAGGCACCCCCCTTGTATCTACACGAGAGAGATTTCGTGGGATTAGAGCGATTGAGCCAAGGTCCGGGCGGCCGCCCGGACCTTGGCTTGGCGAA
>NZ_JAMYOM010000014.1:0-184234 GCF_040319805.1 Mesorhizobium sp. M0848 | reverse complement strand
ACTCGCGAACGCAAATCCTCCGATATGGCTCTAACCATGCCTGCTGGCCTCCATACCCAGCCGACATGATGAATCAGATATTCTCTCCGATGGGAATCCCTCGCGATTCCATCAGGTCAGATTATGCTCTAGATCACCTCGCGTTTCTTCTGCCTTGCTTAACATCACCTCGCGATGCGTGTTCGGCTCGGCACCGGGAACAGTGAAGCGCCGGGTAACGCGGACAGGTAATTGGTAAATCGTGTCGGAGACCGGCAGCACCTGAAACGCCGAGGGCTTCATGATAGTCTGGATCAGCCCGAGGGCGGCTGTGACTAAAGGGGCCCCCGTTGCGTTGCGACCGATGTGACACCTGTCGGCGGAAGCCGGTCAGTCGTTACGACGTCCAACTTCAGGTCCACCAGAGAACAAGATCCGGGCGAGCAAACCCGAAAAAGCTGTTCAGCACTAGGCGACGCTTTCCGTTGCCTGATTGACCGGTGACCCCGTGAACGAAACCGCCATCGATCAGGCCGATATCCCCCGCCCTGAGCTGGAAGTCGCGACAAGGAACGCCCTCGAGATAGGCTGCCGAATAGGGATAGCCCGTAGTCTCCACACCTTGAGACTTTCGGTCGGTGACTGTCGGTTTGTGGCTCCAGAGCCGCAGATTGCCACCTTCCTCGGGCATGCTGGGATAGAAGTTGAGTGCTGCGACGGTGTTGTGCGCCACCGCAGAAAGCTCGTAATCGTTCCCAGCACATAACACTTGAGCGACGTCGTCGTGGGGGTCCAAGGAGAATGTGCCGCTGCCAGACCAACTGAGAGCGCGACAAACATTAGCCTGACCTTGCTCCGAACGGGCCAGCCGCAATTCAATGCCCTGTTTGCGAAGCTCGCGCTTCAACGCGTCGAACAATGCTCGGACCGGATCAACCAGATTCTCAAAAAGGGCGTCGACGTACTGTCGCGCAGTTTCCGCCTCTGCGAAATAGGTGGCTGCATCCTTCCTGTAGTGGGATGCGCCGACATATTGTCCGGGAACGCCATCCTTACGCTCCTTGAGACCGGGACTGCCACTGAAGTTCGCGGTGATCTCCTCGGCTATTTCGGGGCTGAAAGCTTGCCTGATGTGCAGAGCGGTGATCTCACCTTGCAGGACTGAAATGATGTCCGCAGTGCTGATCGAGCCGGTTCGTTCTCTGATCGCAACAGGGGAGGTGGCTGGGGCTTGGGATACTTGATTAGTCTCCATTGGCTTGCTCCTTTAGTGCGTGATCAAGGATGGCGATGCCATGATCGAGTTCGTCATCGGTGATGGTTATCGGCGGGAGGACTTTGATGACGTCGCGATTTGGTCCTGAAGATTCGATCAGCAGGCCATTTTCGAACGCGACATCGTGCACACGGCCGACAACGGCCTGCGAACGGCACTTGAGGCCGGCCATCAGACCGCGGCCGCGCTTTTGTTCGATGCACTTGGGAAATTTCGCAACAAGGCTGTCCAGGTGTCTTTGCAGTTTGGCAGCTGTCCGCTCAACGCCTTCAGTAAACTGTCCGTCGGACCACATTTTGCACATCGCTCCTGCAGTCACGAAGGCGAGATTGTTGCCTCTGAAAGTCCCGCTATGTTCTCCCGGTTTCCATATGTCTATTTCGGGGCGAATGAGAACAATCGAGAACGGACTACCTGAACCGCTTAGGGACTTCGACAGGCACACGATGTCGGGTTCGATTTTCGCGAACTCGAACGAGAAGAAATCGCCCGTTCGTCCCGAACCTGCCTGAATGTCGTCGACGATCAAAACCACGCCGTGCTTACGGCAAATCCGCTGAATTTCTGTAAGCCAAGCTGCGGATGCGGCGTTCATGCCGCCTTCTGCCTGGATGGTCTCCAGGATGATTGCAGCGGGCATTTCTATGCCGCTCCCTGGATCGCCCAATACGAAGTCTATGTAGCCCGCCGAATCGAAATCTTGGTTCGGATATCCGTCATAAGGGACACGGATCACATCGTGGCGAGCGACGCCGCCCAGATCCCTAGTTGACGCCGAACCCGATACCGCCAGAGAGCCAAGCGACATGCCATGGAACGCGTTCGAGAATGCCATTACGCTCGGGCGGCCGGTATATTTTCGCGCCAGGGCCAGCGCCGCCTCGTTTGCGTTTGTGCCGGTCGGCCCAGGAAATTGTATTTTGTAAGAGAGGCCTCTGGGCTTCAGGATCGAATCAACAAACGCTTCAATAAAGTCACGCTTTGCAGCCGTATACATGTCGAGCGACAGAAGAATGTTCTCGCCGACGAGATATTCGATTGCCGGTGCAATAATATTCGGGTTGTTGTGTCCGTAGTTGAGGGCGCCCGACCCTACGAGGAAATCAATATATGGGTTGCCGGCCTCGTCCCAGATTGTCGCCCCAAGGGCTCTCGTAAAGACCGCGGGAAACGATCGCCCATAGCGGCGAACGTTAGACTCATGAGCTGCAAAAACGTCGCTGTTCATTTCAGGGTCCCTCTGCATGTCGTGCCGCGTTCAACGAGCAAGCGATTAAATGCGTATGGTCGGTTGCGCGGTGTTTTTTAGTTTCACTCAAGAGCGGAACGGTCCAGGCGGAACTTTGGACGGTCGTGACCTCCCAGGAATGTGTTCGTAATGCCGACACGCTCCTCAAAAAGGTCCGCGCCAAAAGAGAGACCGGACTCGCGCGGCAGCTCAACTGCACTGACGCCTTCGGAACCTCCACCGTAGTCACGTTGTTCTGCATGGCGATATCTCTCGTTTATGCGTTGGAACGAACTCAGTTCTAGAGTTTTCGGGGAAGCGTCGATACTACAGTATTTGGTAGTTGACGCACCGGCTTCTACCCGGCGAAACGCCCTGCCAATCCTATCAAAGCTCAGCGCTAGCGCCGGCTCATGGGGTGACAGGCGCTTCTGCCATGCAGCAGCATGCTAACGTGTTGCAGGCGCTCCGGCTGCAACACGAACCATCGTGCCCCGGCTGGTGGTGTAGCTCGGCGGTAGCGAAGCCGCTCGCGAGCGCGCCCTCAACAGCGCGGTAGCGAGCCAGGGGCGTAGCGTTCTTCAATGTCGGGGCGCTTTCGGACCGCTCCTGAAGCGTCTCGACCAACTCTGCCCTGAATGAGGATTAGGGTTTCGAAAAGCCGACAGCGGAGGATTTAGGTGAGACCAGGCTAAGCCGGTTCTCCCCCTCTTGGGCCAATAACCAGACAGCTTCGTGCTGGGAGATGCTACCACAGGACGTGTCGAAGCCGCGTAAAAATAGGGACTAGACCGCCATCGACCGGGTTCACGCGAGGCAGAAGGAGGCGGCCCGCCTGATGCAGTCTCAAGAGGATCGACTTTCGCTCCGGCCCCCTTTCAGGCGGCTCGCCGGCCCCAAATCAGCATGGGGACGCTGTTGCATGGGCATATTCGCACATCCTGCAAAGCAGAAAACCATCTGTCCCATTCATGCGATCGACGATTTCGCTAAAAACTAGCCCTTCAAAAAGATATTCGTATTCGTCGCGCAGAAGGTTGCCCAACACGTGGCGCCGTTCAAAATCCATGCAGCAGAGCGTAACGTCACCGTTTGGGAGAAGAACATTCCGATACTGCCGTCCGTCAACGCATGTCAGCGCTCCGACGACTGGCTGCCGTGGTTCGACGATCTTCGGATCGACGCTTCCGCCCCTGCTGCTCAGAGGCCGCGCGCGAACTAGCGCGTCGGCGGGGATTATGTCGACGATAGCGGGATGGACCTCGCCCAGGACTATAAACCGAATTGAGGCAATGTCTCTATCGACCACTTGACGAATCAAAGCGAGATAATTGTCTCCGACGAGACGGCTATTCATGTATGCGCCATCATCGAGAACATGGACCACGAATACCCTTGAGCGCAGCGCTAGCAAGCGGTGTAGATCCCGCCCCTTCATTCCTACAAGCGTCGTGAAAATCCGGATGCCATGGCCTCTGGCGTAAGCGTGCTCGGCCATTTCGGTGCAATCCGGATTGAGCCAAGGCTCGGAGTATCCGGCGAAACTAATGTCGACAGAAGTTGGTACGCGCGCCAGACATCGCTTGAAATCTTCAAGACGAAGATGCTTCACATGAGAAACCGCCCTTTGCCGATGGGCGAACTTGTCCTGCGGACAATAAGAACATCCGACGATGCAGCCGGTGGTCGTCGTTATTTCTAAAACCCTGCCGCCCGGAATGGCAGAGCCCAGTTCCTGTAAGATCATCGGATATTTCTCCACTCTTCTGGCGTACTTGGCCAATCCTGAACTTCCCATACAGCAACTTAGTTGGATCAATTGATTTAAGTTGCGATGGAGCTGAACTAGCCATGCACGAGTCATTTTAGAGGCGTCTTTGATTTGGCGTCGTCTGTGTTATCCGACGCCCAAAAGTGTCCCATTACTATTTCCAGCGCCTCGTTCGTCATTGAGAGTTGCAACCGCACGCCGGCATACTGCGAGCGGCTACCAATATGGCGTTCACGAACTGCCTCTCCTGGATTAACCAGAATGACCGGACTGGGGTCACCATGGACTTCTCAAGCATAGTATTCCTTCTAATATCCGCTCAATATCGATGGGGTCCAAAGTTTGCGCCCGCATGAGCACTGACCTTGTCATGTCGCCTCAAGGCAGCAGCAGCGATATGGCCCGCATTTGATTGCGTTGGAGCAAATCTGCGGATTCATTCACTTCATCAAGGTCTGGCGGCTCGGATCCAACTTCCTTGCAACTGCCGAAATGCTCAGCCCTTTGGCCAACTCGGCTATCGCGCCAGATCAGAAAGAGCACGCTTGCGAAATACGCCAGCTGAAGGAGCAGGGAACAAGCCAGGGTCGTGACGACTACCGTGCCGATTGAATGAGATGCGAAGTAGACAGTCAGTGCGGTGCTGCACAGCACCACCCCCAGGACTCGACAAAACATTCTAAAGGGCAACGCCGTTCTCCTGGTTTTGTCTCCTCAGATCACGCTGCGACCTGATCGGCCGCAACATGGGTCTGGCAGTTCTTCGGGCAGACGCGGGCGCAGGCCCCGCAGCCAATGCAGCGGCCATCATGATCGACGACCATGATCATGCGATTGAGCTCGCCATCGAAATCGTCGTCTTCGCCGTCGCAGGCGCCGAGGATTTCACCCGCGTCATCGACGCCGTAAAGATGCATGACCTCGCGAGAGCAGACTTTGAAACAGCGGCCGCAGCCGATGCAGGTCGTGACGTCTATAGCGGTGAGATATTCCGGCACCCATCCGGAGCCGTCGCGGGTGATAAATGTGTTCGTCATCGTAACTTCTTCATTGCAGCGAGCGCTCTCTTGGCACAATCCAACTCGGCAAAAACCGCCGACGTTTCGTGAGCAACTTCCTCTATCTCAGTCCATTTCCCGGGAGATCCTCTGGAAGGTCGCAATTGCATCTTGGCAACTGCCGCGCGCAGCTGAAGCCTTCGGACTTTCTTCCCCATCACGTCTAGCTTGACATAAATCCTTCCTCGAAATCGGTTTCTTCACGCCCGTGCCACGTCGAACTAGGCTTCGATGGCTGAAGTCGAATCGTGACCAGTTTCGTACCGGCCTCCGCGATCTTCCTGAACGTCTCGAAGCCGAACCCATGGACTTCTGGACAGAAAGACGAGTTGCCCGACCATGAAAAGCACAGCCCGAAGTCCTTACGGTTTCATCTCCACTATTGGCGATGTCACCGGGCGGAGACGCTCCGCATGGCAAGCCCGACGGCGGTGTAAAACAAATCGAGCCTCCACAGCACGTCCGCATCGGGGTAGCCCATGCCATGGATCGCTTGGCGCTTTTCTGGTGATGATGAAGTCGGCCAGCAGCGTGGCGTCAGATTTGCCTTCCCATAAGCAGTAGGACTCCTGAGCACGGATCATCCGCACCAGGCATTTGACGAACGGGTGGCAAGGGCCGCCTCGTCCTCGTTGGCAGCCGGGCTGACCCCGGCATCAGACATTTCGTTGCTCATTTCAGTCCTCTTCCTCGAAGCACGATCTCTGTTTTCTGGGACGCCTACTTCGGGCACACTTGCGCAGCCGACGCATGGCTCGGCGCCGCTGATTCCACGCAATTGATGTCCCTCGGGCCGACCTTGAACACGTCCTCGACTGCGAAGTCTTCCACGCGAATTCGCGTCGAACATCGCATCCGCCGCAATGCGAGAGGCCATGAAGATTCGAGCCTCGATCCTGCTGCAAACGATCGACCAAGTGCTGCATGGACCTCCTTGCTGCGGTCACGCCAGGGAAATGGACGAATTGGCCAGTAAGCAATTTCGACCAATTACCCTTTTTTATCTTTCTTCCTCGGCCGACCGCGCTTTGGCACCTTCGGGAAACTGTTTTGCGCAGCGGCAAAGAGAGCGCCGCAACAAGCCTTCGCACCCCTGTACTCGGCGAGGGCCTGCAGCAAATCCGGCAGATGCTGCTCTTTCAATTCGGCCGGGATAGGCTCCGGACCGTCCAGCGAAGTCAGTGCCAGTTCGACCAACTCGATCGCGCGATCATTGTTGCCGTTCTCGTGATAGTACCGGGCGACAGCCGGATAAGACCGGTACTTAGGGCTGTCGCCTTGCGGGGGATTCAGCGCCAGGATGTGTTCGGACAACTCCTTGCCCATCGCGAAGCGCTCAGCAGGGGGAAGGCGCGAATGGTCATTGGCCGGATGGAAAAGTTGGTCTAGCGCCGAAACCATCCAATCGGCGGAATTTTTGTCGATCGCGTCGCGAACCAACTGGCGCATCACAGGCAAGCCGGTCCACATGTCTTGTATTTTGTGAAGCAACAGATCTGCATGGGCCAGGCGGAAATTGAGGTCGTCCGGCATCAAGGCGATGCCCTCTTCGATCGCCCAGAGCGCCGTCTTCCAATCTTCCAGCTTCACCGCCGCCCAGAACCTGTCATCGATCGGCTTCTTCAGCGCTTGTCCGCGCGCCAGGGGTTCGCTTGTGGCAATCCGCTGCTGATCGGCGGCTTTCGCCTTCTTGCTGGTACGCCAGCTGCCGTTGAGCACTTTCGGCAAAACCTCACCGAGTTGGCTCGGATGACCGATAAAGGCGATGCAGCCGTCCCGGTCGACTACGAACGAGGTCGGAACCCCGACGCAAAAGCTGGGTTCCCTCCAAAGTTTCTTCATTTCGCCTGTGAAGTCGAACGCAATCCGATGATTCAGATCCGGGCACTTTTCGGCCAACCACGCGTCCAACTTGGTCCGGGCCTCGACGGCCGTTGGAGCGTCTTCATCAGCCGCGATCCCGACGACCTCAAGTCCGCTGTCCTTGTATTTCTCCTGTAGCCGCATCAGCTCGAGCATCTCCGCCGCACATAGTTCGCACCAAGTTGCCCAAAATTCGACGATATAGACTTTGCCGGGCTGGAAGTCCGCAAGGGGCTCGCCACGCAGCCAGTCCTCCACTTTGATCCAAGGAGCCGGAGACCCCATCCGCAACATCATCTTGCCCTCCAAAGCTGTTGCCAAAGGCTGCGTGACCTTATGGGCAAGCTTGTTCCCCTTTGAGACCGTGGCACGAGGGTTCAACGAAGGGAGAGCATCGCTCGTCTTGCGCATCTGCGTGCATTCAGCCTTCACTCAGTGTTGCTGAAGTTTAATTCGCAAAGGTCGTGCCAGCTTGCTCGGCGTGCAGTAAATGCTGATTATACTCAAAAGCTTCCGGGGCGCTCAGATAGCCGTTGTATTAATCGCGACATGTTTTCTGCCATTGTCAGGTCTTGGACACGCATCACCCGCTTCGCGTCGGCACAGAAGCGTGGCCACGGACGTCTCGACATAGGGACGAACAGATGGACATCATAACTGCGTTGGCTAGCGCCAACCACGTCATCATCGTCCGCCTCAAGCCTTGCTTGAGCTTCTTGCCGTTCCGGTCGCTCAGCGGAACGCCATTGCGATTGCAGGGGCCGCTCCCTCCGAGCATCGCCTCTGCCCTACCTCTTCCGCTTTGCGCTTGAATTCCTGGCTCGCAACGCCAGAGTTTCACGACGAAGCCGGTCATGTCCGGCTGCGTGTCGCGATAACGCCAGATCGAGGAGGTGATCGTCCCGAAGAGAGCCGGGATCTGCCGGCATGTGCCGGGCCGGTGAACTCTCCCGGATTCCTGCTTTTGTTGTTCTGTATCCCTGTGCACAGGTCCCACAGGGACCGCCTGGTGCGAATGTGAGCGTTGTCGGAATTGGCCGGCCTCAAGGCCGCTAGGTCGCCACGCGATGGGCCAAAGCAGACTGAAAACGCCGAAGATGCGGCCGCCCTCGCGCCGCTGACGGCTACCATCCCGAGCGATGCTACGTGATTGATGCCACCGTTCGCGCCGAGGGCCGGCAAGAGCCCGACCGTCGGACTCGAAGGTCGGTGCGTTGGCCGCTGCAGGGTCGTTTCCTTGTTCAGTTCCCGGCCAGTGGTGAGGGAAATCGTGATAACGCTAATACGAAGAGGCTATGGTCCGAACGCGGCCTGCCGCGCTGAAACGACTCTCCTTCTCGACCTGACGCCGGCTCGAGTATTGGTGTTTTGAGCGCATTGAGGACGCCTGGGCTTCTGCCCGGCCGTTTGTCTGCGCGTTACGGGTTGTCTCGGCGAGCAGACACCGAGCGCGTTAGAGGCTTCCGGGGAATGTTCTTCGCGACGGCGCTTGCAAGTTGCGCATGAGCTTCGCGAAACCTGCTCGTTTGCGGCGACCTTCCTCCGACTTGGTATCAGGGTAGGTGACCAGCGGAGTAGAGCTTGGAACAGCATCGGTGCTATTTCAGAACCCGTCAGCGGGCCAAAAACAGCGGCAAAGGCGTGCCAACTATCCATCTTATTGCGCTACCGGAGAGCCGCTCGCGCAACCAGCGGCTGCCATAAGCGCCCATGACGATCACGTCGGCAGACATGTCGATTGCGTGCTGCGCTAGCACCGTGGCCACCGGTTTGCCGCGGCTCGCCAGCCGGTCGACCGACACCCGAGCACCGTGCCGAGTGAGATAGGCAGCGATGTCGGCTCCCGGCTCGGCGCCGTTTCCGGTGCAGGTCGCCTCCGGATCGACGAGTGCGACGCGAACTTCCTCAGCACCGGATAGCAGGTCCAGCGCTTCCCGAACCGAACGGGACGCCTCGACTCGCGAATCCCAGCCGACCAGAACGCGCCGTGGAGACAGAGTCGCCTCAGCGCCCTCTGGCACGACAAGAACCGGCTTTCCGGTGTCGAACAGGCTGCCGTTGATAACAAGGGGACCGACGTTAATGTCGTCGAGAAGTGCGGGGCCGACGATTGTCAGGTCATTGCAGATGGCCCGCTGTCACACCGCGTCACCGATGCTGGCCTGATCGCAGTTGGCAACATCGACATCATAGCACCGCCACGTGGCTCTCAGCAGTTTGTGAATTTCCCTGGATGCTTTTTCCCAACTGGCCGTGTCCTGTGAAAATCTCTCGATTTGCCTGTACCGTTTTTCCAGTGCGGCAATGGCGTGCGCGCGTTGTTCAGGCCACTCGGAGATGCCATCGCTTAGCGGAGGAGGTGACATAACGAGAGGCAGAGGCGACAAAATCAGGACGGACAAATGTGCGCCGACTTCGGCGCACAAGCTTGCAGCTGTTCTGATGTCCCGATCGGAGTGGTCAGCTCCCGCTACACTGAGTAGGCTTTTGAAGGCCATCTGACTGCTCCCCCCTGAGTATGTCGCGCCCGTAGCGCGTTTCGAAGCCGCAAGAATTCCCTTCAGCAGAACGAAGATGGAGAGTGGCACACTATCCGTTCGCTATTCAGCCGTCCGGCTTCTCGAGCGAGTAGCCGGCAGACCTGACAGTACGAATGACGCTCCCTGGCGAGGCCGCCTTCAGCGCCTTTCTAATCCGGCTGATATGGACGTCGACAGTGCGTTCACCGATATGGATATTGTCCGGCCAGGCCGCGTCGATCAGCTCGTCTCGGCTGAAGACCTTGCCGGGAGCCTCAAGAAATTGCCGCAGCAGGTTGAATTCGAGAGGTCCGAGATGGATGTCGTGGCCATTACCCCGAACCCGGTGAGCATCGAGCTTCATCTCAAGGCTGCCGCAACAGAGCCAGCTGCCGTTTTTTATCCCGTTTGAACCTGGCTGTGGCAGCGCCAGCTTCGTGCGTAGACAGTCAAGCAGCTTGGCCGGCGCGAAGGGCCGCACAAAGCTCTCGTCAACACCTGCCTTCAAGAGATCGAGGTGCTGGTTCTCGGCGCCGGGCGCGATCAAGGCAATGACGGGCAGGCGGCCGGTCCGGGGCTCCCCCTTGAACCGGGCGCAGATTGTGGAGCCTGTCGCGCTTGCCGGCCCGCAGTCCAGCACTACCGCCTGGAGCTCCCGTTGATCGGCTAATGCAAGTGCTTCCTTCACCCCGCCTGCCGGCTCACTCGTGAAGCCGTCCACTCCCAGAATGTGGCTGAGGAACAGATACAACTCAGCATCTTGCGAACAGATCAGGACCAGTGGCTTCATCAGCGCTACCCCAAGAACCACATCGGCCTCGACCGCCTCGATTGAGAGGGCTGGCCATCGCATGTCCTCAAGACCTGACATGATCCCCGCGATCGAAAATCGGTTCCATCACGACCGCGCCACCTCGGGATAAGCCTCAATGGCTGCGGTGGCATCGCCGGCCAGTTTGGTACCGGCCGCGGCGAGCTTCCAGAACGTCTCGAAACCGAACCGGTGGACGTCGCGCAGGGTCTTTGACAGAACGACCAACCGCCCGGCCGTGAAGAGCACGCGCCCGAAGCCCTCATGGCTCATCTCCATCATCGGCGATGCCATCAGGCCCGTGCGCTCCTCAATCGCAAGCCCGACGGCGGTGTAGAACTTATCGAGCCTCCACAGCACGTCCGGATCGGGATCGCCGATGATTGGAATTGCACGACGCTGTTCCCTTGTGATGATGAAGTCGCCCAGCAGCTCGGCGTTCGATTTGCCTTCCCATGACCCGTGGGAATCATTGGCACGGATCAGCCGCACGAGGCATTTGACGAACGGGGTGGCAAGGGCCGCCTCGTCCTCGGTGACGGCAGGGCTAGCAGCGGCTTCAAACATTTCGCCCACTCCTCATTTCAGCTTTCGTCCTCGAAGGAGGGTTTCTGTTCTGCGACACCTGCCTGCCCCAGCACCTTAAGCAGCCATGGGGGAGGACACCTTCTGAGCATCATCTGCGTGCGCAACAGCACCTCTTGGATGGTCTGGGGCTGCGGCACTCTGATCGGATGGATCTTTGCAGAAACCAGTTTGGCTGCTGAAGGTCCGCCGATCGCCAGACAAAACAGCAGATGACAGCCCTTCAGCGCCTCCACCTTCGGGGTGATGCGGTCGTCCCCCTCAGTTCCATGCCTCCCGCTCTCCTCGGAAACGTCATCGAAGGCCAGGGCCTCGACGAGCTTCCACTCCTCGCGCGTCACGTCGAAAACAGCAAAGCGCCTGGCCGACCCGAAATGAGCGTTGAGGTTCTTCATGTCCTGCGTGGCGATGGCCACGCGCAATGCGCCGGCTTGGCGTTCCGGCTTCGGTGCGTGCACCTCGTCAGTGACGAGCGAGAGGCGACGAACGGAGCTCATATGGCATTTCTCGCTTACGGAGTGGATCAAGCGCCTCAGGCGTCGGCGCGCGCCGGTTGGCTTCAAAAATGTTGGCAACCTCGAAGATCAGGTCGCGGGTCCCCTGGTAGAGGATTGTGAGCTTGTGCTGGGCCCCGAGCCGGTCGAAGATCGGGAAGCCGACCCGCATGAGCGGAATGCCGAGACGCTGCGCCGCCTGGCGGCCGTGGGAATGGGTGACGAGAAGATCAGCGCCGGCGCCAAGACCTTCCAAATCGCCGAGATCGCCAATTTTAACCGACTGCGCCGGCACTTCCTCCAGAATTTTCGACATATCGGTCGTGGTGACCGCCGCCGCGACTTCGGAGCCCATGCCGATGAAGAAGCTCGCGAGTTGGTAGAGTTGGTCTGGTTCAGCAGCGATCGCAATTTTCTTGCCTCCAAAGTGGAAATGTCCGTCGAGCAACGCGTCCTGCAACTGCGCCCGGCGACGGCGCACGCCAGCCGGCGCCGCCGCGCCCGAAACCGCGGATAACAGCGAGACGAACCGGTCGGCGTCCTTCAATCCAGTCAGCGACCGGAACAGCACGTAAGGCACGCCGGTCAACCTCTGCAGCAGCTCGGCCGGGCGGCGCATATGCTCCCCGATCGCGACGCATTGCACAGCCATGCCAAGCTCGCGGATATCCTCGACGCTGGTGCCGCCATAGGTGGTCGTGACCCACCCGTCGGGCACCGTACCGTCGAGCGAGCCGGAGACGTCCGGCAGAATCACCGGCTTCAGTCCAAAGCTTTCAACCATCTCACGCAAATGCTCGATATCAGCCACAGTGAGGTTCCAGCCAGGCAGGATCACGATCTTCTTCGACTGCCGCGCCTGCTCGCCGGGCCGCGTAATCCTTTCGATCATCGCGGTGACAGCCTTGGCCCAGCCCTCTTCGATCGCGCCATCGAAATCCGGTGTGTTGGCTAGCACCACCTCCGTACCCACGAGTCCTTCCCTGCGCTTCAGCCTGATATTGGCGATATCGCCTGCGCAGTCTTCACCCCGGGTTTCCACCAGCGCCGTGGTGCAGACCCCGATCAGCGTTGGCTTTGTGCGGGCCTTGAGATTGAGGATCGCCTCTTCCAGATGGTCTGCCCCGCCGAGGATCGTCGCCACCTCGTCCATCGCCGTCGTCTGCAAGGGGATGGCTTCCTTGAAATGTCGCACGAAGAGCACGAGGGCGAAGCTGGTGCACCCCTGGCTGCCGTGGAACAATGGCATCGCGCCGTCGACGCCAAGAAAGGCCAAGGCGGCACCCAATGGCTGCGATGACTTCAGCGGATTGACCGCCGCCGCTTTGGTCTGGGGAAGGATGCGGACCATCGACTCTCCTCAACACTCGCCGAAATTGCCGGCCGTCGTGCCTGCGAATTCCTGGACAACATGCAAGGTCGCGGTCTCGCTTTTCGTGCGCGGCAGTTCCTGCCTCACCGCAGGCTGGCAATCCCATGGTGCCGGTTCCCGCACCTGGCGCCAGATCGGGTTATGAATAGCGAGGTCGATCTGGCGTACGAGTTCCACCATGCCGTGATAGCCGGAGTAAGGATGTTGGCGCTCCTGGTTGATATCGAGCCACGGTGTCTTGGCCTTCAGGGCGATGAACTGCGTGCGCCCGCCCGACAGCATGATATCGGCCTTGTGTTCCGAGAGCATGGCGTAAAGCTCGCGCGCCGACATCTGCTCGAACATGTGGTTGTCGTCCTTGAGGATCTGCTTGATGCGTTCCTTGTCTTCGACGGTCGACTTCTTGACAGAGGTGCCGACGATCTCGATGCCGATCTCCATCAGCGCATGGACGACCGACCAGGACTTCACACCGCCGGTGTTTAGCAGCACGCGCTTGCCTTCGAGCCTCGGCCGGTAGGCGGCGAGCTTCTTCCAAGCGATCGCCTCCTCCTCTGCAATCAACGCCTCGGTGCGGCCGAGGATCTCCGGATCGGCACCCTTCTTCACCAGCAGCTGAGAGATCTGTCGGAGCGCTTCCGAGGTGTCGGTGATGCCGTAGAAGGAGCCCTCGAAAAACGAGATGCCCCAGCGCTTCTCCATCTTGCGGGCGAGATTGATGAGCGCGGTCGAGCACACCACCATGGCCGCCCGGGCGCGGTGCGCGCCGGCAATGTCCAAGTAACGTGCGTCACCTGGAATGCAGGCGCGCACCCGGATCCCGAGCCGATCCAGCAGCGGCTTCACCAGCCAGAATTCGCCCGAGAGGTTGAATTCGCCAAGAATGTTGATGTCGTAAGGGCCGGCATCGTCGGGCTCGACCGTGCCGATGACATGCTCGAGCAACGCCTCGCCGGCAAGCTTGTTGCCGAGATTCTTGGAGCCGACGAAGCCCGGCGCATTGACCGGTACCACGGCCAAGCCGAACTTTTCCGCCGCGCGCTTGCAGACGGCCTCGATGTCGTCGCCGATCAGCGCCGTCACGCAGGTCGGATAAACGAAGATCGCCGGCGGCCCATACGCTTCCTTGATCTCGCGGATCGCTTTGAAGAGCTTCCGCTCGCCCTGCCCCATCACCACGTCGAGTTCGGTGAGGTCGGTCGTGAAGCTTGTGCGCCACAGTGTTGGCCCGGACGAAGCCGCACCGCGGTTGTCCCAGGAATTGCCCTCGCAGGCGAGCGGCGCATGGATCAAATGCGCAACGTCAGTGATCGGCTGCAGCACGATCTTGGCGCCATCGAAGGCACAGCCGCCGGCCGCCGCCCCGGGGGTCGGTGGCTTCGAACAGCCCTTTTTGCGCGCCTTGGCATTCTTGCCGCGGTTCTTCTCGCAGGCAGGCTCATTGAAGAGATCCTGGATTTTGGCTCTGAGCAAGGACATTGCGTCGGTCTCCAAAGTCCCTCGGGAAGACGACCGGCCAAAGCCGACCGTCACGCTTAGCGGGTGAGGTCATACGAATAGTCCGTCACGCCCGTCTCGCTTGTCTCGCGATCGAGCTTGTCGAAGATCTTGTCGAGGATCGTCGTCAGGACGCGCAACCCGCCTTGGTAGCCCATAAGCGCAAACCGATGGTGATGGTGGCGGTCGAAGATCGGAAACGTCAGCCGGATCAGCGGCGTGCCGGTGTCGCGCTCCAGATATTTGCCATAGGAGTTGCCAATCAGCAGGTCCACCGGCTCGGTGAAGAGCAGCGAGCGCATCGCCCAGAGGTCCTTGCCCGCCCAGACTTGAGCACCCTTGCCGAAGGGCGATGATGCAAGCAGTTCCTTCAACTCCGCTTCCCATGCCGAGGTGCCGTTGGTGGCGAGGCAATGGGTCGGCTCGCCCCCCGTCTCCATGATGAAGCGGGCCATGGCATAGACAAAGTCCGGATCGCCGTAGATGGCGTATTTCTTACCGTGCAGCCAGGATTGACTGTCCGCCATGGCATCGACAAGTCGGCCGCGCTCCAGGCGGATTGCCTCGGGGATTTGCTTGCCGGAAATCGCGGAGACCTCCATCAGGAAGTCGTCGGTCGCCTGGACGCCGAGCGGGTAATGAAACGAGGCAGTCGCCTGCCCTACCCCCTCGCAATACTCCAGTGTTTTTCGGGTGTTGTAATGCTGAAGCGAAAGTGTCGCCTCGGCGTTGAGTGCCTTCCTCACGTCTTCGATCTTCGTGCCGCCGTCATACATGCGGTATTCGCCGTCGGACGGCGTGTCGAACTGGTCAGAGGCGTCTTGGATGAAAGTATAGGACACGCCTATCAGATCGAGCAGGCGCTTGAGTTCCCGGTTGTTGCCGACACAGAACCCGTCGAAGCCCGGAATGATGTTGATGGTTCCCTCGGCTTCCGTTCGCTCCTCGCCCTTCCAGAAATGCTCCAAAATGCCCTTGACCGCAACGTCATAGCCGTCGACATGGCTGCCGACAAAGGCCGGCGTGTGGGCGAAGGGCACGTCGAAGTCGCGCGGGACCGAGCCTTCGTCCTTGGCGTTCTCGATGAAGCTGTGCAGGTCGTCGCCAATGACCTCCGCCATACAAGTGGTCGAGACGGCGATCATCTTTGGGTCGTAAAGTTGGTACGTGTTGGCGAGCCCGTCTACCATGTTCTTCAGGCCGCCGAACACTGCCGCGTCCTCGGTCATCGAGGAGGAAACCGCCGAAGCAGGCTCCTTGAAATGGCGCGACAGGTGCGAGCGGTAATAGGCCACGCAGCCCTGGCTGCCGTGGACGAAGGACATGGTTCGCTCGAAGCCTGCGGCCGCGAACACCGCGCCGAGCGGCTGGCAGGCCTTGGCGGGGTTCACGACAAGCGCTTCGCGAGCAAGGTTCTTTTCGCGGTATTCCCACGTCTTGGTGAATTCGCCTTGGTCGGTAACGATCTGGTCCGGGTGAGGACATTCGAAATTCAGCCTCTTCTCGGCGAGCATCTGCCTGTATTCCGGCTCGCGGAACAGGGGCGCGTGGTCGAGAACTTTTTCAGCCGACTGCGGCATGGGCGGTTACCTCTTTGCATCTGGCCCGCCATAGGGCGGCACAGGGACGTCGAAAGTTTCAGGTCGCCCGCCGACAAGCGGCCACAGGCGTTCACGGCCTCCCGGTTTCCGGGAGGCCAGGGTTTCATTCGGCTGCGATCGCCGCCGACGGCTCGGCTTTTTTCTTCCAGGGGGCGTCGTAGAGGTTCCAGACCGGGTTGTTGATGGCCAGGTCCATGTCGCGGGCGAAGATGGCGAACCCGTCGTAGCCATGATACGGGCCGGAATAATCCCAGGAATGCATTTGACGGAACGGTATGCCCATCTTCTGGACCGGGTATTTTTCTTTGATGCCGGAGCCCACGAGATCAGGACGGATCCCCTCGATGAACTTCTCCAGCTCGTAACCAGTCACGTCGTCATAGATCAGGGTGCCCTTCTTCACGTAGTGGCCGGTGCGCTGATAGTCGTCGTTATGGCCAAATTCGTAGCCAGTGCCGACGATCACCATGCCCAGGTCCTCATATGCCGTGACGACGTGACGGGGGCGCAGCCCGCCGACATAGAGCATCACCGTCCTGCCTTCGAGGCGCGGCCGGTACTTGGCTATGACCGCTTCGACCAGCGGCCGGTATTTGGCGATGACCGCCTCGGCCTTGGCCTCAATTTCCGGCCCGAAGTGCTTGGCTATCTTGCGCAGAGAGGCTTCGGTCTGGGAGGGGCCGAAGAAGTTGTACTCCATCCAGGCGATGCCATACTTTTCCTCCATGTGCCGGCAGATGTAGTTCATCGACCTGTAGCAATGGATGAGATTTAGCTTCGCCTTTGGCGCCCGCTCTATTTCGGCCAGCGTAGCGTCGCCCGACCAGTTGCCGACCACGCGCAGGCCCATCTCCTCAAGCAGGATGCGCGAAGCCCAGGCGTCGCCGCCGATATTATAGTCGCCGACCACATTGACATCGTACGGGCCGGCCTCGAACTCGAGATCCTTCTTCTCAAACACCCAGTCGCGGATCGCGTCGTTGGCGATGTGGTGGCCGAGGGATTGCGAGACGCCGCGGAAGCCCTCGCAGCGCACCGGCACGATTGTCTTTTCGTGCTCCTTGGCCTTGTTGCGGGACACAGCTTCGGTGTCATCGCCAATCAGCCCGATCGGGCATTCGGATTGCACAGTCATGCCCTTGTTCAGCGGAAACAGTTCCTCGATCTCGTCGATGATCCGTTCCAGCTTCTTGTCGCCGCCGAAAACAATGTCCTTCTCTTGGAAATCGGAGGTGAACTGCATCGTGACGAACGTGTCGATGCCGGTCGTGCCGACGTAGTAGTTTCGGCGTTGCGACCAGGAATATTGTCCGCAGCCGACCGGGCCGTGGGAGATATGGACCATATCCTTGACTGGACCCCACACCACGCCTTTCGAGCCGGCATAGGCGCAGCCGCGAATCGTCATCACGCCGGGGATGGACTTGATGTTCGATTTGACCTCGCATTCGGAAAGGACCTCGCTTTCCTCGCCAGCCTCGTCGCCGCTCCTTGCGACGCTGAGGTGCTTTTTGCGGCGCTTCGCCGACTTGTCAGGATATTGCGACAGCACTTCCTCGATAAGCCTCGCATGGAGGCCACCGTCATTCTCGTATTCCAGGCTCATGGGACCCCTTTCAAGGTTCAGGGTGACGCCTCACCGACGAGGCGCCGTTCTTTGAAAGGCGCACCAGGTCAGGCGGCGCCTCATGTCGGCAGCAGTCGCTACTGTGCGGCAGTCTTGGCCGCTTCCTTGACCTGAAGCTCGGCAAGCATCTGCTCGTCGGTCTTCATGATGCCGAAGTCGAGCAGCATGTCCTCGAGCTCCTCCATGGTGATCGGGGTCGGGATGGTGCCCTGGCCCGAATTCCCGTGAATCTTCTCGGCCAGCGCCCTGTATTCCCCGGCCTGCTTGGAGTCCGGCGCATACTGAATGACAGACATCTTCCTGAGCTCGGCGTGCTGGACGATGTTGTCGCGCGGCACGAAGTGGATAAGCTTGGAATTGAGCCTGGAAGCCAGCGCTTCGGCGAGGTCGAGCTCGCGATCGGTTTGGCGCTCGTTGCAGATCAGGCCGCCGAGCCGCACGCCGCCCGAATGGGCGTATTTCAGGATGCCCTTGGCGATGTTGTTGGCGGCATAGAGCGCCATCATCTCGCCGGACATGACGATATAGATTTCCTGGGCCTTGTTTTCGCGGATCGGCATCGCGAAACCGCCACACACCACATCCCCGAGCACGTCGTAGGAGACATAGTCGACATCGTCGTAGGCGCCGTTCTCCTCGAGGAAGTTGATCGAGGTGATCACGCCGCGGCCGGCGCAGCCGACACCTGGCTCAGGGCCGCCGGACTCCACGCATTTGATGCCTTTGTAGCCGACCTTGAGCACGTCCGCGAGTTCCAGGTCTTCCACCGAACCTTCCTCTGCCGCGAGATGCAGGACCGTATCCTGCGCCTTCGCGTTCAGGATCAGGCGGGTGGAGTCGGCTTTGGGGTCGCAGCCGACTATCAGGATTCTCTGCCCGAGGTCGACCAGGGCGGCGAGCGTATTTTGGGAGGTGGTGGACTTGCCGATGCCGCCCTTGCCGTAAAAGGCGATCTGACGCAAACCTGACATGTAGCTTTCCTTCCTTCGTTCCCATTCATCGCGGCTGCCGCGACTTGAATGCCGGTCGGGCAGCTCTAGCCGCCTCGCACCTAAGGATCTCAAGACTCATGCCAATTTGGCTGATCCAACCGAAGAATAATTTCATAGTGGTTTTTCAGGGGTTTAGCTTGAGTTCCAAGAAAGGATCGTCGGAACAGCCCGTGTAGCGGACGCGACATTGGCGACACAAAGCGTCGGATCGCGATCCTCAGTCACCGCATTTTGAACCGCATCGTTATGTTGAAGTGGACGAACAGCATCTCAACCTACTTGCGGGAAGCTGCTAAACTTTCTGTGCCCGCGAGCTGACGTGCTTCGTCTCGCGTGTCCTCGTCGAGACTGCGTAGAATCCTGCGCGCGACGCTGGCATACCATCGTCCGCGGCCACTCATCCGGTGCCAGGGCGGATAGTCCGTTAGATCAGCAACTCGAGGGGTCTCGGCTCACTTGTCGGCACAGGAGTTCAGTATCGGCGTCATCGCCTTCACATGTTCGTCGATCCGCTCGAGCACTTTCGCTGCGACGACATCACGCTCAGGCAGATGCCACCAGTGTTCGTTGACGAGTTTGACCGTCTCGACCACTGCCTTCAGGACTGCTGGCTCCGGGAGCCGTGCACGGTTCGCAAATGCTTTCCATCGCGGTGCTGCTAGCGCCTTAAACGAGCGCTCTCCTCCAAGCGACAGCGCCATGGCGTCGGCGGGAATATATGGCACGGTGGACAGGACGTCGTAAATTGGTGCAAGCGCCGGCTTGTCGCCGTTACCGGGATAGATCAAAGACCAGTTCTTCAGGTGCATGTCGCCATTGCCGGTGATGACGGTCAGTGCCAGGCGGCGGACGAACTCGAGAGCCGCCGTAGGCGAGACGGCCACGCCAAGAGCCAAGGCTATGTCGTGATAAGCAGCCCCCTCATATTTGCGCGAGGGGTAGACACCGAAGACCTGAGCGAAATCCTCGACGTGTATCCTCTCGCCACCGGCGCCGCGATCGAAGCGTTTGACGAGAAGGACCTTGCCGTCAGACAGCGTGTTGAATTCTTCGGGGACGCCCTCAAAATCGGACTTCTCGACCAGTTCGCATTCAGGAACGTCCATGCCGATTGCTGCTGCCAGCGCGAGGTTGGCGAATTCATTTTCGGAAACGCCCGGAAAGACCGTCGAAGGGAACTTGGCAATGTACCGGCCCTGCTCGTCGTCCATCGGCAAGGTAAGGCCGCCGCCTTTTCCAATGTTCTTCATGACCGACAGCTTCATCTGCACGCCGGCAAGCGAGAACCGTGCCTTGGGCTGATCCTTTGAAGCGTCCTGCGAAACCGCTATCGCGCCGTCACTGCGCAACGCCCGTACGGCTCCCGGCAGATCGGCGCCCAGTGCCGCTAAAAGGTCGAAATCATTGCCTGGCCGCACATTGCCTTCGTGGTGCCTTTCCATCGCCTCGCGCAATTTCTCCTCGGGCAGGAGGTTCGCGAAGAAAGCGGGCAAGGCGCTTGCCAGAGGCTTCGGATCTTTCCGCAATCCTCCCGTCGCTGCCCGGAACGACAGGCTGAAAACCGGAAAGCCGCCCGTCGCGCGGTAGGCCTCATCGAAGTTGAATGCATTGAAATCGCCCGGCGTCCTGACGATCGTGCCGATCTTCACTGCGTTCAAGAGCACGTCCAGCGACGGGATCGTCTTAGGTGCGCGAAATACTGGGGCCATGATCGTCATCGTCAGGTTGAGAAACAAAGGCGGGTCGATCGTCATCATCATGCGGACGCAATAGAGCCTGGACAGCTCGCACCATGACTTGCGGAACCAGCATCATTTCCAGGCCGAGCGCGCGAGCGATATTCATGAGCGTTGTTGCACGCGCGGCTGCGGCTCCCGTTTCGATGTCGCGATATCGGGGACGGGATATACCCGCCAAATCAGCGACCTGCTCCTGCGTCATCGCAGCGGCCAGCCTCGCCTGCCTGAAATGCCCACCGATTTCGCGCAGAACTTCCGATTGAGAATCCATATGATATGTAAACGATCCATTCCAATGCTAGATGATATGGCAGAGTATCTTATCTAGCGATAGAGTCAACGTGTTAGGATCTGTTCGCGTATCATGCATCGGACAAATGATACGTAAAAAGATCAATCATCCTGCCTTTTGGCGCCCCCGACGGTGGACGCCGTCCGAAGCTGACGCCCGATCAGCGCTCCGAAATCTCGGAATGTTAAATCAAGGGGTCCGGCGGCTGAAATCGCTCGTCTCTTCTCGTTCATACGGCCGGCCGCGCTGCCTGGGGGTCAATGTGATCGCCACTCCTTGATGGCAATGGCTTTGTACCATCTGCTCCTGCCGGTCTCCCGCCGCACCTGGTGTTCCGACCCTTTCAGGGGCTTCTCGCCCTGCGTGACCGGTCACCCTGATCAAGCATCGACATAGCCGTCGAATACCGCTTTACTCTCGGCTGTGCGTTCGGGCATGGCGAGGTGCCTCCCCGATAACGAAGCAGCACCCGAACAACCCCGCGACCAGGCAATCCCCCCGCTTCCGAGACTTTCGCACTCAGTAAGACTAGCGCCCGCCGCACGTACGGGCGCCGCCGGCGTCAACCGGCGGGCAGATGCGCCGAGGGCAACAAGCGGGCCTGACGCAACGCCGCCAGATCAGCCGAGCCGGTGCAGAAGCAGGCGACGGCCAACTGGCGGATGACGATCTCGAAATGCGCGACAACGGCCTCGCTGGATTGCGTAGCCGCGCGCAGCACGCCGGCTGCCTGCCCGGCGATGTCCGCGCCCAGGCGGATGGCCTTGGCCACGTCGACGCCGTCGCTGATCCCGCCCGACGCGATCAGCTTCACCGCTGGCATCGCCCGACGTACCGCCTGCACGCTGGCCGGGGTCGCAATCCCCCAATCCGCGAATGCCATTGCCACTGCGCGGTCGGCGGCATCGGGGGCGCGCTCGCCCTCCACCGCGGCCCAGCTGGTGCCGCCGGCGCCGGCGACATCGATCACCGCCACGCCCGCCTCGACGAGCGCACGGGCCACCGAGGCGGACAGGCCCGACCCCACTTCCTTGGCCACGATCGGCACGCCGACGCTGCGCGCGGCGCGAGCGATCTGCGCCAGGACGCCGCGCCAGTCACGGTCGCCCTCCGGCTGTACCGCTTCCTGCAGCGGATTGAGATGGACGATGAGTCCATCGGCCTCCAGTGCATCCACCGCCCGGCGCGCGAGGTCCAGGCCGTCGGGCTGGCGCAGTTGCGCGGCGCCGATATTGGCCAGCAAGGGAACGTCTGGGGTCAGGCGGCGCAGCGCGCGCGTCAGCCCTTGGGAGTTGCGGGATTGCAGGCTCACGCGCTGCGAACCGACGCACATGGCGATCCCCAAGGCTTGCGCTGCCTCGCTCAGATGCCGGTTGATGGCCTCGGCGCGTGGCATGCCGCCGGTCATGGAGCTGATCAGCAGAGGCGCGCGCATGGTCTTGCCCAGCAGCGAGGCGCTGAGGTCGATCTGCGTCAGGTCCAACTCGGGCAATGCGCAGTGTTCGAAACGAATGTACTCTCAGCCGGCGGCGGCCTGGGCCCGCGCCGTTCGCCGATCCAGCACGATGTCCAGGTGGTCGTCCTTGCGCCGGCTCAAGTTGGTGTCGCTGATGCTCGCTCCATCCGCGTCATCGGGCGACGGCGTTGCGTCGGGCCGGACCGACGGCAGCGCGCGCACGCCGCCGTTCGCGCGTTCAGGCGGGCGCACGCTGGCCTCCGCCCGCAGCGTCGCTGCGGTAGCGGCTGGTCGAGGTCTCGTAGTACTGCGCGCGGACTGCCGCCATGGCCTCGATCAACGGTCCCCACGGCGCGGGAAAACGTTCTTCCGCCATCACCCGGTGCAGCATGCGTGTGTGGCCGGCCAACTCGTCCTTGAGGAACTCCACCACAGGCATGGCGGGATAGCGCTGCAGCAGCAGGATCGCCGCGTTGTTGGCCTCGCCGGCCGATCTATCCTTTTCGCGTCCATGCAAATCGTTCTGCAAACGCCCTATTGCGGATATGAGCCGCAGGGCCTGGCGAAACGCCGGACGCGCGCGCAAGGTCGCCATGTCCAGCCCCCACAGCAACGACAGGCAACAGAACACGTTCGTGTAGGCGATCGAATCCACGCCGTTCTGCATGTACTCGGCGTAGGACCAGCGCTCCTCCCCTGCCGCCTGCGCGTGTCCGGCGCGCAGCGCCGCGCAGTAGCACCGGGTATCCTCGAGAAGCTGGGCATAGTCGCGACGATCGTAGGCGAGCGCGGCGAGCGAAGCGCGCAGCACAGCACAGCCCTCGAATCCGGGGAGCACACACCGCACGCCTTGCCCCAGCGCCTGCTCCACGGCGGCGAGTTGCTCCGGCGCGATCAGGTCAAGGTCGTTGCAATCGTCGAGCCAGAACAGCAGCGCCAGTTCGCGATAGAACGCCACGATCAGCGTTTCGTCCAGCGGATCGCGGCCGGTGCGGGCGCTGGTGTCGCGCAGGCTCGGATGGATGCGCTGCAGGATGTACTGGCCGCCCCGGACTGCTTCCACGCCATGCTCGTCGGCGAACCCGGTCAGGGAACGCCCCCACTCCAGCACCTGCTGCAGGGCGCGATCGGTCGGGATCATGGCCCCCCTCCTGCTCCCTCGGCCGAGACGCGCCGCCCCCAACGAAGCGCCAGCCACAACCCGGCGAGTTCGGCCACGCGCACCGCCCGGGTGGGGCAATACAGTTCCTTGCCGATCCACAGCGGCGTCTGGGGCAATGCATGGGCTGCGTGGCGGGCGAGCATCCACTTCAGCGCACGCCCCACCGCCTGCGCGATGCGCCGGCGCCCTGCCGGCTCTTCGCTCCCGTCCATCACGTGCAACGCGAACAGCGCATAGGCGGTTTCCTCGAATGTAGACGCGCGACCGGCGCCCCAGCCGCCGTCGTCGCGCTGCGCCCGCAGCAGCCCGGTCAGCGCGCGCTCGTCGCGCCAATGGGGGTTGCCTTGCGCGAGCGCAGCGACCGCATGCGCGGTGGGATAAAGCCACGAAACGTGCCATTTTTCGTTGTCCCATACACCGTGGGCGTTGCGATTGGCCTGGACGTAGGCGCTGGTGCCGGCCGCGGGTTTTCCCAAGATTCGCAACGCATGCAGGGCATGGATGTTGGTCGACACCGAGGCATTGCGCTCGCCGGGGAAGGTGACGAACAGCTCGCCGGTTTCGAACTGGCGCAACGCGTCGGCCGCCGGGTCGCGGCCTGCAAGGCGAAGGACGCACAACGCAACGGCGGTGTCGTCCGCATCGGCCGCGAAGTGCAAGGCAGGGCCCAGACCGCGGACTCCGAGGCGGGCGTCGAGTTGCGCGATGATCACTTGCACCGCCTCGGCGAGCGCGGGATGCGGGAACAGACCGGCCAGATGCAGGGTGTACAGCGACCAGCATGGCTCGAACACATTGATCGGCCAGACGTTGGGAACGACACCTTCAATGCCGGTGCGCGTTGCCCGCGATGCAGCCTGCAGATACCCGTCGGTGCGCCCGACGTGCGGCGTTCTTCCCTGTGTCACGGCGTGCGCACGCCACGCGGCGGTGGCCGCTGGACTGATGCCGATGCTGCCGTCGTCGTCCGGGCATGCGGTGGCCGGCGACGTCCCCCAGGCTTCCCAGGAGTGCAGCAACGGATGGCCGCTCGGCAACGTCGCCACAGCCCCCAACTTGACCAGGCGTGCTTGCCGCAACGGCAACAGCGCCGGGTGGCGCGAAAACGCCAAGCCGCCCAGCAAGGATGCGGCCTCGTCGCACAACTGCGGCAGGATCAGCTCCGCGCCGATGGGCGCGTCTTCCGGCACCGCATTCGCGTAGGGATCGGGCTGGCGCTCGAGGAACCGGATTGCAGCCTGGGCTGCGTCGGCAGCGCCGGGAAGAGGATCGGCACGCTGCAATGCCAGCAACGCCGCCCAGGTAGGCGCATGGCGAAACAGCGGGAAGTCCGCACTTCCCCATCCGCCATCGGCCTGTTGCTGCGCGATGAGCCACTCGTATGCGTCGTGCCGACCGGTGACGTTGCCGTGGAACTGCAGAGCTCGCGCCGTGTCGTATACGGACGGACCGACGCTACCGCCGTCGCTCATCTCGCTCAGCAGATGACGCAATTCGGAAAGGATCTGTTCGGACAGCGCGTTCACGCGGTATGTTCCTTCTGCAGAGGGCTAACGAGAACAGAAACGTGCAGACGCCGCGCACGTCGCCGCCGACACGGACACAGTGCAGCATGCAGCGCCCGCCGGCCGATCGCACCAGCACAGGGGCGAGTCCTTACGGATGGGCGCGCTCATGCGTGTGGCGCGGACAGATAGACCTTGGCCCGCTGCAGCATCTGCGCCAACCCTTCCGCACGCGGCCCCAGAGGGGCGATGGCCTCCCCGGCGTCGTGCAACAAGTACAGCGCGAACTGGCGCGCAGCCTGCAGCCCCATGATCGACGCGCAGGTCGGCTTCTGCGCCGCCGCGTCCTTACCGGGGGTCTTGCCAAGAGTCGCGGTATCCGCCGTCGCGTCGAGAATGTCGTCGGCCACCTGCAACGCCAGGCCGAAACAGGCGGTGTAGCGATCGAGCGCTGCATACAGCGCAGCGTGCGCGGCATCCTCCGCGATGGAGTATAGCGCGCCCATGCGAACCGACGCGCGCACTAGCGCTCCGGTTTTCATCCCGTGCATCGCCAGGATCCTGTCCAGCCCGGCGTGCTTTCCGACCAACGACAGATCCATGGCCTGCCCGCCTGCGGCACCCTCGGCGGACACCGCCTGCGCCAGTTCGCGCACGAGCGCGACACGGATGTCGTCCGGCGCATCCAGGCTCGCCAGGGTCAGGAAGGCGTGGGCCTGCAGCGCATCACCGACCAGGATCGCAGTGGCTTCGCCGAACTTTACGTGCACGGTCGGAAGGCCGCGGCGAAGCACGTCGTCATCCATCGCGGGCAGGTCGTCGTGGACCAGGGTACAGGCGTGCATCATCTCGATGGCGGCGCCGACGTCGTCGAGCATGTGCGCCGGCGTGCCCGCCAGTGCGCCGGCAGCCAGACAGAGCAAGGCGCGGGTGCGCTTCCCGCCATGCAAGGTGGCGTAGCGCATGGCCGCCATCAGCTCTGTCTTACCGTCGTCTTTGGCGCAGAGCAGACGCCCCAGAGCCTGTTCGACCCGCTTTGCGCCGTCCTGCATCCAGATCTCGGGGAGCAGCCCGCCAGAGGCGGCGCGCGCCTGCGCGCCCAATCCGCCGGATGCGGAAACGCCGATTCGGTCGCGTGGAGTGGAACCGGTCTGCATGTTGTTGATGTCCTTGTAGCTGAGACGGCCACGGCGAGCGCAAGCCGTCACGGTGTTGCCGGCGTCACACCAATGCGTGCGCTGAGTGCAGCAATGCCGCGCCCCGCCGGCGCCGCTGCCTTGCCACACAGGGCGTGCCCAGCTCATGAGAAGCCTATGCGGATTGCCATGGACGGATGTGCGGTCGGGTAATAGCGCCGGCCTTTTTCGACGTCGCCCAGCAACTGCGGCCGCACCCCGGCCTTGTGCATGGTCAGCGCCAAGGCGATGCAGAACTGCACCATTTCCAGCCATACCAGGTGGTAGCCGATGCAGACGTGTGGGCCGGTACCGAACTGCAGCATGTCCACGGGCCGGATCGGCTCTGTGCGTAGCAGCCACCGCGCCAGGCGGAACTGATCAGGCGCCTCGTGCAGCAGCGCCGAGGTCGAGAAATGCAGCAGCGGGATGCATAGATGGGTGCCCGCGGGAATGCGCCGTTGGCCGAGTTGCAATTCCTGCAGCGCGCGACGCGGCAGGAGCGTGGTCGCCGGATGCAGGCGCAGTGTCTCGCGAAACAGCGCCTCGGCGACCGGACACTGCGCCAGATCCGCGTGCCGGGTCGGCACCGCGCCCACGCGTTGCGCCTCCTCGACCAGGGCGTCCCACAGCACAGGCTGCCGCGCCAGCTCGATCACAATCCAGGCCATCGTCGAGGCAGTGGTGTCGTGACCGGCAAGCAGCAGCAAGCGAATATTCGCGATCAGGACGTCATCGGAGAGCGGACCGTCGCTGCGGTCAAAGGCGCTCACCATGTCGTTGATCAGCCCGGTGCGCGCGGCATGCGCGCGCGCATCGCGGACGAACCGGCGCAACTGCGCGTCGATCCAGTCGCGGGCGGCACGGCCGCGCCGCAAGGGCAGTCCGGGCAGGTCGACCGGGGGGGCTACGATCAATTGCAGCAATTGCCGGTACTTGCGATGCCATCCCGGCAGATCCTGCGCGGGGATTCCCATGAGGCTGAAGATGAGCTTCAGCATCAGGTCCCCGGTTTCGCGCAGGATGGTTACCTCGCCGCGGGCGCGCCACGCCTGCACCCGCGCCTGGATGACGGGCGCGAACAGGTCGCCGATCCCGGCCTGGGTCAGTCCCTTGGGCAAGAACGCTGCCTTGATGGCATCGCGCGCCTGCCGGTGCGCGCCGCCGTCCAGGGCAACCAACGTTCCGCCAAGCAATTCGGGCGCGATCTCTTCGATCAGCGCCGAGGACACGTCCTTGTGCTTGAGCAGTGAGAAAGCGTCCGGATCCACACAGGTCATCAGATGTCCGGCAGGGCCGAAATCCAGCCAGAAGTGGCTGCCCAGCGTGCGTTGCGCGCGCCGCAGCAGGCGCGGCAGGTCGCAGACAATGGCGGGAAGATGCCCGACCAGGGGGAAAGCGCCAGGCATGACCGGGATGTCGCATCGCAGCCGGTGCCGACGGTTGAGTGGATTGAGCAGCATGTCCATCAGCAGCGCGCCGCCGCCGCCGATTCGGAGGCGCCTGCAGGGCGCGCGGCGCAGCTGTTGCCACCGTCGGCATATGTCGGCACATGCGCCAGCATGCCGCCATCGATGCACACGAGCTGGCCGGTGATGAACGCAGCATCGTCGGAGAGCAGGAACGCCACCAGCGCGGCCACATCCTCGGGGCGGCCGACGCGCTGCAGGAGCTGGTGCCGGCGCAGATGCCGTTGCATGCACTCGTCCAGCTTAGCGAGGAGACGCTCGGTCATGATAAGACCCGGCGCAACCGCGTTGCAGCGTATCTGAGAGTGACCGTACTGGGTGGCGAGCGAAGCCGAGAGCATGTTCATCGCCGCCTTCGACGCGGCGTAGGACGTCTGCGCCGTGTCACCGCTGAGCCCTTGGCACGACGACATGTTGACGATCGCGCCACCGCCGCGGGCGATCATCCGTGGGATGGCCTGCCGGCAGCAGAGCAGCGTGCCGCGCAGATTGGTCGCCATTGTCTGGTCCCAGACTGCCAGGTCCAGGTCGAGGATGGCGCGGTCGCGCGGGGTCAGATGCATGGCGCTCGCATTGTTCACCAGCAGGTCGACCCCCCCGAAGTGCCGCTCCGCCGTCTCGAACAGCGCTGCCACCGCCTGCTCATCGGCGATATCCATGGCTATGGCCAGCGCGTGGCCTGCTTCGGCCGCGATCTGCGCGGTGCAGGCGATGGCCGCAGGGCCATCAATGTCGGCCACCACCACTCTGCCGCCTCCGCGCGCGATGGCGAGAGCGCATGTCTTGCCGATGCCGGCGCCAGCGCCGGTCACCACGGCCACCTTGCCTTCAAACCGTCCCATCGTGTCTCCTGAATTGCATTGGTCTTTCGCGGCATGCCGCTGGGCCTGCGTCGGAGAAGGCGCCGGGTCGGCGCTGGCGCACTCGTCATGGCCAGCGTCGCTTTCGATGACCCGAATGGCGGCGACCGGGCACTGGTTCGCCGCAAGCCGCACGGCGGCGTGCAGCGCCTGCGGGACCGTCGCAACGCACACTTCGGCCACGCCGTCCGGTTCGCGCTGGCGAAAGGTGCCCGGCAGCGTCAGCACGCACTGCCCGGTCGTTCCGCACAGATCCTGATCGACCAGGACGCGCATCTCAGCCCTCCTGCCCATGCAGCCGTACCGGCAGCGCGCGGAACGTCCTAAGGAACGCGGAGGGCTCCCGGGTCGGCTGCTCGGCCAATGCCAGCGTGGGGAAGCGCGCCTGGATCCGCGGCAGGCTCTCGGCCAATTGCACCCGGGCCAGTTGCGCACCAAGGCAGAAGTGGATGCCGTGGCCGAAGGTCAGCATGATCTTCCCGTCGATCGACATGCCAGGACTGGTGCCGTAGAACCGCACGGCATCGAAGCGATCGGGATCGGCGAAGGCGTCCGGGTCGCGATTGCCGGCCGCGATCAGCACGCGCACGTCCGCGTTCTTCGGGATCACCACGCCGCCCAGTTCGATGTCGCGCTGGGCGATACGCGGAATGGAGCTGAACATGGCGGGCGCGTCATAGCGCAGGGCTTCTTCGACGAAAGCCTTCACCCCCACGGCATCTCCCTTGAGCCAGTGCCGCTGTTCGGGATACGCCAGCATCGCCAGGACCGCATGGCCGATGGCCGCGGCAGTGGTGGCGAAGCCGCCCAGCAGCATGCCCCAAAGCATGCTGATCAATTCCGCATCCGACAGCGTCTCGGCATCGTCGTCGTGTGCGCCGACCAGCATTGACACGATGTCGTGGCGGGAATCGGTGCGCCTGCGCTGTATGAGGTCGCCGAAGTAGGCCTGCACCCTGGCGCTGGCCGCGTCCCCCGCGGCGAGCTGGGGATCGCTGGCGTGCGGGCTCAGGCCTTCCAGAATGGCGCTGATGCCGGTGATGAGCCCGAGAATGTCATCCGGGGGCATGCCGAACAGTTCGCCGAAAACCAGCATGGGCAAGGCCAGCGCGAATTCCTGATGCAGGTCCACCGCCTCCCCGCGCTCCAGCGCGGGCGCCATGCCGTCCAGGCGCGCCGCGACGATGCGAGCGATGGTCGGCCTCAGCTTGTCGATCTGGCCGATGGTGAAATCTCGCGAGATCAGCCGGCGCAGACGCGTATGCGTTGGAGGTTCCTTCATCGCTAAAGTGGACGCCAGCAGACTTAGCGACAGGCTGGTCGCCGCACGCGGGAAATAGCGCGCCAGTTCTCCTGGCGCCGGCCCCCGAAAAGCATCGCCCGTGGCCTTGAGCGCCCAGTAGATGTCGGCGTGGCGGCTCAACAGAAAGAGGCCCGACGCCGCGCGATGTACCGGATCGTGCTCGCGCAACCACCGCATGAATGGGTACGGGTCCTGAATGCACGCTGGCGACGCCAGTTCGGCGAAGGCGTCCCGGCATGCTGCCGTGGTTTCTTGCACGTCCATCTTGGTCACCTGTTGGCTGGCTGATCTGATCGGCGCGCGGCAGGCGCGCCGGCAATTCGAGAACATCGCGATTCCTGGTGGCATCCGAGCATCACCAGAGCACCGGGAACTCCTCGAACCCACCAGTGATGATCTCCTTGCGCAACTTCAGTTCTTCGGGCGCCACGGCCAGGCGCAGCGCGGGAAAGCGCTGGAAGATCGAACCGAACACCGCCTTGAGTTCCAGCCTGGCCAGCGACAAGCCGACGCAGTTGTGCGGCCCGTAGGAGAACGCCAGGTGCGGGTTTTCGTCACGTCCTATGTCGAAGATTTCCGGGTCGTCGAAATGGCGCGGATCGAACGACGTCGCCGGCAGGCCGACCAGCACCTTGCTCTCCGCGGGAACATGCACGCCCGCGATGGTCACGTCGGTCCTCGGATAGCGCATGATGCCGTCCCAGCCGGCGCCCGGCGGGTACATGCGCAGGATTTCCTCAACCGCCTTGTCCACCAGGGATGGATCGCCGACCAGGCGTTCGCGCTGTTGCGGATGGCGGAACATGGCCAGCAGGCCGAATTCGATCTGCGCGACGGTGCTCTCGTGCCCCGCAACCAGCATGCCCGCCGCCAGGCCGATCGCCTCTTCCTCGGTCGCCTTGCCCTGGTCGACCGCCGCGAGCAGATCCGTCAGCACGTTGTCGCCCGGATCCTGGCGCTTGTCCCGCATCTTGCCGCGAATGTAGGCGCGGAGTTCTTCCCAGGCCAAGCGCGACGCGCTTCGCGGGCCGCTTTCATGCTGGTGCGTCATCACCTCGTCGGACAGCCCGGCGAAAAAGGCGTGATCCTCGTAGAGCACGCCCATCAGCGCGCCAATGACCATGGCGGGAAGCGGAAAGGAGAGGTGGCGCCGCAGATCGGCGGGCTGGGGCTGGGCCGCCAGCGTCTCGAACAACTGCGCGGCGATCGCCTCGACCTGCTGCGCGAGCAGCTTCACCCTGCCGTTGCTGAAGGCCGGCGCCACGATCGTGCGTAGCCGCGTATGCTCGCCCCCCTCGTGCGAGACCAGCCATCCTGGCGAACCGAGAATCACCGAATCCGGGGTGAATGCCGCCGGCGGCATTCCCGCGGGCCGGAACGCCGCGTCGGACAACACCGCCTTGGCCTCGTCATAGCCTGTCACCCACCAGCCTTCGTGCCCGGACGGAAAGCGCACGCGGTGGATCGGACCGTTGGCCCGTAGCGCCAACATCTCAGGCGAGGGCTCGATGTGATCGACGCGCCACATCGGCAGCGTGGGCAAAGGTTGTTCGGACATGCGGCACTTCACTCTATAGCGATGGAAGGGCGGAAGGTGACCGGCGGGCGCTGCGGTAGAGAAGACCTACGACGGCATGTGGACGACGTCGTCGGAGGCAGACCGATTATTAGGA
Organism: Mesorhizobium sp. M0848; assembly: GCF_040319805.1. Taxonomy (NCBI): domain Bacteria; kingdom Pseudomonadati; phylum Pseudomonadota; class Alphaproteobacteria; order Hyphomicrobiales; family Phyllobacteriaceae; genus Mesorhizobium; species Mesorhizobium sp. M0848. Next base: position 152,927 of record NZ_JAMYOM010000014.1, on the reverse strand, counting down.
TCGGCTAACGCTTAACTGTCTAGGCAAACGCGCGGCGAGATGCAGACGTTATCCTGTACCTTCGAGGTCAGGATAAAGTCGGTGTGGTGGGCCTTTGACTCGCCGCCGGCCAAGATTTCCTGCGCAAGGGTCGACAAGGGCGGCGAGCTGTTGGGTAAGGGCGGTTTCGCCGAGGACCCCCTGCCCTTAGACGCTATCCGACGCGGATTTGACATTTTGCTTTTCTTTCTTCGTTCCATTCGTGTCATCCACGAAATGAAAGTCGGTCGGCGGCTCCCGGCCCGCAACGAAGGTGCTTCAAATCTCGTGCCAATTTGGCCGCAGCAGAAAAAGATTGTGGCAGCTTCTCAGCGGCCTACCCTGAGGCCAGAGAAGAGCTAGGCGAAATAAGCCGGTGTCGCGGGCCAACAAAGGCGACGGAACAGTGTCGGACAGAACGCCTCGGGCGACCTTTAGGTCGGGCCTGCGACATTTTGGTCCAGTTTCGAACATAAGAGGGCGGCAAACAGACAGGATTGGGGAATTCGATCCTCACGGCGCCAAGGCGCTTGCCCAAGAGCGCGCGCTCATGTTGCTGCGACAGGCGCGTGTTCGCGATAGCCGTGCCTGCGCACCCATGAACGCTAGCGGCACACGCTACGACTGGAGTGCCCGCCAGCCTCAGGTAGTGCATCGGCTCGGCTTCCGGTTCTTCTTTGCCCAGCCGGGGCTGAAGCGCCGAATATCCGCCGTTGTTGCCTATGTGACGAGGCGGCATAGCGCGCGCCCGATCTTCTAAGACACGGCCTCCGAGAAGAAGGGGCGGTCCAACAGCACCTCTATTTGAAATGGCACGCCGCTTGCTGCTCCTGGTTAGAGCACCATCAAATCACGATGAAAGCGACTTGCACCATGCCCGACGCGCGAAGCTCTAGACAGTGGTCTGAGGAGACGGTGCCCGTTCCCGCTGAACATCGGGACATCGTCTCCTCCGGAAGGCCGTTCTCGGTGGCTGCTTCGCGCATGGCTGGTCCGATGCCGGCACGCCAACACGGGCCGCTCGCGCAAATGCCGTTTACCGGTTCGGTTCAGCATGTGAGTGCCCAAGGGCCCCGTCAAAGGGTCACCCAAGCCAAGGCCGGCGGGTCACAGCCACATATCGACAAGACGCTGAACCAGTCTAGTGACCCGAGTCTGCGTGAAGTGACATTTCAGGCCCCCACATGCTCGCGATATTGGCTACTTCCGGCCGCTATCCCTTTTCCAAACGCACGATCGTGGGTGACCGATCCCGCTTGCGGCGCCATAGCCGTGGAAAGCAAGCGGCTCGACGTCTCCATCTCGCTCAGATCGATTGCGTTCGGGTGGCCAAGACACCGCCAAGACGTTCCCATACGTCGGGAGGGATAAAGGAGGTTGCGAGCCGCGAGGCCCTCATTCCATGCCCGGCATACGAGCCTTAGCTCGGTATTGCGCCAGCCTCTGCCAGAATTCAGCGCGCCAGTTTCTACTTTTGCAGGAGCAAATTAATGACAGTTCAAAAGAAAGTTCCCTTCGTCACCTTTCTCACGCGTGTTCACGATAAGTCAGTCCAGGGGCCAAATCCATATCGCTGGGAAGAAAAGACATCTGACGACTACTTTTCCGGCAGGCGGGTCATCCTGTTCTCGCTGCCTGGCGCCTTCACCCCGACCTGCTCGACCTACCAATTGCCCAAGTTCGAAGAGCTCTATGATGAGTTTGCGAAGCAGGGAATTGACGCGATTTACTGCGTCTCAGTCAACGATGCCTTCGTCATGAATGCGTGGGGGAAGTCCTTGGGCCTGAAGCAGGTCGAGCTCATCCCCGATGGCTCAGGCGAGTTCACACGCAAAATGGGCATGCTGGTCGCCAAGGACAATCTCGGCTTCGGGATGCGCTCCTGGCGCTACGCCGCCCTGATCAACAATGGCGTGGTGGAGCAGTGGTTCGAGGAGGAAGGTTTCTCCGACAACTGCGAGGCCGACCCGTATGGCGTCTCATCCCCGCAAAACGTTCTCGAAACGCTGAAAGCCGCCGCATGACCTAGCAAACGTCCCATTGGTGCCATTGCCGGCCCCAAGGGGCTCCTCGACAGGATTATCCCGCTCACCATGCAATCCTCAGCAAGCCTGCTTCAGCGCCAGAAGCAATCCATGGTCGCATCGCCTCAACTGATTGAGTCGATTCGCTTGCTGCAACTGGCGCATCCTGAACTGCATCAGTTCGTGGAGCGGGAAATCGAGAAGAACCCGCTCTTGGAATCTGCATCAAACGATGGCGGGCCTTTTGACGACGTTTCGATTTCGGGAGCGGATCAGCCTGTCGGCCCTTTCGCAAACGCCGTTGAAGGACCGACCGGGGCAGGTTCGCCTGAACGGCTCGGGCAATGGAAATCCCTTCGCAACACGACCAACAACCCGCCGGGCAATGGCCCTTCCCTCGACGAGTTTGCCACCCTCGCCGAAACATTGCACGACCATGTCGCTCGTCAGATCGCCCTCACTGCGTTCACACCACAGGAGCGGCTGATCGCTGGCCAGCTTGCCGCCGATCTGGAAGACACTGGCTATCTTCGGGCAAACCTTCTGGAGCTGGCCGAGAGCCTGAATGTCCGTGAGGCTGTTGTGGAACGGGTTCTCGGGACGTTGCAGCAATTTGATCCACCGGGAGTTTTTGCGCGAAATCTCAGAGAATGCCTCGAGATCCAGTTGCGCCAGCGAAACCGGCTCGACCCAGCAATGGCAGCTTTGGTTGCCGATCTTGAAAAGCTCGCGCGACGCGATTTTGAGGCGCTGAAGCAGCATTGCGGCGTCGATGAAGAAGACCTTCTCGACATGATGCATGAGATTCGGGCGCTCGATCCCAAGCCTGGGAACAGATTCCAATCCGGTGCGTCTGAATCAATCATACCCGACGTCTGGGTCACGCCCTCGCCGCAAGGCGGGTGGCAGATCGAACTTGATCCCGCCACGCTGCCGAAGCTGCTGATCAACCAAACCTACTATGCCGAAGTCACGCGTCAAACTGCCCAAAATTCGAAAGACCAAGCATTTCTCGACGAATGCTTGCAAAATGCGAACTGGCTAATCCGCAGCCTCGATCAGCGCGCCAAGACCATTGTTAAGGTTGCGGCTGAAATCGTGCGTCAGCAGGATGCCTTTTTGGAACATGGCGTCGCCCACCTGCGGCCTCTCAATCTTAGAACAGTCGCTGATGCGATCGGCGTGCACGAGTCAACGGTAAGCCGGGTGACCTCGAACAAATACATGCTTACCCCGCGTGGAGTCTTTGAGCTGAAGTATTTTTTCACCGTCGCGATCGCGTCCTGCCAAGGCGGCGATGCGCACTCCGCCGAAGCTGTCCGGCATCGGATCAAAGCGATCATTGCCGCAGAATCTCCCGGCGACGTGCTTTCCGATGAGGACATCGCTGTCCGGCTGAAGGAAACCGGCATCGATGTTGCGCGCCGCACCGTCACAAAATATCGCGAAGCAATGAACATACCCTCCTCCGTGCAACGCCGCCGGGAAATGCGCTTGTGTTTTTAGATTTGGGTCAAGGCAGCCAACATCACGTTGCATTGCATCAAAGTGGAGACTTCGTTCATGACCCAATCCGCAGCAGGTGTCATGGACGCTGTTCTGCACCCAGAAAAGCCCGTCCCACCGTCTGGTCCCGCATGGGGTGCGGTCATTTCGCTTTCCTTGGGCACCTTCGGGCTGGTCACGGCAGAGTTTCTGCCTGTCAGCCTGCTCACGCCCCTCGCGCATGATCTCGGTATCAGCGAGGGAGCGGCTGGACAGGCGATGACGGCGACAGCTATCGTCGGGGCGATCTCGGCGCCGACGGTGGCCATCATCACAAAGCGCCTGGACCGCAGGACCGTCATGTGGACCATGACGCTGCTGCTGATCCTGTCGGACGTTCTGGCGGCCGGCGCGTGGTCGCTGGCGGTTCTCCTGACTGCACGCGTCGTGCTCGGCATAGCGCTCGGAGGCTTCTGGTCGATGTCGGCAGCACTGGCGATGCGGCTCGTTCCAAGCCACCTCCTGCCGCGCGCCATGTCGATCATCCTCACCGGCGTTTCCGTAGCTACCGTCTGCGCAGCTCCAATCGGCGCCTATGTCGGCGATATCTGGGGATGGCGAAGCGCCTTCATGCTCGCCGCAGCCGGCGGCGCGGCTACACTGCTGGTGCAACTCATAACCATTCCGAGACTGCCTCCGATTGGAGTGGCTAGCTTCCGCAGCCTGCTGGATGTGGCTAAGATTCCGATGGTCAAGGTTGCGCTTTTGGTCGTCCTGCTGGTCGCTTCCGGCCACTTCGCCGGAATCACCTATATCCGCGCCTTCCTCGAGAAGATTCCCGCGCTGGATGCAGAAACGATCTCGCTTGTGTTGCTTGCTTTTGGCATCGGCGGATTTTTCGGCAATCTGGCCGGCGGGCTTCTGGCCGAGTACAGTCTCAAGGCAGTCGCGGCCCTTGCACCGCTGCTCATAGCGATAGCCGCTGTTTCGCTGCTGACGGCGGGAGCATCGGCCTTGGCCTCGGCGATTGCTGTTGCCGCGTGGGGGTTTGCCTTCGGCGCGGTGCCAGTGGGATTGCAGACGTGGATGGTACGGAGGGCCGTTCCCGAGCAGGCCCAAAGCGCCGGTGTGCTGCTGGTCACAGTATTCCAAGTGGCAATCGCCGCCGGCGCGATTTTCGGCGGACTGTTGGTGGAGAATGCGGGGATTACCAGCGCCATTGCCTACAGTGCTGTTGCCACGTTCGTCGCTGCCCTCATAGTGTTCGTGCTCGGCCCGAAGCGCGAAACCTAGACCGCCTGACAGAAGAGGCCTCAGCAGCGCAGCGGGACGAGAGATGCGATGCACAGCGCGGCGCGGTCCTCCGCACGATTACGCATGGACCAGCGCAAGCGCCTCGCCGGCTTCACCTCCGGGCCACGCGACCTTCGCCGCCAGACACGCGAACCTCGCCGGCACCGGTTTCCATTTGGCGTCGGTGAGCGCTGCCGGCGCGATGGAACCCTTGCTGGCGGTCATATCCTTTACGACAAGCAGGCATTATGGGCAAGCGACAGCTACGCGCCGGCCATGCCCGTCAGAACGCCGGTGACGATGCCGCTCGATAGCGCAGACAGGTCGCGAATTGCCAGTCGTGTCAACGGCGGCCGGATTATCGTCGACGGCGCCTACCTTGTTTCGGCCGCAGACTATCGTTCGGCAGCTTGATGATGTTGACCACATAGCCTAGGAGCTATATATGACTTGGGAAGTCGTTTTTGGCGATGAGTTCGATGGGGAGTTCGAGGCGTTGCCCCAGACAGTCCAAGATGAGCTATTGGCCTCCGCTAAGCTGCTCGGTGTGTTTGGGCCCCAGCTGGGGCGACCGCATGCGGATACCTTGAATGACTCGTCGTTCGCGAACATGAAAGAACTTCGCTTCGATGCTGATGATGGTGTCTGGCGGGTTGCGTTCGCATTCGACCGGAAGCGGAAGGCGATCCTGCTCGTCGCCGGCGATAAGTCGGGCGTGAGTGAGAAGCGCTTCTATAAACGTCTGATCGCCAAGGCGGACAAGCGCTATCAAGGGCATCTCGACCGTTTGGCGGCGGCGAAGAAGGAGAAGAAGTGATGGGACGCAAGCTTGATGACCTAATCGCTGCGCTCCCCGAGGATCGTCGGGAGCGGGTCGACGCGCGTTTCGAAGAGTTAAGGGGAGAAGTCGAGAGTCTCGGCGATTTGCGGCGTGCCGCTGGAAAGGCCCAGGCCGAAATCGCTTCGGTCCTCAAGATCAAGCAGCCTTCGGTCTCGAAGATCGAGAAACAAGCCGACATGTACTTGTCTACTCTTAAAAGCTACGTCGAGGCGATCGGGGGGCAACTCGAACTCGTCGTTCGCCTTCCCTCGCGCGCGCCCCTCCGTATAGAGCGGCTCGGCGACGTCGTGGCTCCCAAAGCCGTCTCCGTGCGTAGCGTTAAAAGAGCGGCAGGTGGACGTAATCGCACAAAGGCCGCACGCGCCGGCTGACCTCACTCTGTTCGGCGAAAGACTACCGATGGGGGCGAGATGCTCTCGTCCATGCGAGGAGTAGGTATGAGCAACGTCCTAGTTAAGCCAGCTCGCGGCAAGTTAACGGAGGCCGACATAGGTGTGAGCTGCGGATGCCGGCGACTTTGGCTGCCTCCTGGACTGCGCGGTGCAATTGCCTCGATGAGATCGGCGCGGTGAAGCTGCGCCCCGGGGAACAGTCAGCCATGGGGGAGCATCACCCCGCGCCACCTGCCTTCGCGCCACCACAGCCGGAGCAGTTCCAGAAATTGCAGCGAGAGTATAGCGTTGCGGTCCCTGCGTCCCTTGCCCTGTTCGACGCGGATCAGCATGCGTGTCGAGTCGATGTCGTCGATCTTGAGGTGCGCAACTTGAACACGCGCAGGCCCGCGCCATAGGCGACGCCGAGCGCGGCCTTGTACTTGATGCCGGGTGCGGCTTCGAGCAGCCGCGCCGCTTCCTCCACGCTCAGCACCTCGGGCAGCTTGCGCTAATACCTCATGATCACCAGCGCACGCGCCAGATCCCGACGCTTCAGCGTCACGATGAACAGGAACCGCAGTGCCGAGACCGCGCCATTGATCGTCGCAGGGCCGACGCCGCTCTCATGCTGATGCAGCTGGAATCGACGGATGTCCTCAGCCGTCGCCGTGTCGGGCGAGCGGCCAAGGAACACAGCGGAGCGCCGGACGTGACGAACGTAGTCCTGCTGGGTATGGGAGCCCAGGCCACGCATGAGCATGTCGTGCTGCATGCGCTGGCGAAGCGGAGAGATTGGTGCATCGGTCGACAGGGTAGCCATGGCGAGTTCCTCTCGTTGAACGGAACTCCATGGTCAGATCGACGCCTCTTCCCGCCAAGTCAAATGGCAGTCGCGCCATCTCAGGCCGAGGCGCAATCTGCTTACCGAGGCAGTTGCTTCCCGCTTCGCGGAATGATCTCAGCCACGTCCCGGCAGGGACAGCTCGGTGCGTCCTGGAAGAACGCTATCGGTTGAATGACGTGAGGAAATCGTCGCCGGCAAGCGTATGCAGGATCAGGCTGCGGCAGGCGTTCCTCCGTGCGGATCGAACAGCTCGCCCGTCTGGAGCATCGCATGCATGATCACCGCCAGCTTGCGCGCCAGAGCCACGGCCGCTCGCTTGAAGCCAAGCCGTTCTTTCAGCTCCAAAGCCCAGGTTCGCAGTGTGCTAGTATACGTCGACCGGTTCAGGATGACTGCGGCCGCCTCGTATAGCAGCGCCATATGCAAGCGCAGCACCGATCATCGGTAAGCGCTGAATTGAGGCGTCGACCTAAACGCGTCAACTGAGGAGCTGTGCACCCGTAGTCTTGGTCCCCGACACGAAATGTCAGACGGCTCAACATCGTTGTAATCTGATCGACGTGGTCGGGGTCCGATGGGTCAACTAGAAGGTGGATGTTGACGAAGTTGCCCCTAGTCGTGCCAATCCCAAGTCGCATTTCGATGTTGGGGAATATAAGGTCGCAATCGGGCAAGCGGTTCTGCTGTTTGTCGGCCAGCACACGCTGATACGTTCTGATCCCGTAATAGTCGGCAATTCCGATCGCCTTTAGAGCCGGAGTTACGGCCTCTAGTGCTGAGAGATAAGCCTCCCAAGAGTCTGCACCAAACTGATCGTTGAAGATCGTTCCGGGCGCATGAATATGTGGCTCCCAACGAAACCACTGCGACCCTCGTTCAAGCATGACTTTGATCGCCCTGACCATTCTATCAGGGGTTTCTCGTTGCCTGGCAAGCAACTTAGTCGCAATCGAGAGTTCTGTATGAGTAGCGCTTGACTTCATCGAGCGTCGCCTCATCCGGTCGACGGTCGCCCGAAGGTATGGTTTCCGGTATTGGGGTCGGTGGCTCCGCCCCAGCCCGCCTTTGCAGCATGGCTTAGAAGCGCAGCAATGCTGTGAGAACGAGAGATGGCGCGGACCATTAAGACGATAGAGCGGCGTTGAACTTTACGCGCACAATCACTGATAAAGGACATTGTCACATTGAGTCATGCTAGATCAGGTGACGGCAAGTGTTGACAGGTGACGGCAAGTCACCTACCTTGTCAGTTGACGGCAACTGATGGAGCGCTTCATGCGTCCGACAAAATGTAAGCGGATTATCGATGGCAAAACCTACAACACCGAAACGGCAACCCAGATCGGCGGTTGGACCTCCAATGAGGAGTGGTGGAGCTATGGCGATTACCTTTACCAGACCCGCCATGGTGCATTCTTCCGCTACAATTTCACGGATGGTCAGAACGAAGATGATCACGACACGATCACACCGCTGACTCCGGACGAGGCCCGTCAGTGGCTCGAAAAGAATATGAGCTGGGACCCCGAGCTCATAGAGAAACTGTTCGGTGAAATGCCTGAAGCCGGCTCGGGTGAGGTGAAATTCACTTTGCGAATGCCGGAGAGTTTGAGGACGCGGTTAGCGGCAAAAGCTGAGGCAAACAAACAGTCCCTCAATGCCTGGATGGTGCGCTGCCTCGAAGGCTGCGCCGGCGATGGAGACAAGCCGTGAGCAAGATTGAGATTTCTGCCTCGCGTGCCAGCCTCAAGGTCAGGCTGACGGCCGAAGGTGCGGTCGCCATAATCATTGCCATCGCGGCAGTCGCGATAGGCGCGTATTGCGCTTATCGGCTTATCTCATAAGCTTCATCACACATCCGAGGGTCGCTCCCAATGAGCCACACCGCTTTTTCACAACACTTCGATCGTGAGCTTGACTCCAGGCAGTTGCTCCAACTCCGCGGAGTAACCATGATCCTTGATCAGGAAGATTTCGGCTTGAGCCAGTCGGAACGCGAATGGATGCGCGGTGACTTGTTGTGCCCATCCTGTCGTTGCGGCGGTGCAAGCCTAGTGCGTTCGGACGTCAAGAAGGGGACGCAAAACACACGCCAGGCACACTTTCGGTTCATAGATCAGTACGGCCACTCTGCACACAAGATCGGGTGCGACTTCTTCCCCATTGATGAGACCCCGGGTGTCGTGCGCGACGTTGAAGTGCGTTTTGATGCGAACGACAAGGATACGAAAATTATCCGGGAGTTAGTGTGCAAGGCGATCGCGACCGGTGAGTGTAATAGAGAGGACATATTCCGGCTGAGATCTTGGTTCCTGATGTTTCGGGAAGCAAATTCGTTTGTCGTCAAGGGAATCCCACTGATGGCTGACTGGGCGTATTCGATCCGGCGATTGCCATTTTACGAAGCTATCTCTTTTGACCCCTTGCACGCGCGTATGCCTGGCTTTGATCGGAAACGCGCGGCGCAGCGTGACCTGGCCTTTCACTATCGCGATTTCGTGGAGACGATGCCTAGGGTGCTGATTGATGCGGATGTAAGAGATCGCACCAAACGCATTCTGAGCGGCTTTCATGGAAGCACTCTGATTGCGATGGCACCTCTACGAGATCGGTTTGAACGGGCGGCACGCCTAGCGGCGCTAATGGCCGACTACGGCAAATTGGCGCTCAGACGTAAAGTCGGTCCTGGCATCTTCGGAAACGCGCCCCCGGCGCTCCTAGCCTTCAGCTCACTGCTGTTGTTCGTATCGGATTGGAGCATAGACGAGGCATTGCGTCGCTTTTCTAGACTGCTCCCTTCTCCTGTTCCCGAGGACCTGACTATGAGCAACGTTATCGGTCTCAATCCTTTTCACGACTTCGGCGCGCTGGAGCTTGCGCACTTCATTTCCAGATTGCCCCCGTCAACGGAACGACCGTACGATTTTGATTCTGAGATCGCAGCCGTTTTGTCAAAGATCGATGCAGGGTTAAGCGGTTAAGCCAGGGACATACCCCGAAGTGGCTCATCGCCCTTTTCATCCCACAGCGTCTTCAACTTGGGTGGCCGACACGTAGGATATGCCATCGTCGACCATATGCAATCCTTTGCGCTCGACCACGGTCGCGGCTGCGCAGACACTAAACAGCCTGCGTAGTGGCGATCCGGCATATTCGGCAGCGATCGACCATTTTCGGCGAATGGGTCAGATGCGGGTTGATGGCGACCCTTCCTGGATGGGCAGTTGGCTGGCGGTAAGCTCGGCGTGGTTTGGTCGTCTATGTCTGCTCGGAGCAGGCTTCGGCGACAAGTCGCGCTGCTTTGCGCGTCGACGGCGGCGTCCATAGGTCAATCTTCTAAGGGGCGCTGTCGTCATTCGCTGACAGGTCTTCCCTACGGTCCAACTCCCGGTTTATGCAGGCTCTCGTTCGTCTCACGGCGTCGAGGAGGCTTTGCGGATTTGGGGGCAACCGGGAACTGCCGTTGGCTCTATGGCGAAAGGCGTTAGCGGTCTGTTTGACCTCCTTCATTCCGCTATCGAGTCTGACGCCTCCGGCCAGGAGACATTCGCACGCTTTGTAGAGATCAAACCAGTCAGGGGCTCCGGCTGAATAGGCCAACGCTTCAGCAAGAATGGGTTGGGAGGCAGCGGCTTTGTATCTCTCTTGCGCGATCGGTGGTGCCGCTTCCTCGACGATCGGCTCACCATGCTGGTCAAGGATCTGAAACCTGGCCGCCCCGGCGCCAAATCTAAAATGCGCGGTCTCGGTCTCCATGATGAAATCTACCAATAATCGGTCCCCGAATGAGCGAACCGTTCCGGTCAACGTCACATTTGATTTGCCAACGATTCCGGCCACGATGGCATTCATTTCCCTGACGGCCAACTTACCAGCGTCATAGGCTTCTCGGGGCGTGGAACTAGCGCCCAACCGCGCCACATTCAAAACAAGATGCTCTTGCCCGTCCTGACTAAGCACCTCAACGGAAGGGTCGAACGGAGCCGAGAATAAATCCAGCCAGTTGCGCCGCTCGGCTCCATCAGCCCTTAGAAGTAGCCGCACCGGTTATCCTCGCGGTTGTAGGGAGCTAATGCAGTCTCCGTAGTATGTGATGACGTCATCCCCAGGCGCGGCTATTGAAACAGAGGTGGGCATTCGAAGGGAAAACGTCAGCTCCTGTGCCCCTATTTCGGCAACCATCAAACTTGATCCGACGCTTAACGAAACGGGCGGGGTTTGTCCGACTTGCAGAGTATTGTCGTTAGCTCCCATCCCGCCACGGAACGTTAGCAGCATCGGAGGCAGGTGCTCAAACTTGCAGGAGACCACAGTCGGTTCTCCCGCCGCAAGCGCAACCATCTGAAAGGGCAGGCACAAAGCCACAGCCAGTCCAATTAGTCTCGCTGTCATCGTCGCCATTCCTAGCATAAGGTTTCGCACGCCTGCCCGTCGCCATCCCGGTCGAGCTTGCCGCCCCACGGACAATTACTGAGATACCATTGAGCCTCGTCGCACGAGCTGATTTGCGAGCATTTCCGCCGCGGCTGGCATGAGTAGCTTTGCGCTACCTGTTGACGGCTGATGGTGCCGAGCGGTTGGCTCACCGCCGGTTGGGCATTGTCTCCATGCCCGGCGCGCCATTCCCACGGCGCTTGGAACTTTCCGACCCACAGCCCGACCTTCGCCGCTTCCGCCTTCCCCTGCTGCGCTGCATAGGCACCATGGCTGTAGCGGGGCCAGTCGATCGCTTGGCCGTGCTCGACCATCCAAGCGCCCACGCTGGCGCCATCGGCACGCTGGCAGTCGCCGACAAAGCGGTGATAGCGATCCCAGGTCACGAATGTGCATTGCACTGGCTTCGACGCGGCCAGGAAGGTGTCAAGCGCCTGTGCCGATCGCCGGCCGCAGGGATAGTCGGCCCCGCTCGCATTTTTACAAAGCTGCTGGCTCTCCGGCGCGTCGATGCCGTTGAAGCGGATGCGCTGTCCGTGGATTTCGATCGTGTCGCCGTCGATGACGGATGCCACGCCGGCAATCGTCGCCAAGCCCGCGCTGGTCCAGTTCGGCAGATGGAACTCAGGTATGCGGTCGCTGTGTTGCATGGCCGTTTGCGCAGCCAGAGCGCCAGCCGCGGCCACCGTCACCAAGATCAGGCGCCTTTGCACCACGCCAAGTGGCCTCCGGCGAGGCGATCGCATTCTACGCAGCATTGCTAGTTCGCCTCATGTCCGGTGCGGCCGCCCGGTTTCGCTTCGGCGGCACGTTCACCGCAAGCCCGGCCTAGGCTGTCAACCCCATTGCGCAGATCGCATGGATGATTGCCAGAGTCCCCGCCGCCACCTTGGCGCGCACCTTGGCCTGGCGGTGTCAGCGGGATTCCGCGAAAGGCCTGGATGACTCCAGCTGTTCGCTGGCCGTCGCCCTCGATATGCGTGTTCTGACTGTTCGGGTTGAACGGGTCGACTGTCTGGGCGAGGCTATTGGCGCGATTGGCGTCGCCGGCAGAGAGCGTCACGCTGTCGTAGTGATTGAGATAATCCGCTGCGCAGCCGCTCAATGCCAGAACGATGCCAAGGCAGATCGCCAGGTTCCACTGCATGGCCCCTAGACCGGCGCCGGGTTTATGCCGGCGGCTCTCAGTTGCGCACCAAGCTTCGCTCGAGTCCCACACGCGGCCTTGTCGCCGGCGACGCACTTGTTATTCGCGTCTGACCAGTCCAGCAGCGCCGTATTGATCCAGCTGCCAGGTGCGCGCTGGATCCCATAGGGTGTCGGTGGCGCGCCACCAGCAACGGCTGGAGCTGCCGTGGCACTCTGGCCATGCGGGGCACGCTTCCACCCGCTTAGGATGAGGCAGTTCTTCATATACTGGTCTTCGGCAGCCAAGTTGCCGAGGGCATTGCCGATTCCGGCCCCCGCAACAAAGCCCGGGGACCCGATAGCAATATAGCCTTGGTCAACCGACCCCTTATGCATTTCGCATTGAGCGTGGGCGACGTCGAAACTAGGCCCGTAGCCTATTTGCATGTAGTCAGCTTGATTGCTTGTTTGGCAGCCGCCCAGCGCTGCCGTGGCACCAAGTGCCACAAATGCTTTTATTCTCATCCCCCAGCCCTCCCAAGGCCGAGTTAGCATCTCCTAAAGTTGAATTTGGTGCAAGAGTGATGAACAAATCTGGTAAATTCTGCCAAATTCCACCTACTGGCAGTTCGTAGACTTCCCTATTCCGACGGATATACCCCGTTATTTTATCCATCATTCCGTAGGAATGAAGATGCGAAACAGCGAATTGGCGCAACGGCTATGCAAGGGCTAGACCCCATGGGCAAAGGGTCCAGGCGACCACGATATTGAGAAAATATGATGGGCGGCCCGCGTGCTGCATTTTCCGAAGCTGAACTTTTCGACTTGGTTCGAGGGCTCGGAAGTCGTCGGCACCTGGCATTGGGGATTCGTCAGGAGCGGCATGCTTCCCCCTCTGACCCGATCGTGCATCTCTTACGGGATGTAGAGCTACGGATTCCGGCTGACGTCCGCGACATGCGCCCGCAGAGCAGAGTGAACCTCTAACATGGAAGGTGGAGGTTTTTGTCCTCCTTGGGCGATCAACGCTGGAATTTCGGCGGGGGGCGCTCGACCAAGGATGCCGAGACCGAGATTACGCCTTTTGAAGGCGTGCAGAATTGACAGAAAGGGCAGTTTCAGGTCATGCGGCCGGCAGCATTCGCCATAGCGCCGATTTGATCCGCAGCTGCAAAGCTCGGCCTCCTTAAACTGAGTTAGCCGATAATAGGGATCAGATTGGCCCAGTTCATCAGGCATCGCATACTGGCGTCCCGGCCACCGATCAAACACCACCAAATGAAGGTGACGAAGCGCCCATACGCTATAAAGGTCGAGCAACGTGCACAAATCACCACCTGGCGACCAAGCTTTGTCGAGCATGGGGTGATAAGCGCAGACCGAGCCGTCAGGGAAATTGGTATGTCGCGGGCCGATCCATTCGACCTGCCCATCTTGCTCCCAGAACGCCCATCCACGCGGCTCGACCGCTGGTGTTTCTGGTAAGGCAATAAGGAATATGGCTTCTCGCGCTAAACCATCTATGACTTGGCTGCGAGCGAGAAGCCATACTCCATGGTCATCGGGGAGGAGAGTTGCTCCGGGGTATGCCCGTTGCACATTCTCTAGCTGCCCGGCGTAGTTGCCGGCGAGGCCGACGATCCGTGATCCGGCACGGGGCGCCCGTGATCGATCGGACGACCTTTGCCGTCTGGTGGACCCTTGCCGTGATCGGGCTGCGGGTCCTCCCGCTCCTTGCTGTTGCTCATTACTTTTCTCCTGGACAGTCGGTGATGTGGGCTGTGGGCCGAGAATTACGATTCCCCGGTCCCTTACCCCCACGGGCTGGCGCGCGTCCAAACCGTCGCCAATCCGCTGCAACTCAGCCCGCGCATCCTTGGTCAACAACACTTCCATTTTGCTTGCCGATGTGCGAGTCTGTGTCACCAGCACAGGATGCATTCTGGAGCGGAGTGTGTCAAGGTGTGCTGATCGCACAATGGTGAACATGAACGAATTCGAAGAAAAGCTCGTCGGGGCGGTCCGCGAGAAGCGGGAACGCGAAGGTCTTAGTATAAGGGCATTATCGGGGATTGTGGGGATCAGCTTCTCCACGCTGGCCCGCATCGAGCGGGGCGACGGATCGCCCGACAACAATTCCAAAATTAGGCTGCTGGAGTGGCTCGGCCCTGATGCCGATGAACACGAGCTTGGCTTTGATCGGGTGGCATTCGTCCACTTCCGCGCTGGCAAAAACGCGTCCTCCGGGACTGTGCAAACCCTACTGCACGCAGCCGTGTGTCTTCGTCAGCACTACACTAAGGGTGATATATCAGAACCGAGCAGCGCGCCGATAGATGCTGAAGTTATCGCCATGTCTAAGGAGGAGCTAGAGCAGACGGCCGAAGATTTCCGAAAAGAGTTAGGGTTGAAGAAAAGCGATCCGCTGGATCCATTTTATTTGGTTGTTGATTCTGTTACGGTAGAACGATTGCGGGAATCCACCTGTATTTCCGGAAAGGCAAAAAACACGCTTGCTGGACCGTCGCGCGGCGAGTGGTCCGCTATGAGCGTTCCCTTGAATTCCGATCAGGATAGCTGGGTTGTCTTTTTAAACGACTACCATACCGTTGAGAGACAAAGAGTGACGCTACTTGAGGAGTATTGGCATATTCTTGCCGGGCACAAGCTAACCAAGATAGCTAAGATTGCTGGCTGCTTCGGTCGAACATATGATAGCGCTGAAGAGCACGACGCTTATTTCTTGGCATCGGCAACTTTGCTTCCACGAGACGCGATCAAGCGTATGGTCTCGGATGGCAAAAGTGCCCCCGAGATCGCATCCTTCTTCGGGACCTCACCGGAACTTGTTGAATATCGAATAAAGCGGCTCGGCTTATGGCGCGATCATATTGGAAAGAAAGTGAGTCTCGCCAAACCCTAACGATGCCACCCGTCGACCGCCAGCGCCGCGTGGTTCAACAAGGTTCCGATTCGCAGTTACGCTTAGGCAGTGCAAAGCCGGTCGGGAAATGTCGACCCTACTACAAACTTCAAAATAGCGCCTTCTAGCTCCCCTGACCTTTCGATGCCGTCAAAGAAGGAGACCGGCGAGCGCGTCATCCCCCTCGGCAACGAGCCATTTCTGCCGGAATGGCTGCTTGTCCGCCTCCAAAGCGAATCTCACCGCCTCCTCCACCCTCTCATGTGCATCATCTGCAATCGCCCAGAGTGTCGGGTTGAGAGCGTGTCTTTGCCTAGCATCCTCCAACAAGAGATCGACCATGCGCGGCAAGTCGGCAATAGTGGCGGCTCTGATAATAGCAGGCATATCGTTCCCACGTCGCAATGCGGATTACGCCAATCCTGTTGGCGGCGCCACGGCACCGAGCACCAAGAGACTCAAAGCTGCCTTAGCTGCTCTCGCAAATGAACTCCCGCTCGGCTGTGGAACTATCGGCCCGTATCAGGAAGAATCGCTCCTCGGCGATGACATGTTCGCCGTCGGGCAAATGAAGCACAAATTCTCGCTCTCACACCTGGGGCGCGACGCGATCCACAAGGATTCCGGTTTCCTCGCGCAGTTCGCGGATTGCGGCCTGTTCGAACGTCTCCCCCATGCTGCAAGCCTCCACCGGGCGTCGCCCAGTAGCTCTGCCCCGCGAGCGCGCCTTTAGATTGTGCTTACTCGAGAGAGACTTGCCCTCCGCGACCGAAGGCGGCATCTTCGCTGACCATGGGAGACGGTGCAGCCAAAAAGCCGAAGGTATATGGATCGGGAATGACGCCGTTCGGCGTCTTTCTTTTCGCCCAAACGTATCGGGCGAACGCTGATGCTCTTGCCTTGGTCTCCCCCCAAATTCGGCCGAGCATTTCCGATCATCCTCGCAGATTCCTCTACTTTCAAGCGTTAGAGCACTACCTGCGAAGCTTCCTCCTTCTCCAAGGAAAAACACCGGCTGACATCCGGGGCTATCAGCATCATTTCTTGGACATGCTGGACGAAGGAAGACACCTCGGGTTGGAGATGCCGAGCGAGGTAGAAGACTTCATCCGCTCGCGCACGGTCGCGAACGAATACACGCAGATCCGATACGACTACAAGCTTGACAAGGACGGGCCGCGTAGGACTGCGCGAACCATGGAGCGATTGCGGCTGGTGGTTTGGGAGATAGAGAAAGCCGTCGGTCCTGCTATCCGGAAGACGGGCATCGAGGCTGTGTATGGTGAACGACCATCGGCAAGTCCACTAAACGGATCGTTTGCCAAAGCATGAGGAGACCATTTCGGCTTCGGCACTGGCAACTCCCGCAGACCCACGGCGGCGCCAGGTTTTGTACGGCTGCCCGACCAGGTCGAACGGGGAACGAGGCGTCGGCCTCGGCAAAAGTGTCCGATCAGCAGATTATCGATTGGCTTCACGGCTTGCCTCTAGCATGCCGGGTCATTATTTCGGTGCTTGGCACAAAGCCCAAAGGTCATATGAGTGAATGGTCGTTCTACTCGTTCGACAAAAAGGGCTTCAGCTTCCAAAACTGGTTAGATGAGAATGCACTTGGGTACATCGTCTTAGAGCGACCAACATTCGATTTTACCCCCGTACCGGTCGAGATCTGCCAACAGATATTGAGCGACGTCCAGAAGTGCGAGTCTAACTTTGGCTACATTCCAGTGATCATGGATTCGGGTGGGGTGGGCAGGACTGGTCAGGTGTGCCGGTGGATGAAAGCTGTGGAACGAAGCGACAGCTAACCCTGGCTTCATAGCCTAGGTTTGTAGCGCTCTTGACTGCCTGACCGCGCCGGATAAATTCCATGCCGTGCCTTGAGAGAAGCGGCCCTGGGCATCTTGGCTAAGCCGCGTGATAACCGACGATGGGGGAGCCCTTACGTCGTAGACAACGAGCAGCACGGCTGCCCAACAAAACTCCTTGAACACATCAATTGGCCCGCTGACCTGCTCACGCAGTCGGCGGCCGAACGAACACGTTTGGAGATGGAGTCATGCGGATACAGAGTGGCTATTGGTGGGCGATTAGCATTCGGCAGGAGGATGATCGGCCCGAGATCATCGACGTAGGTTCTTATTCCTTTGGCCAAATGGTCAATCGTGTTGGGGATGCCGATCCATTCGACTTGATAGAATTCGAGCTACTGCAATGGCTTGATGCCAGCCTCTGGCCAACGGAGGGCGCCGTCGATCCATCGACAGTTCGCGAGGGCTATTGGTGGGCGCTTGACCCGGCAGAGAACGCATATCAGATCGTCTTGGTGGGCAAAGATAGAGCAGTTCGAACCTTCAATGGCGATTTCGATAGCTGTCTGGACGAGTTCGAATTTCTGATGCCTCTGGATCTCATCCCCACGGCTCGCTCCGATCACTAGGGCCTGTCGCCGTCACGTTGGCTGCTTGCGCGTCACCCCGAACCTTGGTCATGTCGCCTCCTGATCCGTTACGCGATAGGCTCCATGGCCAACCTTGATGAGTAGGCGCTCGTTACACATCCGAATGAGATAGCAACGAGCTGAACGGTGCGCGGACAGAGGCAATTCTGCCGATGCGGCTATCTGAACCCCTTGATATCAGCGCATCAACTCGGTTGAAGCAAAACGAGATCTAATCGCATTAACTCACCGCGAATGGTCCGTTAGCAGACTATTTCAACAACAGCGCTGTATTGGCGGTAGCCCTCTCCCGACTCGAACCCCCGAATAAGCGGTTCGATCATGCTTGCATCACTGTATGTCCAGGGCCGTCAACTTCCTTCATGAGCGCGCGAAATTCAGCTGGTGGCGCCAGGCAGAAAGTTCGAAAAGCTTCCAGGAACCCTAGCGCGCGCGCCGCCGGAACCTGGCCGAGAATGATGGCGGAGCCGGCAGCAACGAAATTGATGGCGACGCCGGAGACAATCTGGCCGCCCCAATGGGTGATTGAGGCGAAACTGTGCACCAGCGCGAACAATGACGGCGGTGAACCGCGGCCGTGTAACCGCCGCAACCGCCAGGCAGGCGAGCAGCAACGGCCCGGAGAACACCAGTTGCTCGGCGGCGATAGTGCGGGTCGCATCCTGCACCGCCATCATGACGGCGGCCCGCCGAAGCATGGCGAGTAATCGGACAGCATGCACAGCATTCAATCCCCGAAGGGGCAGTCGACATTCGACAAGAGACATATGGCGCGGCGCGAGCGCTGGCGCTGTACAATTGACGAAAGCGGCTCTCAATCCGAGGCGACGCCGTTCTTGATCCGTGTGAGGCGGCTTTCGCCTTCCTCCGGGCCGAAGCAGCTTTCGAAATCATTGCATTCCCGGCAACTGGGCGCGCTGCACAGCGAAAAACCTTCGGCCTCGCAGAGCTTGCGGTAAAAGTATTTCTTCCATTTCATGTTTTGGGTGTTGCCGGCCGCCAGCGTCGGAAAATGCGAGGCGAGCAGGCGGCCGAGGTCGGTTCGATTAACAAGGCCAAGGTCCTGCCAGAGGTGGTCATTGCGCATGGCACGCCGGGCGATGATCCTGGCGAAGCGGGCGCTCGCCTTGTCGCCCGGTCGGGCATGCGCCAGCAGCAGTCCATGCAGAAGTTCTTCCTCCAGATCCGGCTCGGGCTCGCTCACCTCTTTCAAGGCAAACGCGTTGATAGGAATAGCAGGGAAACAGCGGGCCAGGACATCGCGCAGCTCGGCGCGCGAAAGTCCGGTTGCCTCCGTCGCCGTCGCCTCGCCGGCCTCGATCTCCTCGAGCGCACGTGAAAGCACACAGGCAAGCACATGCTGGTCGAACCTCCTCTCCAGCTCGATCTGTGGCCATTGGCCGGTGCTGAGCCGGGCATAATGTTGGGCAAATATGGTGCGTTCTCCTGGTTTGTTCTCATGCAGAGACCCGGCCTGCCGCAACATGGGTCGGGCAGTTCTTGGGTATACGCAGTCGCGGATCGCCTCGCGGTCGAGTAGTTCGGCAATTTTCGTCTGTTCCATCGGCTCTGTCGCAAATTCTGTGATTGGCAGAGGCGTTTCGCGAGCCCCGGCCCTGCCGTTTGCGCCTCTTGGGGAACACTGCCGGAAATGCCCCCCGCAGAGTTGGACGTGGACCGTGCAGGACAAACGCCGCCTGCTGAGTGCGGCCACATGGTCGGCCCCATTCAAGCCCGCCAGACTCACGGTTGAATGACGTCTGATTCAGAGCGTCAGAGAGTGAGTTCCAGCGCACGTTCAGGACAGGATCGCACGCCTCGTGACGCAGGCAGTTCCTCCCCTTCCGCAACTTCAATGTCACCAGGCAGGATGTAACCGTCATCATCGAGTTTGAAGATGTCAGGCGCTTGCGCCGCGCATCGCGCGTGGCCCTGGCATTTGGCCTTTTGGACGATGATGCGCATGGCACTGCCTCCATTGTTTGTGCCCGGCTCGGGGCGGGCCTAAGACCAGTCCAGGATCAAATTTTCGATCCCGAACACATGGCCGCCAGAAGTTATCGGCGCCGTACCCTGCTTGATCCTGAAAGCCGGGACGCGCGCCAGCCACTCCTCCAGGCCAATGACAATCTCCCGCCGGGCAAGGTGTGAGCCAAGGCAACGGTGGGGACCATAGCCAAACGCTGCGTGGCGGTTGTCCTCCCGCTCCAAATCGATCGTGTTGGGGCATGCGAATTCCGCCGGGTCACGATTGGCAATCATCGTGGCGCAGGAAACATAGTCCCCCTTCCGGATCGGCGCGCCTTCGAAGTCGATATCTTTCGTGGCCACGCGGATCAACTGAATGGGCGGATAGGCCCGCAGCAATTCTTCGGTTGCGAGCGGGATGCGGTCCGGTTCGCTCCGCAGCAATTGCTGATCTTTGAGGTTGCGTGCGAGGTACGCCAAGTCAAAGCCTATAGCTGCTGCGACCGTGTCGAGCCCAGCGACGAAGACAAGCACGCCGATACCGCGGACTTGGGTGTCCGTCAGCCGGCGGCCCTCGACCTGTGCCTGCACGATAAAGGTCATGAAATCGTCAACCGCCTCGTCGCGGCGCATCGCTGCAAGTTCGTCGATGAATGCAACGATCGTCCGGGCAGCCACAGGTCGTTCCTTATCGTCGCCGTGGAGCAGATCTTTCCCCCAGCCGACGAATGTATCGCGTCGGTCATCAGGCAACCCCAGAAAGCGAAGAAAGGTGCTCACCGCGAAAGGAAAGGCAAAATCCTTCATCACGTCGCAGCTTGTGCCCGACGCGGCGATCCTTTCGATCAGCTCGACCGCCCGTTCGCGGACAGCCGGTTCCAAAGCCAACACCCGCTTTGGCGAAAGCAGCGGATTGAGCAGTGAGCGAAAGACGCCATGGGCCGGTGGATCGAGCTCAAGCGGGATCGTCGGCCAGTTTTCACCCAGTATGGAGGAGAAGATGCTGCGATGGCTGGAAAAAGTCTCTGAGTCCTGCAGCACCCTACGCTGGTCCGCGGCACGGGTGATGACCCAGGTACCCCGGCCATCTTGAGTGTTGTAGCGGGAGTAAAAGATCGGAGGCCCGTCATGTACGCAAGCGACAGCTGCGTGTGGATCCCCGTTGGGCGTTGGTGGCATCCCTGGCGATGTAAACAGGCTGAAGTCCCTCACCATTTCGGGCGGGACATGATCTGGAACGGGGTTAGTCGCCATTTTGTTTTCTCTACATTGGCGTTCATGGCTCGATTGAGATTGCACCGCTGTTCATAAAGCCGATTTCCAGCATGAGCACGTCTCTTGTCGGGCGCGTTCGAGATCTGTCGCCCGATCAGCCCACTGCCAGCGCGATGAGATCGGTTGCGAAGTCAATCCGAAGGGCATCTCCGCCGCGCTGCGGTCAGAAGCAAAGCCGCCGCTTATCCCGTTATGGTTGAGAGGCGATCAATCACCGTTGAGCTCCGTGACGCACTGCTGACACCCCGCTGGCCAAATTGTCGAAGCAAGTCGCGTGCCGGATAGGGGTACCCATGGCGCTGCACCAAGCAATGCCAGCCTGCGCTGGGCCCGCCGCTGATGATCACCTGTCCATCATTCTTATGACAACGTCCGACAATCGACATCCGTGGTCGGTTTTGTCGAGCCCGCGACATCGGGCTGTTCGGCTTGGCTGCTGCTGCACAGCCCTCCGGTCGACGAACGAGGAGATCGCCTCGCACGGCCCGCATTGAGCAACGATGCGATCCAGCGCAAGGATCGGGTGCGATCCGACAAGACCCGACGGCGTTTGATCGGAAATATCAGCAAGGTCGAGCCGCGCTTCGGTTCGGCGCTGATGGCGTATTTATCGCTCGCAGGCGCTGCAACGATTTTCGGTCAGACGGCGATGCACTCGTGCGCAGCAGTCCGGCCGCGACGAGCTTGACTGTATCGATGCGGTCAATTTCCGGCGTGCACACCCAACCGTCCGTATGCGCTTATGACGGCAAGCCTTTCCGCACATGGACCTAAATACCTCGCGAGCTGCTGTCGGAACGTGCTGCCGAGTCCTATGGCGGCCGGTTCAATCCGAGGGCCTGTCGGCACTCTCCACATCCGGACCGGGAACACATGGCAGACTCTCGGCCAGAAACCGCCAGTCGCTGCCCTCGCGTTCGCCTTCCTTGCGCCTGCCGAAGAACTGGATGATCATCTTGCCGTCCGCGCCATAGGCTTCAATGGACGTGACGTGACCGTCCCTCGTCGGCTTGCGCACGGCCCAGACCTCGCGGATGCGATGGGTCCTAAGATGCAGATGGAAGGTCTCGTCGAGCACATTGATCCGCGGCCCGATCTGCTTGACCGACTTGATCGGGCCGGAATGGATCTGGATGCAACCACGATTGCCGACAAAGCACATGATCGGCATCTCGTCTTCGGCCGCCTGTTGGAACAGGGCGCCAACGGCATCATTGTCGAGCAGCCAGGCGTTATCCTCGTCGGCCATACGCATAGCCTGGCAGCGGCTGAGCTTCAGTGTCTTCAACATATGATAGAACTGATGCACGTCGCTTAGCCGGCCCCAGTGCTCGCGTAGGTCGTCGACCGTGGCGGCGTGGTCTGGACTCACTGCGTTATCGCGCGCCCCGCTCGGCTCGAGCGATATGATCGGCTCCTGATCGGAGGATACAAGCTCTGCCGTCAGATCCTGATAGGCCTGCAGGTTCGAGGCGGGCCTGAGATGAGCTTTGTGCATCGCCTCGCCGGTGGCATCAAAAAATTGCAGGCTGCGGCGGATCTCGGCTCCCTCGCGCTTCTCGACGGCGAAGCCATACGCCCACGCTTTCGGGAAGATGCGCAGGTCGATCCCGTCGCCGAGCAATATCGCATGCTGGTTGCCGGTGACCACTTTGCCGTAGACGCCGATCTTTTGGTGCACGGCACTTTCGTTGCTGGTGACTGCCATCACCTCGCCGACCGCTTCGAGGCCGGTCAGCAGATCATCGACGCGCGGCTCGATGCGCACCGCGCCATGACCACAATGCGCCGCGACCAACTCGACTTCCGAAATGCCCAATCGAGCGGCGAGATCATGCTCCCGGATTTTCGGATTGTCTTTGCACGCCCGCCGGATTTCGTCGGGCGACGGTTTCTCGCGTTGGTCCATGCTTACCCCTGTTTCTACGACGTGTGAGGATCATCTGCCCTGCCCGGGAATCTTCAGCCGATAAGGCGCGCCGAAATGCTCGATCCTGATCTGCTGCTGGCCCATGAACAAGGTGTCGCTGGACAGCGTGCGCACGGCGTCGCACCCGTGCGAAAACCGGCGAGCAGGCACATGCCAATGGCATCCCATCGAGCCGGTCGACGGTGAGCGAGTGTGGGTGTTGTCGCAATCGGCCAAGCGGGCATTCGGATGCCACGGGCGGCGCTGCTTTGCCAAACAACGCGTGTCTGACCCGGTCCTGACATGTTGCTCCCTTGGCTTCGCCCCATCCATCGCGCGGGCACCCACGGCATGGTTGTGGTTCGGCATGCTCTTGCCGTCTCGCCAAACGGAGCTTCAAAAACCGTGCCAACTGCGCCGAAGCAAGGCTCAGAAGAAGGTCTGTATTTGGTGATGTGAGTTCAACCGGGAACTCAGGCCCAACATCCCTGGTCGCGGGACCGGACAAACCCGACAGTACGTGTCGGTTGGCCGACACCTTCGCTGCAATGCACTCACAAGAAGCACGGCAGTGTCAGAGATGCCGCGCTGTGTTGAAACGTTTTTTCGCTTTGGCACGGTGCATGCGGCGTGATGCGCAAGCCGGTCCTGGACTGAGGAGAATGGAGCCATGATTACGCTCACCGACAACGCCGTTGCCGCCTTCAAGACTGCTCTTTCCCGCGCCAGCGAGCCGGCGGAAGGCTTTCGCATCATGGTCGAGGCCGGCGGCTGCGCCGGCTTCAAATACTTAATGGGCCTGGAGAGCGTGTCGCGCGAGGGCGACGCGATCACTGACACCGATGGGATCAAGCTGTTCGTGGACACGGGCTCCCAACCCCATGTAGCCGGCATGACCGTCGACTTCCTCACCGGGCTCGAATCTTCCGGTTTTGTCTTCGATAACCCCAATGCGCGCGAAAAGTGCGGCTGCGGCAAGTCCTTCAGTTAAACGCCCGAAGCGCCTGTGCGGCCGACAGACTGATTTTGCGGCAGAGGAGACTTATATGGCCGGCACAACAGATGTCCGCGTCCTAAAAAGCAAGACAAGGTCAAAGCCGATCCCGGGACCGCCATTCGCTCCCAGCAGGATTCAAAGAAAGTCGCCTCCCGAAGCAGCTCGGTTCCTGGTGGCACCCGAGCTGCTTGCGGACAAATCGCGCCGCTGCGCCAAATTCGGCTCATCGGTAGCGTTATCGCGTTCGGGCGTCCTTACCTGCGGGCTGACCTGCGGCCACTGCGAACATGTCCATATCGACGGAGATCCGATTTACGCAAACACTCCGGGCGTCTGCGCGCGCTGCCAGTTCAGGCCCATTATCATCAACGGCATGAGCCAGAGGCTCAACGAGTCGGTCTAGCGCTCGCGTCATTCTGTCTAACTGAGGATCGCACCTATGAAGCCTGTCTACCTCGACAACAACGCAACCACACGGGTCGATCCTGCGGTCGTGCAAGCGATGTTGCCGTTCTTTAGGGATCAATTCGGCAACCCTTCGTCGGCACACGCTCTTGGCGCCTCAGTCAGTGCGGCGGTGAGAAAGGCGCGGAGGCAATTGCAAGCGCTGATCGGCGCGGAGTTCGAGGATGAGATCACCTTCACCTCGGGTGGGACAGAAAGCGACAATGCAGCGCTTCTTTCAGCGCTCGAGGCGGCGCCCAACCGAACCGAGATCGTGACGTCCGCGGTCGAGCACCCCGCCGTGCTGACGCTCTGCGCGCATCTTGAGAAGACCCGCCGCGTCAAGGTGCACAGGATCCCGGTGGATTGCCGTGGTCGGCTCGACCTCGACGCCTATATGGCCGCCCTCACCCCACAGGTGGCAATCGTATCAATAATGTGGGCGAACAACGAGACTGGTGTGATCTTCCCCGTGGCCAGGCTTTCCGAGTTGGCCAAGGAAGTGGGCGCCCTATTCCATACCGATGCTGTGCAGGCGGTCGGCAAGCTTCCGATGGACCTGAAGTCGACCGCAATCGACATGCTGTCGCTCTCCGGCCACAAGCTGCACGGGCCGAAAGGGATCGGTGCCCTTTTCGTAAAACGCGGCGTCAACTTCCATTCGCTGATCAAGGGGGGTCACCAAGAACACAACCGGCGTGCTGGCACCGAGAATACGCCCGGCATAGCCGGGCTCGGCACGGCGGCCGAACTCGCCTTGAAATTCATGGACGACGAGACCACACGGGTAAAGTCGCTCCGCGATCGCCTGGAGGGCGGTATCCTCCAGCGCATCCCAAGCACCTGTGTCACTGGTGATCCCCTGCAACGATTGCCCAACACCGCAAACATCTCCTTCGAACATGTGGACAGTGATGGAATTCCACTTCTCCTCAGCCGCATTGGCATCGCGTGTTCCTCTGGCTCGGCCTGCACCTCCGGCTCTCTGGAACCAAGCCATGTCCTAAGCGCGATGAAAGCGCCGCACGCGGCAGTCCGCTTCTCCTTGGCGCGGGACAACAGCGAAGAGGATATCGACCGGGTGCTCGAGGTCATGCCGGGAATCGTGGGGAAGCTGCGCAGCTTTTCCGGTTCTGGGCCGGGTAATCCGGTCTATGCGTGAGCGGCAGAAGAACAGGCTACCGGTCATGACCCGTCATGTCTCCCTCAACGATACGACCTTGCGCGATGGCGAGCAGGCGCCGGGCGTCGCCTTTACCACGACGGAAAAGCTGGAGATCGCTGAGTCTCTTGCGGCGGCCGGCGTGACAGAGATCGAGATCGGCACGCCGGTCATGGGCGTCGACGAGATCGAAACAATTCGCGCCGTGGTCGCGCGGCGTCTTCCGGTTCGGCTCATGGCCTGGTGCCGGATGACGTCGTTGGATCTCGATGCAGCGATCGAGAGCGGGGTCCAAGCGGTCAATTTGTCGCTGCCTGCGTCGGACATCCAACTTGCCGCCAAGCTCGGCCTCGACAAGGCGGGAGCGCTCCAGGTCATCGATGATATGGTCAGGCGCGCCGCCGCCGCCGGCTTCTTCGTCGCGGTGGGGTGCGAGGATGCCTCGCGGGCCAATCGGGATCATCTCGCCCGCGTCATCGAGACGGCCGCACGCGCCGGCGCAAGCCGCGTGAGGCTGGCCGACACAGTCGGTGTTCTCGACCCGTTTTCAACCTTCGAACTTGTCGCCCAGCTGGTGGTGCAGTCTCCAATCGACCTTGAATTTCATGCGCACAACGATCTCGGACTTGCTGGCGCCAACACGCTAGCCGCGATCCGCGCAGGCGCGCGCCATGCCTCCGTTACCGTCCTGGGGCTCGGCGAGCGTGCGGGCAATGCCGCGCTGGAAGAGGTGGCCGCCGCGATGGCGGTCTTCGGCGGCGCAGATACCGGCATCGAGCTGACCGCATTGCCCGGCCTCGCCGCCGAGGTGGCCTGGGCCGCCCGCCGGCAGACCGCGGCCACTAAGCCGGTCGTCGGCGCCGATGTTTTCACCCACGAATCCGGCATTCACGTCGCAGGGCTGCTGAAGGACTCGCGTACTTATCAGGGGCTTGATCCGGCTCTCGTGGGCCGCTGCCGGCGGATCGTCATCGGCAAGCATTCCGGCGCCACTGCGATTGCCCATGTGCTGAGCGAAAGCGGTCGCTATCTCGACCCGGATCTGGCAGCCGCGATGGTGGCCCGCGTCCGGCGCGAGGCGGCCGAGACCAAATCGACGCTCACTGCAACTCAACTGGTCGAGCTCTACGATAAAATGTGCAGCGAGGCGTCCCTCTTCGAGCTGTGCGGGTCCAGGTCAGCCGTGCGCGCGCGCGCAAAGGCCACAGTTTTGCGACCAGGGAGAATGCAATGAATTGTTCCGCTGACAGCCGCCCCATCGATGTCACAGACATCCTCGCACGACTGAAGCGCCTGTCGGCCGCGGAGGAGTTCTTCTCAGTCCTTGGCGTCTCCTATGACCCCAAGGTGCTGAATGTCTCGCGGCTCCATATAATGAAGCGCGTGGGCCAATACCTTGCCGAAGAAGATTTCTCCGGTCTGCCCGACCAGGTGATTGCCGCGAGGGTGCGCGCGACGCTCGAACGCGCTTACGAGGACTTTGCGATTTCCTCGCCGCTCACGCATCGGGTCTTCAAGGTGCTCAAAGACCACGATCCGAACAGACCTGCCGCGCCGGGTCACACCTTTGTCCCGTTCGACTCGGTACTGAAGCGGTTCGGACGGGAATGAGCGGCGACAAGGGTTGCGACGCGACAATGTCGAGCAGCCGACAAATCCGGCCATCACCACAGCGCCGTCAGAAGCAACCAGCCGAAGTTGTAGGAAGGGGGCAGCGCAAGAGACTTGGCACGAATTATGCGGATCAAGGAGATAACCGCAATGCCCGCACCCGGACAGGAGCCTAGAGAAACCGCCAATGCACATCGTAATCTGCATCAAGCAGGTGCCGGACTCGGCACAGATAAGGGTCCATCCGGTGACGAACACAATCATGCGCCAGGGTGTTCCGACCATCATCAACCCTTACGACCTGTTCGCCCTCGAAGAAGCGCTCAGACTGCGCGATGCCTATGGCGGCGAAGTCACTGTGCTCACCATGGGTCCGCCCATGGCAGAGGACGCGCTGCGCAAGGCGCTCGGCTACGGCGCCGACCGAGCGGTGCTCTTGACCGACCGCTATTTTGCCGGCTCCGACACGCTGGCGACCTCGTTCGCCCTTTCCCAGGCAATCGCGAAGGTCGGCGAGACGTTCGGCACGCCAGACCTCGTCTTCACCGGCAAGCAGACGATCGATGGCGACACCGCCCAGGTCGGGCCCGGCATCGCCAAGCGCCTCGGACTCCTGCAACTGACCTATGTCGCGAAGATCCCCTCTATTGACCTTGCTGCAGGCGAGATCAAGGTCGAGCGCCGCTCCGAAGGCGGCACACAGATGCTGAAGAGCAGGCTGCCTTGTCTCATCACCATGCTGGAAGGCACAAACGAGATCCGCCGGGGCTCGATCCACGACGCCTTGTGCGCCGCGCGCAGCCAGGTCTTGAAATGGAGCGCGGCCGACGCCGGCATCGAGGATCTCACCAAATGCGGCCTGCGCGGCTCACCGACGGTCGTCAAGCGTGTTTTCGCCCCTCCTGCTCGAGCTGAAAAGGCGGCACTAATCGACACCGCCGAGAAGGCCTTGCGCGATGTCGCTGACGAACTCATCACCGCAATCTTCACCCGCCAGCCGGCGCTGGAACATGAGCTCGCCTTCAACGGCGGCGCGTGACGGCAAGGAGCAAAACGATGTCGACCGCGAACCGAGAAACCCCTCGCCCTGCCGCCGGCCGCGCCGGCATAAAGAAGGAGCTGCCCGCCCATTTCAAGGACTACCGCCACGTCTGGGTCTTCATCGAGCTCGAACGCGGCCAGGTCCACCCCGTATCATTCGAGCTGCTCGGCGAAGGGCGCAAATTAGCAGACAAGCTTCAGGTCCAGCTTGCAGGCGTCGTGCTCGGACCGCCGGGAGAGGCCGTCGGGAACGCCGTTGCCGAAGCATTCGCCTATGGTGCTGACCTTGTCTACATCGCCGAGGCGCCCCTGCTCGCCGACTATCGGAACGAGCCTTTCACCAAGGCAATGACGGATCTGGTCGATACCCACAAACCCGAAATCCTTCTTCTCGGTGCCACCACACTCGGCAGGGATCTTGCCGGCTCCGTGGCGACGACCTTGCAGACAGGGCTCACGGCCGACTGCACCGAACTCGATGTGGATACCGACAGTTCGCTCGCCGCCACGCGTCCGACTTTCGGCGGTTCCTTGTTGTGCACGATCTATACGCTCAATTTCCGCCCTCAGATGGCGACAGTGCGGCCAAGAGTCATGCCCATGCCGCAGCGGACGGATAAACCGGTCGGGCGTGTCATCCGGCACAAGCTCTCGCTTGCCGAGGACGAGATCGCTACCAAAGTCCTCGGCTTCCTGCCGGACAATCAGTCGGCAAAGGCAAACCTTGCCTATGCCGACGTCGTGGTTGCGGGAGGCCTTGGTCTTGGCGCGGCGGAGAACCTGCAGCTTGTGAAGAACCTCGCGCGAGCAATCGGCGGCGAGCATGGCTGTTCGCGCCCGTTGGTCCAGAAGAGCTGGATGCCAGCTGATCGGCAGATCGGCCAAACTGGCAAGACCATCCGGCCGAAGCTTTACATAGCGGCCGGGATTTCCGGCGCCGTCCAGCATCGGGTTGGCGTCGAGGGGGCGGATCTCATCGTGGCCATCAACACCGACCCGAACGCGCCGATTTTCGATTTCGCTCACCTCGGAATCGTCACCGACGCGATCCGCTTCCTGCCCGCACTGACGGAAGCCTTCACCCGGCGGCTGTCGCCCCACAGTCGCGATAAGCTTGCGAGCTAAGGGACGGACATGATCGAGGAAAACTTCGACGCCATTGTTGTTGGGGCAGGCATGTCCGGAAACGCAGCTGCTTACACCATGGCCAGCCATGGCCTAAAGGTGCTGCAGTTGGAGCGCGGTGAATATCCGGGCTCCAAGAATGTCCAAGGTGCCATCATGTACGCGAACATGCTGGAGAAGATCATCCCGGATTTCAGGGACGATGCACCTCTCGAGCGGCATTTGGTTGAACAGCGGCTTTGGGTGATGGACGACACATCCCATACCGGGATTCACTATCGGTCGGACGACTTCAATGAGGCCAAGCCCAACCGATACACAATCATCCGTGCCCAGTTCGACAAATGGTTTTCGCGTAAGGTGCGCGAGGCCGGCGCGACGGTTCTGTGCGAGACGACCGTGACGGAGCTCATCCGTGACGCCAAGGACAGGGTGGTCGGCGTCCGCACAGATCGGGCCGGCGGAGCCATCTACGCGGACGTGGTCGTTCTCGCAGAAGGTGTCTGCGGACTGCTTGGCACGCGAGCCGGCCTGCGCCAGATGCCGAAGCCACAAGCCGTGGCGCTCGCCGTTAAGGAAATGCATTTCCTGCCCGAAGAGGTCATTGAGCAGCGGTTCGGCGTCAAGGGCGATGAAGGCTGCGTGATCGAGGCGGTGGGCACGACCTCCCGCAGCATGGCCGGGCTCGGCTTCCTCTACACCAACAAGGAGTCGATCTCACTGGGCATTGGCTGCCTCGTCTCCGATTTTGCCGCGATGGTCGAGAGCCCCTACGTTCTCCTTGATGCCTTAAAGAGCCATCCTTCGATCCGGCCGCTGATCGCCGGCTCGGAAGTGAAAGAATATTCCGCACACCTCATTCCCGAAGGCGGCTACAAGGCTATTCCGCAGCTGTTTGGCGATGGTTGGGTCGTGGTCGGCGATGCCGCGCAACTGAACAACGCCATTCACCGCGAGGGTTCGAACCTCGCCATGACCTCCGGCCGCATCGCGGCTGAGGCAATCATCGAGGTCAACAGCCGCAACGCTCCTATGACCAAACGAAATCTCGCTCTTTACAAAGCCATGCTGGACAAGTCCTTCGTGGTCAAGGACCTAAAAAAATACAAAGATATGCCGGCCTTGCTCCACACCAATTCCTGCAATTACTTCACAACTTATCCGCGGTTGATGTCGCAAGCCGCGCAGAACTTCATGCGTGTCGACGGCACGCCGAAGATCGAGAAGGAAAAGGCGACCACGGCGGCCTTCATCAAGGCGCGCTCGCGTTGGGGGCTGGTCAGCGACGCGGTCCGCCTTGCATTGGCGTGGCGCTGAAGGGAGACGAAATGACGATCGCAGTGACAAAGTCACGTGTCGAGGACAAGCTTTACCAGAACCGCTACTTGGTGGATTCCGGCCGCCCGCATATCAAAGTGCGACCGCACGAGAGGCCAAGCGCGAACTTGCTCGCGCTTACCCACGTCTGCCCGGCGAAATGTTATGAGTTGAACGACAAAGGTCAAGTGGAGATCACTGCTGACGGCTGCATGGAGTGCGGCACCTGCCGGATTTTGTGTGAGACCAGTGGCGAGATCGAGTGGAACTATCCACGCGGCGGTTTCGGAGTCCTCTTCAAATTCGGATGACCGACGCACGCACGTATTAAGAGGGTTGATCTTGATACAGTTTAGGTCTCGCCCAACGCCAAGTCTATTTTCTTTGCTTCGATCGTCGCTTTGACGAAGAGAAGCTCGTGAATACTGTGCTTTCAGAATTCAGATAAAAAAGGAGGAGCACTCTGGACGACAACCCCTGAGGTGTTTCCATGACCCACGGACCGCAAGATCGGGTCGACGAGGTTGGACCTCGGGAGACCCGCCCTGAACCGCCCATCAAAAGCATGCCCCAATCAGATATCGCGCTCAGAGGACTCTACGAGATATCGAAGGTGCTGACCGCCCCCAGCGAGCTGGAGATTACGCTCGCCAATGTCGTGAACGTCCTGCCTTCATTTCTGCAGATGCGTCACGGAGCAATCGTCGTCCTGGACGCTGAAGGAGAGCTGGAGATTGCCGCGACTGCCGGCAATACCCACGTACGTCAATCAGGCACTCGCCGCGTCATACCACAGGCCGTAACAGATCAAATCGTCGCTACGGGGACGCCACTCTTCATACCGGACGTGCGCAAGTCCCAACTATTTCAGGCTGACCTTCAAACGTCTTCGAGCATCGGAACCATCCCAATTGCCTTTATCGGTATCCCGCTAAAGGCTGATCATGATATCCTTGGGACATTGTCGATCGACCGCGCCGGAGACGGCGCCACCGACTTTCGCGACGACGAGGACATTTATTTCCTGACGATGGTCGCCAACCTTGTCGGCCGGACCATCCGCCTCCATCGCGCCCTGAGTACAGATCGTCAGCGGTGTGGCCATGAGCCATCGGGACCGGAGAAATCGCCCAACGAGGGGAGGACCTACGACCCTGCCCGGAATGCGGATGCCAAAATCGACGGGATCATCGGGGAAAGCCCCGCACTCAAGCAGGTGCTCGAAACCGTCTCGGTCGTAGCAGGGACCAATTCCACCGTGCTTCTGCGGGGTGAGAGCGGCACCGGCAAGGAATTCTTTGCGCAGGCCATCCATAAGCTCTCACGTCGGAGGAAGAAGTCTTTCGTCAAATTGAACTGCGCCGCACTGTCTGAAAGTGTTCTGGAGTCAGAACTGTTTGGGCATGAAAAGGGCGCTTTCACGGGTGCTATCTCCCAGCGCGCCGGTCGGTTTGAATTGGCAAATGAGGGAACGCTGCTACTTGATGAAATCGGCGAGATTTCGCCGGCCTTTCAAGCCAAGCTGTTGCGTGTCTTGCAGGAAGGCGAGTTGGAGCGAGTCGGCGGCACCAAAACGCTACAGGTCGACGTGCGCCTCATATGCGCCACCAACAAGGACCTCGAGACGGCCGTCATAAAAGGGGAGTTCAGGGCCGACCTTTATTACCGCATCAATGTCGTGCCAATTATCCTGCCTCCGCTCAGAGAGCGAACCGGCGATATTCCACGCCTTGCGAACGCCTTCCTCAACCGGTTCAACAAGGAGAACGATCGCGCACTAGCCTTCGCGGCGCCGGCGCTTGACCTGATCTCGCAATGTTACTTCCCTGGTAACGTCCGCGAGCTGGAGAACTGCGTCCAAAGGACGGCCACACTTGCGCGCTCAAGGACGATCACTCCATCCGATTTCGCCTGTAAGAAGGGCCAGTGCCTTTCCTGGCTCCTCTGGAAGCGAGCCGACCGCTCGAATGGCGGCAATGCCATCGACGATCTCGCACGGGTCAACGCAGCGCCGGTCGGATTGCGGCTGCCGGCCAGTTGCATCAGTGCCTCCGCAGGCAAGATATCTCCCTTTACGGCAGGCGATCCGAACGATCCCACTTGTCCCCCGCGTTTGGCGGAACGCGACCGGGTGATCGACGCGATGGACAAGGCCGGTTGGGTTCAGGCCAGGGCGGCTCGTATCCTCGGGCTCACGCCGCGGCAAGTCGGCTACGCCCTGCGCCGGCATGGTATCGTGGTGAAGAAATTCTAGACGTCGTGATGACGTCAACCGTAAGCAGCCCGGAGTGGTCTCGTTCACACTTTGCGCGCCCAAGGCTGGTAGCCTCGCGACCCTATTTGCGTGTCCACTGTCGTAAGCCCGACAAAGGTGTGTCGGAGCAATCCGAAGGAATCTGACACGACAAGCCTATTCGTGAACCGAAACAGCTCTTTGAGCTGGCATAGCTCTTGCGCTTTGAACTGCGACATCACGCAGCAACGGAGCCGTTCATGTCTGCACCGGCAATTTCGCTTGAGAGCCTCAGCACGACATTCGGTGACCAGTTGCTTGGCACCATGAAACCCGGTGGCTGCGCGTCATCCTGCGGCTCGTCGACAAAGCCCGACGACACGGATCCGGCTGTCTGGGAGAAGATCAAGGATCACCCCTGCTTTTCAGAAGAGGCGCATCACTATTTCGCGCGCATGCACGTCGCGGTCGCGCCGGGCTGCAACATCCAGTGCAACTACTGCAATCGCAAATATGACTGCGCCAACGAAAGCCGACCTGGGGTGGCCTCTGAAAAGCTGACGCCCGACCAGGCGCTACGCAAGGTGATCGCGGTCGCCAGCGAGGTGCCGCAGCTTTCCGTGCTCGGCATCGCCGGACCAGGCGATGCCTGTTACGACTGGAAGAAGACGAAGGCGACCTTCGCCAGGGTCGCCAGGGAAATCCCAGACATCAAGTTTTGCATCTCCACGAATGGGCTCGCGCTACCGGACCATGTCGATGAGCTTGCCGACATGAATGTCGATCACGTGACGATCACCATCAACATGGTCGACCCTGAGGTCGGTGCAAAGATCTATCCTTGGATCTTTTACGACCATCGCCGCTACGTCGGCATCGAAGCCGCCCGGATGCTGCACGAGCGGCAGATGTTGGGCCTGGAGATGCTGACCGCGCGCGGCATCCTCACCAAAATCAATTCGGTGATGATTCCTGGCGTGAACGATGAGCATCTGATCGAGGTGAATAGATGCGTCAAGGAGCGAGGCGCGTTCCTGCACAACCTCATGCCGCTGATTTCGGACCCGGCGCACGGCACGCACTACGGACTGAGTGGGCAGCGCGGCCCAAACGCAAAGGAGCTGAAGGCTCTTCAGGATCGTCTCGAAGGCGGCGCCCAGTTGATGCGCCACTGCCGGCAGTGCCGGGCAGATGCCGTCGGCATGCTTGGCGAGGATCGTGGCCAGGAATTCAGGGCCGACCGGATTCCCGGCGAGGTCACCTACGATGCCAGCAAGCGTAACGCCTATCGGGAGCTGGTCGCGCAGGAGCGCCGTGATCACGTGGCGGCCAGAAGTGAAGCGATCGGATTGGTCAAGGCAGCGAGGCCCGGCAAATCCGTCCTCTTCGCGGTGGCGACCAAGGGCGGCGGCCGCGTCAACGAACATTTCGGCCATGCGAAGGAATTCCAGGTTTATCAAGCCTCGCCGAGGGGGATCAGCTTTGTCGGGCATCGCAAGGTCGAGCAGTATTGTCTCGGCGGCCGGAGCGCAGAGGCCACCCTCGATGGCGTCATCGCAGCGCTGGAAGGCATAGATATCGTGCTGTGCGCCAGGATTGGAACTTGCCCGCAGGATCAGCTCGCGGAGGCTGGAATCCAAGCGACCGATGCTTTTGCCCATGACTATATCGAGACGGCAATCAGCGCGATTTACACCGCCACGTCAGGGGCCCCCGCACTCGCGGCGACGGCCTGAGCTGTCTCATCCATTCGGACCAGGAGTTAAAATGGCTTTCAAGATCATCGCATCCCAATGCACCCAATGCGGCGCCTGCGAATTCGAATGTCCTTCCGGCGCGATCAAGTTCAAAGGCGAGAGCTACGTGATCGAGTCACAGAAGTGCACCGAATGCGAGGGGGTCTTCGATGCGCAGCAATGTGCCTCGGTATGTCCGGTGCCGAAGACCTGCGTTCCTGCGTGACCACATGGCTGCCGACATGGTTGGGGCTGCCTACGCAGGACGCCTGGAACGCACAACCTGCAGCCGCAAGAGAAATCAGGGAACGGACATGTCGCTCGGACGCGAAGAGGAGATCGAAATCCGCAGGCCGCCACGCTTCATGCCGGGAGAGCGGGTACGTGCCACTCGCCACATAAAGAATGACGGCACCTATCCTGGCAGGGAGATCGGCGAAAATCTCGTGCGCAAGGGCGACGAGGGATATGTGCGCGACATCGGCACCTTTCTCCAGCAGTTCTTCATCTATGCGGTCGAGTGGATCGACCGTGGCACCGTCGTCGGCATGCGAGCGCGTGAACTGATGAGCCTCGAGAAAGCCGAGTCCTGCAGTGCTGAAAGCAATACCAATGAAGGGACGGCCAGATGAAAGTCATGATCCGCAGGACCGATGCTGGCTTGTCGGCCTATGTCCCCAAAAAGGACCTCGAAGAGCCGATCATCAAGCTCGAGAAGGAAGAGTTGTGGGGCGGAACTATCACGCTCCGGAACGGGTGGCGGCTCGTCTTACCCGATCTCCCACGGGATACGCGTCTGCCGATCACTGTCGAGGCAAGGAAGGTTTCCGAAGAGGACTGATGCTGCCGCTAAGTGCGTCGCGAGGAACGAGCATGAATACGATCCTGACATCGGGCCACCTTGTCATAGTGCGGGACAGTTTTGCCGATAAGCTGCTTGACCTGGCGAAGGCAGCGCTCGCCGCCGATGAGGTGATCCCCTATCTCGGTCCGGGTCTTCTTGGGTTCAACTGTGCGGAACCGCCTGTGCCGCATACTCCGGAGGTCGTTGCCGCGGCACTCAATGCACGGGCGCCCGCCCCTTCCAGGATCCGCACCAATATGTGGTCGGTTGCGCAGTTCATCGAACATCGCCGGCATCGCCGGACGCTTCAAGCTTGGATGACCGAGATATTCGCAGCGCCGGTGAGGCCAACCCTCCTCCACGCCTGGCTCGCAAGGCTGCCGCTCTCCCTCATCATCGACAGCTGGTATGACAGCGCGATGCGCACGGCTCTCGTGGAGACCGGCCGAACGGACGTCGTTGAGATACAAGGCGTCACGCGGGCGAACGAAATCGGCAACATTTGGACAAAAACCTACGATTTGTCCGGGAGGGAGCTCGACGCCCGATCGGGGGCAAAGACGGTCCTCTATGCACCTCACGGGAGTAGTAGGCCCTCGCAAAACTTTCTCGTCGCAGATTCCGACTATGTCGAAGTCCTGACCGAAATTGATATCCAGACACCTATTCCTGACGTGGTGAAGGAACGGCGCATCACCCGTGGATTTTTCTTCGTTGGCTGCCGCTTCAACGATCAGATGCTGCGCACCTACGCCAGACAGATCATGAAGCGCTCCCGCGGTCCCTATTGCACCGTAATGGACGCGGAAACCCTGACCAGAAACGAAGCGCGTTTCCTTGCGGCAAGCGGAATCACGGTGATCGACATGCCACTTAGTCAAGCGGCGGCTCGGCTTCTGGGAACGGGCAAGGCTGCAGGTTGTGGACAGGATTAAAATGGCGGTCGCCTTTGATGATGCGTCCTTCGGCTTTCCTCGAAGGCGCAAAATGCAGTCGGGAATACACCCGTGAACAGTGATGCTGTCGGCAGCGCAACGAACGCTCTGAATTCGTTGACCCATGTTGAAGCGGCGCGCTGGGGCCGGGATTTGAGTACGCTGTTGCGCATAACGCGTATGAATTTTCGGCATCCCTGGCAGGTCGCCTTCGCTATGGGCTCGACGATCATGGCGGCAATCCTCCAGTTGCTCATTCCCCAGCTTCTCGGCCGGGCTGTCGACCAGGCCCAGACAGCCATCGGGGGCGGTGTCGCCGGGAGCGCGGCAGGACAAGCGCTCTGGACCCCGGCTCTCCTGCTGCTCGCCGTCAGCGCGCTACGCGGCCTTTTCACGATGGCGCAGAACTATTTTGCCGAAGCCGTCGGGCATCATGTCGCGTACGAACTGCGGCTCGCCTACTACGACAAGATCCAGCGTCTCAGCTTTTCCTTTCACGATCGGGTCCATTCAGGCGATCTGATCACCATCGGAATGCTCGATCTCCAAGGCGTGCGGATGTATTTTTCCACCGCGCTCGTTCGCGTGGTCCTGCTCACCATGCTGATCGGGATCGGCGCCTACATGATGATCTCGATCGATCTCATGCTCGGCCTGGTCGCGCTGAGCTTCGTGCCTTTTGTCGCCTGGCGCTCATCGACCACACAGCTTAGGCTGCGCGCCACCTGGCTCGACCTCTATGAGCGCCTTTCGGTACTAAGCCGCGTGATGAAGGAAAATCTCGCAGGCATCCGCGTGGTCCGCGCTTTTGCGGCTCAATCCTATGAGATGCTGAAGTTCGACCGCGCTTCCAAGATCGCGCTCGGCCTCGCCAACGATCTCGTTGACATCTACGTACCCAGCACGTCGGCGATGACCTTGTCCTTCTTTTTCGCAATGGGATTGGTGCTTTGGATCGGTGGCAACAAGCTCATCGCTGGCGAGATCAGCGTCGGAACGATGGCGACCTTCCTGACCTTCATGACCATCCTGCAAATGCCAGTCCGCCAGATCGGCCTCATGGTCAATGCCTTTGCCCGCGCTTCCAGCTGCGGTTCGCGGCTTTTCGGTCTCCTCGATCAGGAGATCACGATCAGGGATGCTCTCGAGGCCAGACCGCTTGAGATAAGCGACGGCACTCTGCGCTTCCACAATGTCTCATTTGCGTACCCCAATGTCGAAAACCGCGCCATTCTGAAGAACCTCAGCTTTGAGGCCCGGAGAGGCGAGACGATCGCGATCGTCGGTCCGCAGGGTTCCGGCAAATCGACGATGGCTCATCTGATCCCCCGCTTTTACGACGTGACCGGTGGCGCCATCACGTTGGACGGCCAGGACATACGCAATGTCACCCTCGAGAGCCTTCGCAAGGCGGTTGCCGTTGTACAGCAGGATGCGTTCCTGTTCACCACCACGATTGAGAACAACATCGCTTATGGCGACCCCTGGGCGAAGAGACAGCGAATTGAACGCGCTGGCGAATTCGCCCAGCTCCACAACTACATCCTCGGGCTCCCAGCAGGGTATGAGACGGTCGTGGGCGAACGCGGCGTCTCTCTCTCTGGCGGCCAGCGCCAGCGTCTCACGATTGCTCGCACCATGATGCTGCGCCCCTCTGTCGTCGTTTTCGACGACTCGATGGCCGCGATCGATGCCGGCACCGAGCAGCGCATTCGCGCGGCGACGCGGCGCTTCGCCAAGGATCGGGTGACGATCATCATCGCGCACCGGCTGAGTGCGCTTATGCATGCCGATCAGATCCTTTTTGTCGATAACGGCGAAATCGTAGAACGCGGCACGCATGAAGAGCTTCTGGCGAAGCGGGGACGCTACAGGGCCCTTTACGATCTCCAGACGCGCCCAGGTGATAGCATATGACCCAGTATGGGGGCGCCCGCTGATGGACCAGGGCCCCGGCGAACTCGAAGCCGAACGTGACGACGGCAGACGTCCTCCGCGCGCGGTCGTCGGCTCGCACCGGATCGAGGAGGAGATGTTCGGCCGGGCTTTCGACAAGAGCATCCTCCGCCGGATCTGGGGCTTCGTCCATCCCTATCGGGCAAAGGTAGTTGTCACGATTGTCGCGATGTTGATCTTCACCGGGACGCAGCTTCTCATCCCCTTGATCATCCGCTACGCGATCGACCAGGGCATGAACCCGGCAGCGAGCGATCGCTCAGCCCAGCTTGCGGCCGTCGGCGCGTTCCTTTCGGCGATTTTGGTCAATTTCGCCGCCGGTTACATGCAGGAAACCTTGGATGGGAAAATTGCCGAAACTGTCCTGTTCGACATCCGCCGCGCCATGTTTGGCCATCTGCAAAAGGTTTCGCTCTCGTTCATGGACAAGACTGAGGTCGGACGTCTGATGTCGCGCCTGCAAGGCGACGTTAACTCCATACAGGAGTTCCTGGAAACCTCGGTATATTCCCTAGGCGATGTTGCGCTTCTCTTCGGCATCGTTTTCGTAATGCTGTGGCTCGACTTTCGCCTCGGCCTCCTGACGCTGTCGGTTCTGCCGATCCTGGTGATCGTCCGCATTGTCTGGCTGCCGCGTGCCCGCGACGCCTTCATGGCTGCACACGAAACCAATTC
Organism: Mesorhizobium sp. M0848; assembly: GCF_040319805.1. Lineage (NCBI taxonomy): Bacteria > Pseudomonadati > Pseudomonadota > Alphaproteobacteria > Hyphomicrobiales > Phyllobacteriaceae > Mesorhizobium > Mesorhizobium sp. M0848. The sequence goes on along the minus strand of NZ_JAMYOM010000014.1, from coordinate 113,871 downwards.
AGTCGTCAATGGCGCGCTGGCCGAAGCCATTCACGGCGTGCGGACCATACAGTCGATGGATCGCCAGCAGGTGAATTTCATTCTTTTCGACGACCGGGCCCATGCCAACCTCAGGACCCAACTGATCGCTGCCAGATATGCACTGGTCATGGTGCCTATCGTCGATGGCCTCACGGGCCTCGCCTTGGCCGCCGTTATTGTGGTCGGCGGCTCGATGGTCGTGAATAGCCGTATAGATGTGGGCGTGTTGGTAGCCTACCTGTTTTACATCCAGCGCTTCTTTGACCCGATCCGCTCACTCACCTTGCAATATTCGATCATGCAGCGCGCCATGGCCTCAGGCAAGCGCCTGACCGATGTGCTCGATGTCAAGATCGATGTTCAGGACAAACCCAATGCCGAGGTACTTTCGCCCGAAATGGACGGCTCGGTCGAGTTTAGGGACGTCACATTCGGCTACGATCCGAACCGTTCGGTTCTGAAAAATGTCTCCTTCAGGGTCAATCCCGGCGAGACGGTCGCACTGGTCGGACCGAGCGGTTCTGGCAAATCGAGTGCGATGGCCCTGGTCCACCGCTTCTATGATGTTCAGCAGGGTCAGGTGCTGGTCGGCGGGCATGATGTGCGCGACCTCACCCAGGAATCGCTCGGCCGCCAGGTCGCCATGGTGCTGCAGGAGCCATTCCTGTTCACCGGGACGGTCTTCGAGAACATTCGATACCAGAAGACGGAAGCCACGCGCGACAAGGTGATCGAGGCGGCGAAGGCGGTCGGCGCGCATGACTTCGTCATGAGCCTCGCCGACGGGTATGAGACCCAACTTGGCGAACGCGGCGACAACTTATCTCTCGGCCAGCGCCAACTTATCAGTTTCGCCCGCGCCCTCGTCGCTGACGCCAAGATCCTCGTGCTCGACGAAGCGACCGCCAACATCGACAGCTATACGGAATTGCAGATTCAGAAGGCTCTGATCAAGCTGCTTGAAGGGCGGACTGGCCTCGTCATCGCCCACCGTCTCGCCACGATCCGGGGGGCCGACCGCATCATCGTGCTTCAGAATGGCCAAGTTGTTGCGACTGGCAACCACGATGAGCTAATAGCTATGGGCGGCCTGTATTCCAAACTCTACTATCTCAACTACGCCTCCTTCGACGACATCCCCGAACACGAGACCACCGTCCAAGCTGGCTCCCAGACCTGAGTTTTTGGCGGCCTTGTGGTAGTGGCGTTGACTTTCGGGCGTGTCGGCGGACCACTCAGGCCACCGCAGACGGCCAGCAGGCAGCATTCAAGGACAAGCACTCCTCGCAGAAGACCGGCTGCGAACGATTTCCTTCAGCATCATATCCCGACCGCGGTGCACCCCATCATCGGGCGAGCTCGCTCCCGTTGGTGGCTGGGCGTAGCAAAGCCGCTCGCGAGCGCGCCCTCAACAGCGCCGTAGCGAGTGGCGGCTTTGCTACCGCCGGGCCGCTGATGAAGCTGGAGGCGCCGCACCGACGCCGCCCCGGGCGAGAAGAACCTCTGCGGCGGGCTATGGGCAACGGGTAGCGCGAGCGCGACGAGCAGACGCGTGCCTGCATCGTGACGCGCTCGGCCATCATCTCCTTAGGATCATGCAGGTTCACACGATGGCCCGGACGCCAGCCAACGCACAAAGCTGGTATTCTGTGCCGCCGGCTCGTCGTCAGTTTGGCCTCCCTCCCGATTGCCCGTCCCCATCACGTGCACGCTCGAGCACGTGGATGTGAGGGAGCGCTGTACAACGATTCAACCTCAGACCGCGAATTTCATGGTCAGCCAAATCGAGCCATGATTTCGGATTGAATGGTCGTCGCGGTGTACAGGGAAGCATCTAGCGGCAGATTTCCAAATGCCAGTTGACAAAGCAGGTAGTTGGCACCTGCCACTTCCAACTGACCTAACAGAGCTTTTCGCACAGATTCTGCTGATCCTACCACGCACAATTCACTCTCGACTGCCGCATCGAAGGTCAGCGGCAGGTTTGGTGGAGTGGGGATAGCGTTAAGCTCGTAAAGGAATTGGAAGCTCTTGAGCCAGCGTTCGTAAGCAGGTGCCGCGAGCGAATAGGCATGTGTGTCACAACGCCCAACCACGACCATGCGGAGCAATCCGATAAATTGCTCCTGATCCCCCGCGCCAGCGTTGTCCTCTCGATAGGCGCGGAACGCATCAGTAGTTTTGCGAACAGAAGAGGAAGGTCCTACACACGCGATATTGGTTCCATTCGCAGCCGCCCAAGCTGCGGACTCGGGTCGATTGGCAGCAACCCATGTCGGCGGATGTGGACGCTGATGAGGTCTTAACGTCAAAGGAACGTCATTGAGATCAAAATGGCGGCCTTGATAGCATAGCGTGCCGACCTTCATCGGATTAACAAGTATTTCCATGAGGATTTCGCTGGCTTCGGCATAACGGCCCGGCACCGCGTCCGCACCAATCCCGAAGTAGCCCAATTCGATCGGGAGAGCACCGCGCCCTATGCCCAGTTCGAGCCTGCCACCGCTCAACTGGTCCAGCATACAGATCTCTTCGAACGCACGCAGCGGATGATAAAGCGCAAGCAGCATCACCAAGGGTCCGAGACGCAAGCGCCGGGTGCGCTGGGCGACGCTCGATAAGAACAGATTCGGCGATGGACCTCTCCCATGGGGAGTACAGTGATGTTCTGCGAGATGATAGGCATAGAACCCTAGCTGATCGCACGCCTCTGCTAATATCAGGCGATCTTCGTATTGCCGACCGATGTCGCGGCCATCCTCGTCCAGATGATCGAAGATGCCGAACGCTAGGTTTGAAGGAAAGACGTTTGTCACTCGATAAGTCCCCGATTTTAAAAGGCACGCTGTTCTCTTGCTGGGATGACCAAGCAAGTCGGAAGAGATGTGTGTGATCGCCGATTTGCGTCAGCGTAACGAAGAAGCAGAGCCTGACGCTTCCCTGCCCTTGGAGCTTGGCACCATTAAGCTTCCAGCAATGTCGCCAGCGGCAGCAAGAAATGCATCCATCTGCTCTTTTGTGCCGATGCTGACGCGGATGCAGTGTTCCAAGCCTTTGTCCGGAAAAAACGCGACAAGTATCTTTTGCCTTTCCAATGCTGCTTGCCACCATGAGCCGTCCTGTCCCGCGGGCACACGGGCCAGCAAGAAATTTGCGCGGGAGGGCGTTACGGAAAATCCGAGTTGCGACAGCGCGACTGTCACTCGCTCTCGTTCATCCTTGATGTGCTTGTGGTTCTCTGCGTAGGCGCCGCGATGCGCAAGCACGCTGATACCAACGGCATGCCCGATGACGTTCATGTTGAAGACGTTCTGGATGTTTCGCAGCCTGCCAATAATTTCAGGGTGACCGAAACCGAAACCGACGCGAATGCCGGCGGCGGCATAGCTTTTCGAGAATGACCTCAAGATCAGAACGTTCGGATACCGGTTGATGAGGCGCAGGCCATGATCGGGTGCAAAGTCGACGTAGGCTTCATCAAGGACAACCAAGCGGTCCGATTGTGCTACGAGGCGTTCGATATCGCTTATCGGGAGGAATGTTCCGGTCGGATTGTTTGGATTGGCCAACATAATGAACTTGGCGTCTTTTGCCGGACCGGAAAGCAATTGCTCCATTGGCAGGGAATGAGCTTGACATCCGATTTCGAGAAACTCGGCGCCCTGAATCATGGCAAGTTTGCGGTTGAACGAAAACCCTGGCGACATCATCGCAACCTTATCGCCAGGCGCGAGGAAAGCTCTGTAGATGAGTCCGAGCAGTTCAGACGACCCGTTGCCTGCGATGACCTGATCCCTGGAAACGCCATAGGTGCTGGACGCCGCTTCCCTCAAGCTGATGTTATCGTCATCCGGATATAGATACTGGCACTTGAGAGCCGCCACTGCACTTTGCATTATGATTGGCGGCAACGGAAACGGGTTTTCATTCGTATTCAGCTTGACAAAATTTCCGTCCGGCGCCGGTCCGTTGGACGGCAGAGCATCTAACTGTCGCGTCACTGGCGGAAGAGCCGAAAGCACAGTTTGCAGTTTTGCATCGGACATATTTTAACTCCGTTTCATTCACCAGGGGCATCCGTATGAGCTCGCAACGAGAGCAACATGGCGGACAGGATTGACGATGGAAGCGTTGCCTCTCACACGATGGTCGCAACGCAGACACGGGAATTCGGCCAGGCTGTCCTCGATGAATCGAGTGGAAGCGGACGCGGACCTGCATCGCTGCCGCAAGGCGCTAAGCAGCTCAGCTCATCTGCTCGGTTTCAGATACGCTTGATCTCGACGCCGTATTTCCTCAGCACGTAGCCAATCTGGCGCGGGGTCAGTCCAAGGAGGCGCGCTGCCTTTGCCTGCACCCAGCCACATCTTTCCATGGCAGCAATGACGCGCTCTATGTCGGGGGTCCTCGCACCAATTGGGTGTGTTGCGCCGGCACGCGCGACTGTGGTCGCGGCCGAAGAGGCTGCCGCATCCGGCGGCGTGGCCGGATTCACTGACTCCGGCAGGATCGGCGCTGGTTGCAGCGCGGCCTTGCCCGATCTGCACTTCCACAGCGCCTCGGCAAAGCATTGGCCTTGGGAGCAGGAAAAGTCGTTTCTCCCGATTGATAGTCCCTCGGCCAGGATCGCTGTCCGGTGCACGCAATTTTCAAGCTCGCGAATGTTGCCGGGAAACTCACATTTCATCAGCACTTCAATCGCACACGGATCGAAGGTAAGCGTACAGCCGTTCTCGTCGTTGAACTTCTTGAGAAACTCAGCTGCGAGCAGCGGAATATCGCTGCGCCTCTGGCGCAATGCTGGTACCAGCAAGGGAACCACGTTGATGCGGTAGTATAGGTCGGCGCGGAACTCATTCCTTGCAACCGCCTCTTCCAGGTTCCTGTTCGTGGCGGCAATCACGCGAACATCGACCTTAATGGTCTGATTGCTGCCGACGCGCTCAAACTCCTGCTCCTGCAGCACGCGCAGTAGCTTTGCCTGGAACGAGGCCGAGATCTCGCCAATCTCATCCAGAAACAACGTCCCCTTGTCAGCGAGCTCAAAGCGCCCCTTGCGGGAGTTGAATGCGCTTGTGAAGGCACCCTTCTCATGACCGAACAATTCGGATTCCAGGACTGTCTCTGGGAGCGCTGCACAATTGAGTTTAACGAAGGGCCGCTTGGCGCGCGGCGATAACTCGTGAATTGCCTTGGCAGCCAGCTCCTTCCCGGTACCGGACTCGCCTCGCAACAGAACCGTGGTTTTTGCCTTGGCTACGATCGCGATCTTCTCCAGCAGCGCGCTTATCGCCGGACTGTCACCAATCATCCCCTCGACATGAACTTTTTTGCGCCGGGGTGCAGGGTGCTTAACATCTGAAAATTTCGTCTGCAGCCGATCTTCCAACTCCGGCGGTCGCTCGCGGTCCCCCGCGCAGAAGCGGTGCAACTTGACTGTCTGTCCCACCATGTTGGCAATCATGGTGAGCAGTCGGACATCGTAATCGAGCCGATAGCTCGACCTGCTTTCCAAAGCCCTGTCCACAGTCAGCGCGCCTACGGCGTTCCCATCAACACGAATGGGAACGCCGATGAAGGACACGGTGTCGGAGGCCCCAAGCACCTCGATGTCAGCGGCAGTGAAGGCCGGATGCATCGCTATGTCCTCGGCGATGAGCGGCGTGTCCGTCGTCACAATCTGATCGATGGCGTTGCGCGGCACGCGCGACCGGGAGGGCTCATTGCTGTTCGTGTCGCAGTCGCTGGCCACGGTGATGTCCAGTCCGGCCTCGGCATCGCAGAGAGTGATGATGCCGTGCCGCATCTGCACTAATGAGTGCAGGAGATCAACGACCTTGGCCAACGTGAGTTCGAGCCGGGCGGGACCGGTGAGTATGTTCGATATTTCGAAGATTCCGGTGAGGGCGCGCTCGTGCAATACCCCATTCGCAGGATTCGTCTCGGACGTTGGACAACCCCTTATCGCATCCGGCAGCGATATGCCGCACTCGCTGGCATTTTGTTCTGATTTGCGAATGTTGTGGTGCATGTGATCCTCGATCTCGCGCCATCAAACGTAGGCCGGCGGCATGTGCGCCCGCGACGTCGCGAGCAAGCGCGAAAATACTCCGACGTGAACTCGTGCCGCCGCCGTTTGGTCGAGTGCAGAGCGGATCGAACCCTGATGCATCGCTTGGCTCTCCCCTCCACGAAGCTTGGCCATGGTCTCGGCTTGCACCAAGGCAACCACACGTTGTTTTCAACAGACTGGAGCGAGGCGGGATAGTCAATCGAGCTTTCTTTCATTCGTGAAAGGAAACCTCGCGGCATATGATAGAATTCATCAATTCTGTTTTTGCCGTTGAACGATGGAAATACTTGCGCCGGCGATGCGGTGCCCGAGCGGCTGACCGCGCCGAGTGTAAAAGCCGGGCCGTGCCATTCACCAGCGCCCGCGAAGGAGGGGCGGAAGTGATAATAACCGCCAACGGCACTGGTCGTTTGCGGCAACCGCCATTTTGCTCGAGTTGACCATGCGGCGGCGGTTTCGCGTGTGAAGGCGCGAAGCTGGCGTCGAGTACGGCTTGGTAGGCGGTGCTCGCAATTTCCAGATCGCATCGTCGTGGTCAGCGCCAACGGCGTCAATCTCTACGTCTCGACGTGGCTTTCATGCAGCGGGAGCGCTGCAAAGAGCACAGCCATTCTCGGCTCTGATGCCACCGATGAACCGCGAGCCAGAGGGATCGACCGGCAGCACTCTGTCAGTGAACATCAACGGGTCGTGCTGGACCCTCGTCGTTCCCGCCTTGTGCCAGCGCATTCATTCCATCATGGGTGCCACGGCTAGTCAGGGAAAGCGAAGCTCTCGGCCTCCTCTAGACCAACGGATTTCGTCATGTGGCGCAGGCGTTCCGGCGAGAGGAACTCGCCTGTCACAGCGCTTCCGAACAGGGGTAAGTTAGCCTGTCATCTGGACGGGCTTATGAACAGGCGACCTATTTGGTACGCGCTGGCGCCAGCGATGCGGCCCGGTCCAAAGCCGGCTAAAACGAGGAACCCACCACGCTCTGTGCAGCAAACCGCTAGCCAGAGGGATCGACCGGCAGCACTCTGCCAGAGACATCAAGGGCGTGCCGGACCGCGGCCTATCCCGCTGGTCTGACACCGCATCATTCCTCCATCATTGGCGAGCCCACCTCAGTTCAGGTCATGCGGATTCATCTGGCATGGGTATTGCGGCGGCGTTGGTGCAGCGTTCGACCGGAGCGCCGCGATAGGGAGAAGCCCGGGAGAAGTCACGCCACCTCGATCCGGTCAGGGAGAGAGAACCAGTGTCAGCTGCACAAGTCCGCGGCGCGAGTCCCGCGCCCCGCAAACCCTTCTACACCAAGCTCTACGCCCAGGTGCTTGCCGCCATCGCGCTCGGCGTCGCAATTGGCTATTTTTATCCGGAGACCGGCGAGAGCCTGAAGCCGCTGGGTGATGCCTTCATCAAGCTGGTCAAGATGATCATCGCGCCTGTCATCTTCCTGACAATTGCCACCGGCATTGCCGGCATGAACGATCTTCATAAGGTCGGCCGGGTCGCCGGTAAAGCGATGGTCTATTTCCTCACCTTCTCGACACTCGCGCTGATCGTCGGCCTCATCGTCGCCAATGTCGTCCAGCCTGGCGCCGGCCTCAACATTGATCCGGCCTCGCTCGATGTCCAGGCCGTGAATACCTATGCCGCAAAAGCTAGCGAGCAGTCGGTCACCGGCTTCCTGATGAACATCATCCCGCCAACGATCGTCGGTGCCTTCGCGGAAGGCGACATCCTGCAGGTGCTGTTCTTCTCGGTTCTGTTCGGCATGGCGCTTGCGATGGCCGGCGAGCCGGGCAAGCCTGTCGTTTGCTTCCTTCAGGCGCTCATCGCGCCTGTCTTCAAGCTCGTTGGAATTCTGATGAAGGCCGCGCCGATCGGCGCTTTTGGCGCAATGGCCTTCACCATCGGCAGATATGGCATCGGTTCGGTGGTCAACCTCGCGATGCTGGTCGCGACGTTCTATTTCACCGCCTTCCTCTTCGTGTTCGGGGTTCTCGGCGCGGTCTGTCGCTACAACGGCTTCTCGATCTGTTCTCTCATTCGCTACATCAAGGAAGAGCTGCTGCTTGTCCTCGCAACGTCCTCCTCGGAGGCGGCGCTCCCTTCGCTGATGCAGAAAATGGAGAAGGCAGGCGCCAGGCGTTCGGTTGTGGGTCTCGTCATCCCGGCCGGATACTCATTCAATCTGGACGGCACGAATATCTACATGACGCTGGCGGCCCTCTTCATCGCGCAGGCGACGAACACGGATCTGTCCATCGGCGATCAGGTGCTGCTGCTGCTCGTAGCAATGCTTTCCTCCAAGGGCGCTGCAGGTGTCACAGGCGCGGGCTTCATCACCCTGGCGGCTACGCTCGCCGTAGTTCCGAGTGTTCCCGTTGCTGGGATGGCACTGATACTCGGCATCGACCGCTTCATGTCCGAATGCCGGGCGCTGACGAATTGCGTCGGCAACGCAGTGGCATCCCTCGTCGTCGCCCGCTGGGAAGGAGAATTGGACCGAGCACAGATGAAAGCCGCCTTCTGCGGTCATCAGCTTGCCGAGGCATCAAACCGGCTACCCTCCTCCAAGTAAGGTGGGCGGCCCACGACCTGTTAAGTCGCCTAGCTGGTCACATGAACTGAACGACCGACCCGCAGCCTCTAAACGGCTCCTCACGGACCATGTAGCCGAAGCGCTAAATGTGTGAGTGCAAACCGTCACCGCCCTTTAAGCGAATGAGCCTTTCAGTATACCCGGCCGGTTTACGTCTGGAATGATGTTCGTCCAACACGCTGTTGGCCATTCGTATGGGACGTTTTCACTTTGCCACCCGAAACCGAAACGCGTTAGGCGACAGAGAGCCGGCCCGCGTCAAAAACCGATCAGAATAGGGACCTATGACCAAGCGCCCCACAATTGCCGATCTCGCCCGCGAAGCCCGAGTCAGCGTAGCAACGATCGATCGGGTTCTGAACGCCCGCCATCCGGTGCGCGAGGAGACCGCGCGGCGGGTCCACGACGCCGCCCACGCGATCGGCTATCATGCTGCCGGGCTAATCAAGCAGCGCTTGCGGCGAGACCTACCGCACTACCGTCTGGGCTTCATCTTGAGAAAACCGGCCCAGCATTTCTACCAAGATTTTGCGCGCGAGGTCGAAGCATCGGTCAATTTGGCCCAGTCCTTCCACGGCATTCCGCTCGTCGAATTCGCCCCGTCACATATGCCGAGCGACCTGATCGCACGGCTCAAGGATTTGGGCGCACGCTGCCATGCGATCGCGATGGTGGCACCGGACCACCCGAAAATTACAGCAGCGGTTGAGGACCTCAAGGCCAAAGGCATTCCGGTTTTCTCGCTGCTTTCCGACTTCGCCGCCGGCGTACGACAGGGGTATATCGGCCTTAACAACCGCAAGGTGGGGCGCACGGCCGCTTGGATGGTGTCGAAGGTCGCAAAACGGCCCGGCAAAGTGGCGGTTTTTGTCGGCAGCCATCGTTTCCAGGGGCACGAGCTCCGTGACGTCGGCTTTCGCTCCTATTGCCGTGAGAACGCGCCCACGTTCGAGGTGCTGGATCCTGTCATGAACCTCGAGAAACGGCAGATCACCTACGAGGCAACGCTTGATCTCATGCAGCGAGAGCCCGAGCTCGTCGGCTTCTATGTCGCCGGCGGCGGCATGGAGGGCGCCATCTCCGCGCTCCGAGAAGAGGGCAAAAGTCGCGATCTCGTCGCGATCGTGAATGAAATCACGCCGGAGTCTCGGGCGGCGCTCGCAGATAATATCGTCACGATGGCGGTCGCCACGCCAATGCGCCGACTTTGCCGGGAGCTGATAACGCTGATGACGCGGGCTATCGAGACCGGCACCGCTGAAACACCCGGACAGACATTTCTCCCGTTCGACATCCATCTGCCGGAAAATATATGAAACTCATGGGCTCTATCGTGAGCGGGGAGTTTCCTTTCATAAACGAGAGAAAGTTGAATGATGATCCAATCCCGCGGGGTGGCCGCACCCACGGACCTCAGCCGGGCAGAATGTAGCGCCGATTAGATGAACGGATCGGCCACGCGTTCAGGCAGAAGCGCGGGGTCAATTGCCTGGGTCCGCAGCGTCAAGCTCGACCTGCCCGACTTTCTCGGTGCAGGGGACTGTCGTCGACGCCAGTAGCCGAGCGAGGCTGGCACAGATGATCGACCACGTGGACCGCCATCTCCTCGCCTGGCCGCGCGTGAAAAGCCGCGGCAAGGCCTGCGACGTTGGCAATTAAGTGGGGCTGAGCATCTTCTGGGACTCCGCAAGCAAAATCGGAGGCGGCAGTCAATTCAGTAGCAACCCCGGGCGTGTGTTCTGCTCGTTCCTGGCCCTCGTACTTGACAAGCAACTGCGCCGCTCTGCTGGGCAAAGGCCCGGTGTTTAAGTGGGGCTTAACATCTTCCGGGACTTCGCACGCGAAATCGAGGTGGCAGTCGGTACCAACAACCGCAAGGTCGGATCGGCGTGCCCGAGACGCTCATTGATTTCAGGCAAAGGCGCCAGGCTAGATGCCTCCTGCAACATCATTTCCCGCATCCACATGCTTGCCGGATCAGTATTGTGAAGCTCAGGCCATTGGACGGCCTCCGTGAATGCGGGAGGAGGAAGTGGCGGCGGAAGTTGGACAATCCGCAGGGGTGTTGTTTGTGCGAAATGCTGCGCCAGCCGTAAGGGCATGGTCCCGATGCGGTTGCTGCCTGACAGGACGGGCGCGATCAGGCTAAAGCCCTGTACGACGACCTCGACACGTCTCTCGAAACCGTGCTCGAGCAAATACCATTCCTCCATGGTGGGCTGCCGGGTGTGCCTGAATTTGAGCACGACATGCCCCATGGACAAGTATCGCTCGAATGTAAGTGGCTCTGACAGCTGCTTGTTCGTGCCGCAGCCTACGCATACGAGCATATCTTCGAACAGGACTGCTCGAGGATGTTTCGACATGAACACTTCCGGCATAATCAGAAAATCAAGGTCGCCGCGCCGGAGAAGCTCCTCGGGGTCGTCGCAAATAGGCAGACATTCAAAGCGAACGGCGGGAGCTTCCCGCGCAGCACGCTCTACGATCTTCTTAAAAAATACGAGCGTGATGTAATCGGAAAGCATCATTCGGAAGAGACGATCCGATTGCGCTGGGTTGAAAGCGTCGGAGGAAATAATCGATAGCTGGATGTGCAGCAATGCCTCCCGGACTGCTGTGGCGAGCCCGTCGGCGCGCGGTGTCAAAATGAGCTCGCGGCCGTTCATCGTAAATAGCTCATCGTTGAAGTAGGCGCGTAACCGAGCAACGGCGGCGCTCATGGCCGGCTGGCTCAGGTTGATACTGCGAGCCGCGGCAGTGACTTTACGCTCCCTCATCAGAGCGTCCAGCACAACGAGGAGATTTAGATCGAGTCCCTTGAAACGCATGTCATGTTTTATCCAACGCGTGGATGCGTATCATTCAAACAATCAATTTTACGAATTTACGAGCCATGCATTAGAGGAACGTTAATGAGCGACGTCAAGCTCAAATCGACGACACGGGCCGGAACTTCGAGAGAGCGTCTGGCTCACCTTCGCCAACGACAACGGCTGAATGCAGCCAACAGCGCCGCTTTAATCGGGTAATGCGGCCGCAAAAAACTAATATGAAGAGAGGTCCTGAATGCGCCATCAGGTGCAGTGGAAGTTGTGCTGGGAAAACGAATTGCAGCTCTCCGATCACGTTGAGCTCGCCGAGTTCTTTCGTGATACGTACGGGCCGACTGGGGCGTCCAACGCAGAACCGTTCGAAGGTAGTCGAAGCTGGGCCGGAGCCAGGCCTGAACTCCGCGTGATCGCCTATGATTCAAGTGGTGTAGCGGCTCACATGGGCATACTGCGCCGTTTCATCAAGGTTGACGCGGTCGACCTGTTGGTGGCTGAGCTGGGCCTGTACGGGGTACGCCCGGACCTTGAGGGTCTCGGAATCGCCCATTCAATCCATGTCATGCTTCCAATACTGCAGGAGCTTGGCGTTCCATTCGCTTTCGGAACGGTCCGGGACGCGCTGCGGAATCATGTTGAGAGGTTCGGGCGGCGATACAGGCCTTTGGCCGTTTTGTCGGGAATTCGCGTGCGCTCCACCCGACCAGAGGCCCGCCTCGACCTGCCGCCCACACGCATCGATGACGCACTCACCATTGTTCTGCCGGTTGGACGGCCGATCAGCGAATGGCCCACGGGCACGATGATAGATCGGAACGGACCAGAGCTATGAGCCGTCCCGATTGCTTGTACGAAGTGCGCCGTGAGTGCTCTGACGGCACCGGCCGTCGCAGCGTTTATCTGACGTTTGACGACGGTCCCAATCGACTTTTCACACCGGAGATTCTCGATGTGCTGGCAGAGCAGCGGGTGCCGGCGACTTTCTTCGTCATCGGCGCCTACGCCTTAGAGCACCCAGATCTAATCCAACGGATGATCGCAGAAGGGCACGAGGTAGGCAACCACACGATGTCTCATCCGGATCTGTACCAATGCGGTTTCGGCGAAGTGCAACGTGAGGTCTTTGAAGCGAACGACGCCATCATGAGAGCGTGCCCGCAGGCCTCGGTGCGCTATGTTCGCGCGCCCTACGGCGCCTGGAGTGAAGAAGTCTTCACAGCGTCACAGATCGCCGGGCTGGCGGCCCTCCATTGGTCCGTCGACCCTCGAGATTGGTCTCGCCCTGGGGTCGACGCGATTATCGATAAAGTGCTCGCCTCTGTCCGGCCGGGCGCAATCGTACTCTTGCACGACGGATGCCCTCCCGGCGAGTTGGGCCGGGGCGCTCACGCCGGTCTGCGCGACCAGACGGTCACGGCGCTGTCCCGGCTGATTCCAGCATTGCGTGAGCGCGGATTTGTAATCCGCTCACTTCCTCAACATCACTAAACAAACGAGATCCCATGACTCTTCTTGGTACAACCAGCACTGTGGCCATATCGCTTTATGCGCTGCTCTCGACTGCTTATAAGAGCATGCAGGGGCTTTATGCTCTGCCGACAAACGACCCATCGGCGTTGGAGGTTCTCGTCGGCTCCGATCAACTGCCCAGCGTGGATGTCATCGTCCCCTGCTTCAACGAGGATCCGCGCACGCTTTCAGAGTGCCTGGCTTCCATTGCCGACCAAGAATACGCCGGAAGACTTCGGGTCTATGTGGTTGATGACGGTTCTGGAAATCGCGAAGCCTTAGGAACTGTCCACGAAACCTACGCGCGCGACCCTAGGTTCGACATCATTTTGCTTCCCGAGAATGTTGGAAAGCGCAAGGCGCAGATCGCCGCGATACGCCGCTCATCAGGGGATCTGGTGCTTAACGTTGATTCAGACACGTTACTCGCGTCCGACGTCATTGCCAAGCTTGTACCGAAGATGCGAGATTCAGCGGTCGGCGCAGTCATGGGTCAGTTGACGGCCAGTAACCGGACCGAGAGCTGGCTGACCAGGCTGATAGACATGGAGTACTGGCTGGCTTGCAACGAGGAGCGCGCGGCGCAGGCTCGCTTCGGTGCCGTTATGTGCTGTTGCGGCCCATGTGCCATGTACCGCCGGTCTGCGCTCCTTTTGTTACTGGACCAGTACGAGTCGCAGTTTTTTCGGGGCAAGCCAAGCGACTTCGGTGAGGATCGCCATCTTACTATCCTGATGCTGAAAGCAGGCTTTCGAACCGAGTACGTTCCGAGCGCCATCGCGGCCACAGTCGTCCCGAACAGACTAGGACCGTATCTGCGCCAACAACTCCGTTGGGCACGAAGCACATTCCGGGACACGCTGCTTGGGCTGCGCTTGCTGCCCAGCCTGAATAGCTATCTCACGTTGGACGTGGTCGGACAGAATCTCGGCGCGCTACTCCTCGCCATATCGGTATTAACGGGCCTCGCACATTTCGCACTGACAGGCTCTGTGCCTTGGTGGACAGGACTGATGATTGTGTCCATGACCCTGCTCCGATGCAGCGTGGTAGCATTTCGTGCCCGACAGTTTCGATTTCTGGGCTTTTCGCTGCACACGTTCATCAACATCTTTCTCTTGCTTCCGTTGAAAGCCTACGCGCTGTGTACATTGAGCAATAGCGATTGGCTGTCGCGAGGCTCTGCTGTCGCTACATCGAACACTGGGGGAAAACAGGCCCCCACCCAAACTCCGATCACTGGTTCCAGCAGGGCAGAATTCTCGCCGCATGCGGCTCCGCTTCGCAGGCTCAATCTTGCGCGGGATTCTTCGGAATTAGTGCTGTCGGGCAACATTTGCGGCGACGAGTGATCGCTAATTACCTAGTGGACGAGAGGTGCACGAGTTTGACCCAGAACGTGAATCATCAGTTGCTTGATCGGGAATTGGCCGCAGACGATCCGTGGCTTCTCGACGGCAATCCGTTCGAGCGGAAGCGCCACACGCAAATGCTCCAGCTGGCGCTTGCCCAAGGCTCCATTTCAAATGCCCTCGAAGTCGGGTGCGCTGCCGGCGCATTCACGGAAAAACTAGCCCCCTACTGCCAAGGGCTCACCGTCATCGATGTCGTGGCGCAAGCGATTGCTCGAGCACGTCAACGGATAAACGAGCCGTCGCGCATCAACTGGATAGTCTCCGATGTTCAACAGTTTTCGACCGACGAGTTGTTTGACCTGATCGTTGTGGCGGAGGTCCTCTACTATCTCGAAGACATAGCCGAGATGCGCGAGGCCGTCAAAAACCTGGTGCGGGTGCTTGCGCCTGGCGGGCATCTGATCTTCGGATCGGCAAGGGATGCTAATTGCCGTCGCTGGGGTCACGCCGCTGGTGCTGAGCCGGTCATCGCCATGCTGAACGAAACGTTGATCGAGGTAGAGCGTCTTGAGTGTCGGGGCGAGTCGGTCAACGAAGACTGCTTGCTCGTCCGTTTCCGAAACCCGCTTTCCGCTTCCTGATGAATCGAATCTATCGCCGTTAACCTGGAGACACTATGCGCATCTTTGGTATCAAGCTGACCCATGATGGGGCGATCGCCCTGGTCGAGGATGGACGGCTCGTCTTCTGCGTTGACCAGGAAAAGCGGCACAACGATCCGCGTTACCAAGCCATCGATAATTTATACGCAATTGTCGCCGCTTTACCGGAACAGGGGCTAAATCCTTGTGATGTCGATCAGTTCGTTATCGACGGCTGGGATGGCGAAGACGAGTCACAGTTTCAGGTCCGGCAGGCAACCAAGCAACCGCCAGTCTTGGCGTCCCTCTCGGTAAAATGAACCCATGTCCATGGTAGCGATCGATCTTACTGACGTAAGCAAAACTTATGACAAGCTCGTTGTCGACAGACTGTCGTTCCGCGTTGCGGCGGGGGAATGCTTCGGGCTCTTGGGACCGAACGGCGCCGGCAAAAGCACGATTGCGCGTATGGTCCTCGGCATGACATCGCCCGATGCGGGGAAGATTACTGTGCTCGGCGTTCCAGTGCCGGCGCGCGCGCGTTTGGCACGTATGCGCATCGGCGTGGTCCCGCAGTTCGACAATCTTGATACCACGTTCACTGTACGCGAGAACCTGTTGGTGTTCGGGCGCTACTTCCGGATGAGCAGACGCCAGATCGATGCGGTCATACCATCGCTGCTTGAGTTCGCCCGCCTCGAGAACAAAGCGGATGCGCGCGTCGCCGAACTGTCCGGCGGCATGAAGCGGCGCCTGACGCTCGCGCGTGCGCTGATCAATGACCCGCACTTGCTGGTGATGGACGAGCCGACCACCGGCCTCGATCCGCAGGCCCGCCACCTGATCTGGGAACGGCTGCGATCGCTGCTGGCGCGGGGCAAGACTATTCTTTTGACTACCCATTTCATGGAAGAGGCCGAGCGGCTGTGCGATCGGCTGTGCGTTATGGAGGAGGGGCGCAAGATCGCCGAAGGCCGCCCGTCCGCACTCATTGACGAGCAGATCGGCTGTGACGTGGTCGAGGTCTACGGCGGCAATCCGCATGAACTGGGTGCGCTGATCCGGCCGTACGCACAGCGCATTGAGGTGAGCGGTGAGACGCTTTTTTGCTATGCACCCGATCCGGAGCAGGTGCTGGCGCAGCTACGCGGGCGCGCGGGTCTACGCCTTCTGCAGCGTCCTCCCAATCTCGAGGATGTGTTTTTGCGGCTAACCGGGCGCGAGATGGAGGACTGAACAATGGGCGAACGTTATGCGGCGGGCATGCCCGCCAATGCGTGGAATTGGGTCGCGGTTTGGCGCCGCAACTATCTTGGATGGAAGAAAATCGGGCTTGCATCGGTGCTCGGCAACCTCGCCGATCCGATGATCTATCTGTTCGGTCTCGGCTTTGGAATCGGAACAATGATAGGTCCTGTTGAGGGCACTTCGTACATTGCGTTTCTCGCGGCTGGCATGGTTGCCACAAGCGCGATGGCATCGGCGACTGCTGAAACGGTTTACGGGAGTTTCGGCCGCATGGGCGACCAGCGCACCTGGGAAGGAATGCTATGCACTCAGCTGACGCTCGGCGATATCTTACTCGGCGAATTGGCGTGGGCAGCCACCAAGGCCCTGATGGCGGGCACAGCAATCACTATTGTTGCGACCACGCTAGGCTACGCATCGTGGCCATCCATCCTCTGCTTGCTGCCAGTCATCGCTCTCAGTGGCCTCGCCTTCGCGAGTCTAGCGATGGTCGTCACGGCGCTTGCGCCCAGTTATGAATATTTCATATTTTATAATACGCTTGTTATAACGCCCATGCTGTTCCTTTGCGGCGCGATGTTTCCGGTCAACCAATTGCCCGGCGCTTTTCAGGACGTCGCCTCCTTGTTGCCGCTCGCACATGCAATTGACCTCATTCGTCCGGCGATGCTTGGCCGTCCCGCCGGCAGCATGGGCCTGCATATCGGCGCGCTTTGCATATACACGGTTTTGCCGTTCTTCCTATCGGTTGCTCTGTTTCGTCGTCGGCTGATGCGTTGACGCTCTCACCATTCGTGAAATTGATTGTTTGGGCGATACCCATCCACGGGTCGGATAGGTCAATGCATGCGTTTTAAGGGACTCGATCTAAATCTCCTCGTTGTGCTGGACGCTTTGATCAGGGAGCGTAAAGTCACCGCCGCAGCCCGCAGTATTAACCTGAGTCAGCCGGCCATGAGCGCCGCCGTCGGTCGGTTACGCGCCTATTTCAGCGATGAGCTATTTACGATGAACGGCCGCGAACTCATTTTGACACCGCGCGCGGAGGGGCTCGCCACAGCAGTCCGGGAGGCATTGCTGCACATCCAGCTGTCGATTATTTCCTGGGACCCCTTTAACCCGGTCGGATCGGATCGTCGCTTCCGCATCATCCTTTCCGATTACCTCACACTCGTATTTTTTAAGAAGATCGTAAAGCGTGCTGCGCGGGAAGCTCCCGCCGTCCGCTTCGAATGTCTGCCTATTTCCGACGACCCCGAGGAGCTTCTCCGGCGCGGCGACGTTGATTTTCTGATTATGCCGGAAGTGTTCATGTCGAAACATCCTCGCGCAGCCCTGTTCGAAGATATGCTCGTATGCGTAGGCTGCGGCACGAACAAGCAGCTGTCAGAGCCACTTACATTCGACCGATACTTGTCGATGGGGCAGGTTGTGCTTAAATTCGGGGACACCCGGCAGCCCTCCATCGAGGAATGGTATTTGCTCGAGAACGGTTTCGAGAGACGTATCGAGGTCGTCGTACACGGCTTTAGCATGATCCCGCCCCTTCTATCAGGCACCAGCCGCATCGGGACCATGCCGTTGCGGCTGGCGCAGCATTTCGCGAAATTAACACCCTTGCGGATTGTCGAACTTCCGCCGCCACTTCCTGCCGCATTCACGGAGGCCATCCAATGGCCTGCGCTTCACAATAATGATCCGGCAAGCCTATGGATGCGGGAAATGATGTTGCAGGAGGCATCTCGTATGATTGCCCTGCCTAAGAGCACCGGACGTCTCAGTTGTCGGCCGAATTGAGAAACTGACCCCTCGGTTATGAGAGGAGGCATGGATGGCGATTGGGATTGGGCGATTCCTGCATTGTCGAGAACGATGCAGGGAGAGCAGATCCTTCAGCCTGAAGAGGTGGCAGCGATGCTGCGGCGGCATGAGGTTGGCGGGGAACCGACGGGCGAAGGAATTCGGGTGCGCGCGCAACACCATGCATCGGCATCTAAGCGAGGGCGGGACTGTTCCGTTTCGCAAGCCCGTGCGGCCGACGGCGTTTGACGGACTGGACGATTGGCTGCGGGAGCGCTTCTTCCCCCATGGGTCGAGCCGGATGACGATCTCGACCCGCTCCAGATGCACCGGGAACGCCTTGCGCGGTCGCGCAGCACGTCGCGGCTCGCCTGTCGGTCTTGCGGCCTTGCGGCCTCGAGTTCGGACTCAATCGCGCCGAGCCCGGTCTGGATTCGAAGGCGAAGGCCTGCTGGGCACGTTCGAGCTTCTCGGAGCTGCGACCGAAGCGCCGCGCTCCAGCTGCTTGACGATCCCTGAAGGTCGGCGAGCCTCTCCTGGGCACGCTCGTTGAGTGTCGCCATCCGGACGATCTCGGCCTTGAGTGTTCGCTCCGGAGTTGTTGCAGTTCGGCCTTCTCCGCCGCCATGGGGACGAATATCGCCTTGAGCGGAACGATTTCGTGGAGACGGGCCAAAGCGCTTCTCTTCATGACGCCGACAAAAGCTTATTTTGCACGGCCAGAGGCCCGCCTTTTGCGCCTGAGTCACTTCGCCACGGCCTATCCGGCCAACGTCGGACGCCGTCTCCGTTCGGCTTAAGCGCGCCAGTCCATGCCTTCGACGAGCGCCATCAGTTGGGCGCGGCAAGCCGGATCACGCCGTTCTCCACCCGCGGCCAGCGGAACTTGTCCTCGTCCAGCGAGGCGCAGGTCGGGGAGTATGGTGAGCGCAAGGTGGCGGCTGAACAGGAACTGCGACGGATCGATATCGTCGCGCCGCAGTCAGGCACCATTCAACAACTCGCAGTTCATACGCTCGGCGGAGTGATTACGCCCGCCGATCCGATCATGCTAATCGTGCCGGAAGGCGACGATCTTGCGCTGGAAGTACGGATCACCCCGAAGGACATCGACCAAATCCAGCTTGGTCAAAAGGCCGTGCTGCGGATGTCAGCCTTCAATCTGAGAACCACGCCGGAATTGAACGGATATGTCAGCCGGATCGCAGCCGATCTGGCGACGGACGAAAAAAACGGCATTTCGTATTACCTGGTGCGTCTATCGGTTCCGCATGCGGAACTGACGAAGCTCAACGACCTGACGCTCGTGCCCGGCATGCCGGCCGAAGCGATGGTCCAGACGGGCGAGCGTACGGCGCTTTCCTATTTTGTGAAGCCGCTGTCGGACCAAATCAGTCGGGCATTCCACGAGTAATGAAAGTAATGTTGGCGTAGGCCGCGTCGCGTAGAGCCCGTGCGGCCGACGTGCGGAAGCTGTCGTTCCGAGATCCTTGAACTCGCGGCTCGCGCGAACGCGCTCCCTAATGTTCCATTGCTCGCAATGGGCAGTGCTGGCGAGATACTCGGCAACACAGCCCTATGCCTGTTCTTCCGAGGCCGGCTTGACGGTGAGCGAATGCGTAACGCAGCTGTGAGGACCCGTCAGTTGTCGTTTCAGCTCGGCTTCGTCAACTTCGACAGCCTGTCGGCGAAAGGCGCTATCACGAGGCCATTGGCGGCAAATTGCCCTCCCCTTGTTGCGCGGTAGCAGCATGCGTGTCGGGGAAGGAACCGTCTCCGGCCCCCATTCATCGCTGAGGCCGCGCCGTACCCGCCGCCACCGGAACTTGTCCACGTCCAGCCCTTACGGTGCGGGTATGCCGGCGTCGAGCAAACAGAGAGAGATTGGGCCCAACCAGGGCGGCCGGTTACCAAGTTTTCCTCGTCCGCTTGAGTGTGAATGTTCGGGTCGATCGTCTGGGCGCGTCCCCGCCGCCTGCGAGCCCGCTACTGCTCAGCGGAAGGGCGAAGTGAACGTGAATGCATCCATTTCGTAAATGTGTGTCTATCCAAGCAATCGATTTCTCTAATTACCCGATGAGCAATATGAACGCGTCAGGCAGGGTGCATCATCAGGAGTATTTTTCGATGGCAAACATTATCAAGGGTAGCCCGGATGCCGAAACACTCCTCGGCACCAAGGGTGAAGATTGGATGGAGGGTTTCCAGGGCGGTGACTGGATTGACGGTCGTGGCGGCAACGACGAGATCTCGGCTGGCCCGGGCAGTGACCGAGCCCTTGGCGGCGAGGGTAACGACCGCATCTTCGGCGGAGATGGCTGGGACGATCTCTCCGGCGACAACGGCCGCTTCAACGCGCGCATCTCCGGTGAGGACAATGACAGGCTCAGCGGCGGTCCCGGCCAGGATGTCCTCTACGTGGGTGACGGCCAGGATACGTTGACCGGGGGCACCGACAATGACACGTTCGTGTTCCAGTTCCACAATCCGGTGCCTGGGGTCGATCCGAGTGTCGGGTCGAAGCCGGACATTACCACTATCACCGATTTCAACCCGGCGGAGGACAAGTTCGCCTTCGATGCGGTGGGCCTCTACAACGACGGTTTTGGCGCGAACTTCGTCAACAACGCCAGTATACAGTCCGGCTACCCGGTGAGCAGCTTCTACAGTGGCGCGGCCTCGGGTGCGAACGGCGAACATGTCGTGGTAATCACTGGCGAATCTTTCAACTCTGCTAATGAGGCAGCGCGTGCGATCTCCGGCGAGCACGCCGGCGACATCATTGTCTACCAAAGCAGCTACACCGACAGAGTCGCAACTCTGGCCTATGTCACCGCCGACGGCAGCGCGCACGAGTTCGCCCACCTGGGCGGTGTGGTCACCGTGGCCGACCTAGGCCTGACCGCGTCGGACTTCACCTTCGTTTGATCCAGAAAACCGATACGGAACCGCGCCCCGCCCCCCTGGGCGGGCGCTTTCCCGTTTCCGCTACTTGCCATGGGCCGGGGCGGCCGAGGGGCGCCCGGGAGCAGTTGCAGCGTGGATAGCTTGACGAAGCCCTGCGCGTCGCGCTGGTCGTGCACCGAAATCTCCTGAAAGTGTGGAGGCGGAAGCCTGTCCGGGCCCTTGCGGCCGGCCACGATGACGTTGCCCTTCCAAACCTTCAGCCGGACGGTTTGTTGACCCGCTCCATTAAATGCCGGGACCAAACATATTCGGCGGGAGCACTGATCCTGAACCAGCGAGCGGATGCAGTCGGTCGCCGGTCGGGGAGCAATATGGGGCTGAGTCGCCAGCCTCCGGAACTTACGTGAGAAGCCATTCCTTGAAGGATTCAGCTTTGAGACCTTTCCCTCTGAGTTCCGCTATTTGGGGCGTTGTGTTGATCAGCGGCGCGGTCAACGTGCTTGCGCTGATCTCGCCGCTGTTCATGCTTCAGGTCTATGACCGCGTTCTGGCAAGTGGCAGCGTATCGACGCTGGTGGGGCTCGTCGTGCTTGCTGCGGGGCTTTATGCGTTCCAATGCCTGCTCGACATTTTGCGCGCCCGCGTGCTGCTGCGGATTGGCGAGCGTTTCGATGGAGAGTTTTCCGGACGCGTTCACGATGCGATCGTTCGCCT
Source organism: Mesorhizobium sp. M0848 (assembly GCF_040319805.1). Classification (NCBI taxonomy): domain Bacteria; kingdom Pseudomonadati; phylum Pseudomonadota; class Alphaproteobacteria; order Hyphomicrobiales; family Phyllobacteriaceae; genus Mesorhizobium; species Mesorhizobium sp. M0848. The sequence goes on along the minus strand of NZ_JAMYOM010000014.1, from coordinate 92,182 downwards.
TCCGCTTTCAACGCGCATGCCGGGCGACGGCTTGCAGCCGCTTCGCGATCTCGACAATGTTCGCGGCTTCTTGGGTGGAAACGGTCCGACAGCGTTCTTCGATCTGCCATGGATGCTGTTTTATCTTGGCATTTGCTTCCTCCTTCATTTCTGGATCGGCATGACGGCACTTATCGGGGCGGTCGGCCTCACATCTCTGACACTCCTTGCCAACACTCTCTCGCAACGGCCGATAAGCGATACCGTTGCCCACAACATGGCACGCAATGGTCTGCTGCAAGCAGCGCGTTGCAATGCCGAGGTCGTGCAAGCTCTCGGCCTTGGAAAGCGGATCGCTGCCCGATGGCAAAAGGCCAATGCCAAGTGTCTGGCCGCCAACCGGAAAGCTGGGGACGTGGCAGGTGGGCTGGGTGCCATTTCAAAATCGCTGCGCGTGCTGCTGCAATCGGCCATTCTTGCCGTCGGCGCGTACCTTGTCATCAGACAGGAGGCTACGGCCGGGGTTATGATTGCCAGTTCGATCATGATGGGGCGTGCGCTGGCTCCGGTCGATCTGGCCATTTCAAGCTGGAAACCTTTCCTCATGGCGCGCCAGGGTTGGGCGCGGCTGGAGGACCTCTTGGAAAAGGTTCCTGAATCCGCTCCTGTTATGCCAATGCCTGCACCTGAACGCGAACTGCGCCTCGAAAGCGTGACAATCGTTCCGCCCGGCGAAAGGAAGCCGACCGTGACCGGCCTTGCGTTTGCCATTCAGGCGGGAAGCGCACTCGGGATCATCGGTGCATCGGGCTCGGGCAAGTCGACACTCTCGCGCGCCATCGTCGGCGCATGGGCGCCGGTCGCCGGAAAGGTTCGCATCGACAGCGCAAGCCTCGATCAATGGGACCGGGAAGCACTAGGCCGTCATATCGGCTATCTGCCGCAAGGTGTTGAACTGTTCGACGGCACCATTGCCGAAAACATTGCTCGTTTTGAAGATAATCCTGACCCTGAGGCTATTGTCGCCGCGGCGAAAGCAGCGGGCACGCACGAACTGATCCTCCGATTTGAGCACGGCTACGAAACTCCGATCGGTGAGGCCGGATCGGCACTTTCCGCCGGGCAGCGCCAGCGTATCGGTCTTGCCCGTGCTCTTTATCGAGACCCTTTCCTTGTTGTGCTGGATGAACCCAATGCCAATCTCGATGCGGAAGGCGAGGCTGCGGTCGTTAAGGCGATCGCCTCCGTGCGCGAGCGCAAGGGCATTGCGGTTGTCGTCGCCCATCGGCCGAGCGCCATCCGCGCCGTGGATTTGGTGTTGGTGATGGAAGGTGGACGGCAGCGAGCATTCGGTGCGCGTGATGAAGCACTTTCCAAAGTCCTGAAGGGGACAGCGATGGCACGAGGCGCTGGCGTCAAGGCCATCGAATCTACACAGGATCGTGTGGGAGAGCGCGCTGACATGGAGGATCCCGGTGTCCGGCATTCATCAGAACAATGACGTTTCCAGCTCCATTCGCCGCCACCTGGTGGCGGGCCTTCTGGCGAGCGTAATCTTTGTGGGAGGAGCCGGAGCCTGGGCGGCCTTCACGAATCTCTCCGGTGCGGTTGTCGCGTCCGGACACTTTGTCGTCGATTCCTATGTCAAGAAGGTGCAGCACCCGACCGGCGGGGTGGTGGGAGAAATCCTGGTGCGCGAAGGCGATAAAGTGAAAGCCGGCGACATCCTCATGCGGCTCGATGCCACCCAGACGCGCGCCAATCTCGCCATAGTCACCAAGCGGCTCGATGAGCTCGCCGCCTACCAGGCAAGACTCGATGCTGAACGTGACGATCTCGCGGAGATCGCCTTCCCGGACTGGCTGCTCGTCCGAAGAGATGTTCCGGACGTAGCTTCGGCAATACATAGCGAGACGCTGCTGTTCGAATTCCGCAGACAATCCCGCGACGGAAAGCAGGCGCAACTGGCGGAACACATTACTCAATATCACCACGAGATCGAAGGATTCGAGGCGCAGGAAATTGCCTGTGAAAAAAGGATCGAGGTTCTCCTTAAGGAAATTGCTGTTCTGAGTGGGCTGCGCGACCAAGGCATTGTCTCGGACCAACGGTTGAACAGCCTGAAGATCCAGGTTGCCACTTTCGGTGGCGAACGCGGTGAGAAGATCGCACATCAGGCACAGACAGCAGCCCGCATAGCCGAAACGCGCCTGCAGATCCCGCAGATCGATCAGGATTTCAAGACCGAAGTCGGCCAGGAGCTCAGAGAGGTTCAGGCGCAGATCGGGGAGTATGGTGAGCGCAAGGTGGCGGCTGAACAGGAACTGCGACGGATCGATATCGTCGCGCCGCAGTCAGGCACCATTCAACAACTCGCAGTTCATACGGTCGGCGGAGTGATTACGCCCGCCGATCCGATCATGCTAATCGTGCCGGAAGGCGACGATCTTGCGCTGGAAGTACGGATCACCCCGAAGGACATCGACCAAATCCAGCTTGGTCACAAGGCCGTGCTGCGGATGTCAGCCTTCAATCTGAGAACCACGCCGGAATTGAACGGATATGTCAGCCGGATCGCAGCCGATCTGGCGACGGACGAAAAAAACGGCATTTCGTATTACCTGGTGCGTCTATCGGTTCCGCATGCGGAACTGACGAAGCTCAAGGACCTGACGCTCGTGCCCGGCATGCCGGCCGAAGCGATGGTCCAGACGGGCGAGCGTACGGCGCTTTCCTATTTTGTGAAGCCGCTGTCGGACCAAATCAGTCGGGCATTCCACGAGGAATGAAAGTAATCCACAGAAATATATTGTTGGTATTTATGTTGGTTGTTCGCAGGCTACGTGGGTAGTAACATCCTGAAAGTACTGGCATACTTTCCTCACTTGGATTCCGCCTCTGGGCACCATTTTCCTACTAAAAATGCTTTATTTCCAGTTGGATAGAAGGGCTCAGTGGATTTACATCCACCCGGAAATCCACCTTAGAACGCTTCGTTGGCACTATGCCAAACCTGCTTACCTTGTAGGTGTAGCAAGGTTGTCCAACTGGTCGCCCTTGGTCTCAAGCGCAATCACCCTAAATAGATTCCCCTTCGGTAAAATCGCGAAAATAAGATCGGGACAGCGTTAGTTAGAGGGTGAGGAACATTCCTTCTTCCTTGGCGGCAAAGGCCTTTCGGGCATCCTTCGGGGATGCCTCGTCTTCCATAGCCGAGACACAGGCTTCCACTGCCTGCTGCCATTTTGGGGCAGTGGGTCAGTTTGAAATTTGATCGATAGATTGTCGCTTTGAACAGTGATCACTTATATGATCCGAGACGTACGTGGAGGACTCACTATGACGATAACGATCAAGCAGCGGCCCGACGATTTTGAGGCAAAAGACGATGAATTTTTGCGGCGTCTTGGGGCTGCTATAGCCATCCATTGGGGCGCACTCTCGGAGATGCATCAAGTGGCCATCCTCGAACAAGCGGCAATGATGGGAGACAAGAAGGTGCCGGTATCTGAGATAAGAACTCAGCTAAAGGCATTCATTCAAAAACATTGGGACACGGAATAGGGATGCCTCGTAAGCCCAAGCGCCCGCGTGACGCCGGCAATGGCCGCTGGCGTGACTGGCAAGCTTTGGGAGGTTAGCGATATCGTTGCGCTGATCGAAGCGAAGGAAGCCGAAAAGCCGCTGGTTCGCGGACCACAGCGATATCGTAGGGCAAGACAATGAGTAAGCCACCCAAACGTCCAATCGATCTAAGACGCGAATCCGCGTTCTCGATGACAATCGGCGGCCAAGGCGACGGAGCAGCGGTCCTGAACATGGTCGCGACCACGGGATCAGCTTTTGTGATAAAGCAGAACTCAGTGCATGAGATCAGACTCGCGGATCAAATTGACCCTGATCGCACAAACATTAATGTTCCCAACACTCAGCAATTGTTCGCTGAGGCTGGTTCGGAATCCGACATCGTTGCCCGAACGTTTCTGTCGGCCGACGCACTTTTTACCAAAACCCATTTTCCGGATGAGAAGGTGAGAGACCGAGTGGTTTTGGTCTCGGCCGAAATCATGACTCACCTTTTGGCGGCGCAGAAGGTTCTGGATCACCTACAGGCAGACCAAGAAAAGCGAATTGCCGATGTAAAGGCGTCGAACGATCCGACAAGACTGCCAGCTGTCACGGAAGTCGAGTCTCGAGCGAATACGTTCATCCAGAAGGCGGAACACGCGCTTCAGGCAATATATCGTCTCGCCGAAGTCTTCTATGGCCCGCAAATGAGAGCCGAAGGAAAATTTCCTGACAACCTCCCTCTGGCCTTTGCAAAGGCCTTTGGGGAAAACGCCCCATCAACGGCTTATGCAAAGGCTGTGGCACTCTTTGGCCATCAGGTTCGCAACACGCGACATTGCGTCGAACACCGCAACGAAAATCAGCGGATCGTAGCGAAGGATTTTCAGCTCAGACCAGACGGAAAAGTTTATCCACCTTCAATTGAAGTTGTGCATCCCAAGACCCCCCTGGAGGAAACGGATCTTGCCGCATTCATGTCTGATTGGCTTGAGGGACTAACGGTTGTTACGGAGACGCTGCTTCTCTATCTCGCTGACAAGAATCACGCCCCTTTCGGAAATCTCTCTATGTGGGTTGGTTTAGTTCCCGAAGATCAAAGGCACCTGACGAAAGTTCGCGTGGGCTATCTAATGAACTTCGGCGGCAAATTGCAGCGCGTAGGCTAGGAAAATCCGCAAACTGGGACCGGCCCCTCCCGGAGCTCCGACGTGCGCTACCATCAGATTGTGCAGAAACGCAGAGAACTGTCGCGGCCGGGCTTCCTCACCCTGGCCGATGTCGGAATGGACGGTCCTTGGGTCAGCCCATACCAGATCATTTCCAAGTCTATGACAGGTCCAGTACTCCTTGCGAACAACTGGTTGGATGAGCAGTCGATCACGGCCAATCTGCCTCTCTTGCGCAAGCGCGGTTATCTGCCCGGAATGGTCTTCAATGACGTCCTGGACCTGATTAACGGCTTTGACCGAAAAGCGGTCTACGTCACACAAGTGTTCCATCTGGTGCCAGACATGCGCTACGGCGCGAAAGTTTCCCAGGCGGCCTTCGATGAGTCCTTCGATACGGTAACCCGGCACGAATTGCTCGACAGGTCTGTCGTTGCGCTAGGAAAGCGCGCCGCGAATATGTGCCGCCGGCATGGCGTGAAGTGCATTGAGACCAGGCATCCTAGCCACGGCGGTATAACCTATGCCGACCGCGCAAAGTTGATTGGCAGTGCGATCACCCAGGCGGGCGGCTTGTCAGGCCACTAGAATCGCAGGATGTCACGTGCACCGCGCGGTAGTGGTGAGACCCGGCCCTAGACCACCCCTGGCGTTGCCGAGAAAAGCCCGACAACAACCGACAACCGCTCCCATGGTCAGGTAATGCCTAGATGGGCTTATGCCGCTCAGCGGTCAAATCTCGCGCGGACTGCACGCCGTGAGGAAGTCAGGAAAAATCTTGCGCGATTTCGAAGCAAGGTCACTCCAGAAGGGGACCCCTCCCGTGCCGCAAATCTGTACCGGCCCCTCCCACTGAGACACGATTGCCATAACATTAGCATCGGCGCACACTTCCACCGACCGGAGACAGTGGCAGTTGGCCTGCGGTGGAAAGTGGCCTCATGTGTTTGCTAGCGGCCCTTATGCGATCAATATTGACCGGTCACGGACCGCATAGGGTTGTCTGTTCGGTGACTTTCCTCGCTCTTGCGCTTGTTTGTCCTGCGAAGGCAACTGATCCAAGCACGGCTAAAGGTGCGCCTTCTGCTTGCGATCCGGCATCGAACGCAAAAGAGGTGGCGGAGGCACGAGAAGGCATTAAACAATACCAAAAGTTCCTAGACGTCTTGAAATCTTCCGGTTTGCCCGTGCCGCCCACGCTTCAGGCTTTAGGAAACAAGTTTGGGGAAAGTGTAGAGATGGGTGTCGACCTGGCTGAGGCAGCAGGACAGGTGGAATTTGAGCTTCAGGAGATCAGAAAGAACAAATACAGCCTTTGCGCCCAATTTGACGATAACGAAGACGGAGTTTGCTGGGCAAAAGTTGATCGCTTGTGGCAGGCACGCAATGTCGAAGCGGTTCTCTCCAGCAATCCAGGTTCGGTTGTGCGTCGAGCGGTGAGCAAGTGGCTAGGCAATACCTGCCGAAAGACCTTCGATCCTTATGGCTCACCGTTGGGCAAAGAAGGATGGTATGACGGATCTAAATAATAGAACCGACTGGAAATTTGACTTAAAATACTTGATAGAATTAATCGTTACCTCATTGCACATGACGACCCTACGCACGTAGAGGGCGAAACACCGCCATTGTACGCGGGAGCCGGTCGGTATTGAGGCTGATATCCTTGTTGCGCGTTTCACTTGCAGGCCTCGACCAATCCAACTTGCCGCGTCGGCATGGATCTCCATTCCAACTCTGAGACGCATGGAGGCCAGTGCCGAAGCTGTCCGCCGCGCGCTCGAATCGGCCGGCGTCGAGTTCATCGCCGAGAATAGCAGCGGCGCCGAGTGAGGCTGCGCAAGGGTGGCGCTAATGACAGCGGCGGGCTAGTTGGAGCCTATGGCAGAAGACGAGTTCCAAGCAAACTGGAGGGGTGCGCGCAAACATCAATTTGACGAAGAAGCGCGCCGGAAGCAGGCCCGCGCTCAATCGCAAGTTCCCCGACGACGAGCCTCCCCCAATTGGTAAGCAGCATTGCCAATACATTAGCATTGACGCATATTGCCTTCTAAGTCTGTCCGTTGGATGCGACGCAGCAGTTTGGACCTGCAAATTGTCCATAAATTTTCGTGCGGGACTAAAACCCTGGGCCTAGGACGATCTGTTATGCGGTTCTTATCAACATGCCGTCGGATGCTGCCTTTTGTAGGGAGGTGGTGCCCCCTTTCGACAATTGGCCAACGGTTTCCTCGACAACACAGCCATCTGGCATCGCCAAAGGCGGCGCTGCGCGCACTGGTTACGATTGTTTGCGTTATCTTTGCCTGTATCAGTGCTGAAGCTGACGATAGCCAACTCCTAGGCAGAATAGCTAGTATGAAAAAGACCGTTAACGAGAAAGTTTGCCCTTCTCCGTTATTGCTGGCCCCAGAAATGAATTATAAAGACTATTGCGGCGAAGATTACATGGAGCGTATGAATATATACGAGATTAGCCGCTGCCAAGACAAAGTGAATAGTTACAATAACGCAATGTACCCATACAATGCGTTCGTAAAAAGGTGTGCTAAATCTCCCTATGACAACAACGCCGTCAATCCGACGCCAAAGGGGCTCGATCTAAGTAAACAGCTCGATTCAGCTGCCTCCAGTGCTAAAGGAGCCGAGCAAAAGCGCGATAGCTCTCTGGGGAACATGGACGACGAATTCCAATCAAAGATGAAAGACTCCGCTAAGAAATACGTTGATACACACCAAGCAGAAATCGAAGAGCAGGCGCGGATCGCTGATCAAATCGAGGCCGAAAAAAAACAGGCAGAAGCTGCGCGGAAAGATCAGGAGGCTGCGTGGCGTCGAGCGCAAGAATTTAAGGCACGTATGCGTAGACAGGCGGAAGCCGAAGAGCGACTTTCGCCGTCCATTATCGGTCCAACTAATTCATGTATGGATACGTGCAGCTCGCGCACTGACTTTAAGGGGTTGGGACCGCCGGGGTCAGGTTACAGGATTGCCCACTGTGCGGTTCAATGTGGCCTTTGGGATGGAAATAGGTCCAGCAGCGGCGGCGAATACTATTATTCAAGGATGATGGAGCCGTAATTTCCTATTTCGTCGGCCTCAATAGCGTCTTTGAAATCCAGCCGTCCACCCCAGCCCAATGAATCTTACACCATTCGAACTTGTATCCCTCGATCTTTTTGCACTCGGTAGGATAAAGGTTGCCAGACCATATCGGTATAGTGCCAATAGGGACTGAGTCATCGCTTTTGCGGGGCTGGTCTCTGATGGTAAGCGCCTCGATCGCGGGGGGTGCCACCACGATAAACGGTTCCGACAGGTCTTTTGGCTTTGTAAGGCCCGACTTGGAGGCCTGTATGAGAATGTTCATTCCCAGAGCAACATTCGCCACTTGCTCTTCGCAGATCCCATCTAGCAACAAGGAAGATTTGCTTTCGCGTTTTGTCACGTTGTCACGATAATTGTCGCCCTGATTTCCGTGCTGCTTGGAACCGTCGGCCCCTATCCCGTACTCGTCCTCAGGATAGTCGTATAGGCCGATGCATGGTTTGCTATCAACGCACCTCAGAGCAACCCTGCTCCCCTCCACGGTGGCGGTATTCAGCAGCCCCCAGCTAGCGCCATACTGGACTTTTGATTCCGTGACTTCACCGATCGACTCCCAAGTCTCCAGTTTGGTGACGTCCACCCCTGGCTTGGCATAGTGATCTGTCACCTTTTCCCGAACGCCAAGCTGATATTCATCGCCAATAGAGCTAAGCTCTTTTAGAATTTTGTCAGGGCCATCAACGATGGGTGGGGCTTGGCAGCTCATAGTTTTCTTAAGAAGATCTATCGCTTGATGGACAGTCTCCTCAGTAATTATTCCTGCATTATTGGTTTCTTGCGCCAAGGCAAGATGGACGCTGACGTTGCACAAAAATGTCGCGCATGACGTGGCTCTGACAAATAGACCCCATGAGAGCATGCCCCTGATCCCCACGTTGATCGCACAGATTGTGGTGTCGAAGTTGGTGAAAGGCGTCTCGCCTTTAAGTATCTGCTAATTTATTAATTGATGCAATCTATCGAGACCGCTTAGCGGTGGGGGTAGTGGGGGTGGGTTTCGGGGCGGCGGGAGCTATGGCTCTGGGTTCATACAGGCCCGACGGCTGCGTGACGGGGCATTGACACTACAAGGCAGCAGCTGATTAGCGCACGCCACTGTCCGGTCATTTGTCGGCCCCAGACAACACCAACAGCCCGCCAGGCCCACCATAGTCCTCCCTGTTCTTCCTAAACGCTGGAAAAGAGCATGTTTCAATGCTGGCTTCGGCGTGCGGTGTGATAACGGGCAATCTCCACGATCAGGGTAACTTCACTTTTCGGTGGATGTTTCTTTTCCATGGAAGGGAAATTCCATACGACACATCCCCAGGAAAACCAGTCGTCCACCTACAGGCAACGGACAATTCGTAGGTGAGGTGTTTTTTCCCAAGTCGTCGTCGTTCCATAGTCGTTCGTTGGGTATTCTATGTCGGTCTATCTTTTTGATAATTCATATTAAAATGGGGTTATTGGTTGGTATGCCTATCTATTAGGGTGTCGTGACCGCTGTCGGATGGCAGCTTTGCGCCTCATGTCGGTTTGCGGACTGTTATGCAGGTTCCCAAAAACAGACGTCACAATTCCCTCGAACTGTCCGAGAGTGTGAAATGGGACTTTCACACTATGACCACGCGCTGAAATTACGCCGGTTCGAGCGCAGCTAAACATGCCTATGGCGGGCGGCAGGGTTACCTCCGGCTAGCCAAGCGCGACTGCGAGCAACCTGCGGGCTGCTTTTGCTTTTCTGGGGATGGAAACCACCCTAACCCTAACGGGCGCACCCGGCGACTACTATATTGTGGTGAGGGGAGCGCTGGTATGGCCGTCAGGACTTGGATTCGGAATCGAGGATACGTCACCGCTTTGAAGATCGCGGCTAAGAAACCCGTACCGGAAAGGCTTTTCATCACCGGTTCGTCCGCTAGCGGCAACGACTGCGTTCATATCCGGTTCTATGATCCGGCTAACCAGAACAATGAGATCTTGGTAGACGGGCTCGGGCAGGTGGCTGCCTCCGGCCACTACTACAACGAGCCAACTGGCGGCGCCTATGCCTGCAGTATCCCCCGCGCCGGTCTGCAGGACTTTGGCTTCAAAGCCGAACACTATTTCAAAGGCCATCGCATCACCACGACCGAAGCCTGGCGCTTTGTTTTAAGTCAATGGACTTTCTATCATTGGATTTACCACCTCAAGGACCGGTGGGCGCAGGCACGCTTCAACCGAAGGCCGCTCGTGCGGCAGGGGCGCATTGATGTCCTCCGGTACTTCGTCTCGAACACGATCGAGAAGGGTGGTTTCACGTCAGATCGGACAGACCTGATCTGGAAACTCTATTCCCTACGAAGCTTCAGGCACCCCGACCGTGAAGCCACGACGAATTATTACGGGCTTATCCTGCAATCGCTTGTACAATCCGGAGAGTTGGACCAGGAGGCCGGAAACTATCGGCTGTCCGTTAGCGGCATCTCAGGGCTGATTGCTTACGAGCTGGAGGAGAGGCGATTCAAGCAGAACGCCCGGCTACAGGCCATTCTTGCCGTGTTGACCGGCGTTCTTATCCTGGTTGGCCTTGCTCAGGTCGTGGTGAGCTATCTCGCGGTGCCCGCCGTTCAATAACTGTGGTGTGGGCGCACCAAATCGTCATACAGCCGATGACTCCGGCAATAATATCGCTAGGCTACGGCCAACGCGGAGGGACGCATGGACGACAACAACGATCTGTTCAGCAGCGTAGGCGAGGTCAGTGAAGATGACCTCAATATCAAGCCCAAAGATTTCCAGGAAATGGTGGTTGCACCTACCGACTGGACTATTGGCGTTCTGGTCGACCTGCTGAAGCGGAAGAAAATCGACCTCCAGCCTAACTATCAGCGCCGAATCGCTTGGACGACGGACAAGGTGTCGAAGTTCATCGAGAGCCTGTTCCTCCGGCTCCCGGTCCCCCAGATCGTGCTTGCAGAAACGCAACCGGGTCGTTTCGCTGTGATCGACGGCAAGCAGCGCCTGAACTCGCTTGCCCGATTCTGCCTAGACACGAAGGACCCGCTGCGGCTCAAAGGTTGCGAATACCGGGCGGACCTGGAGAACCTGACCTATGACGAGATGCAGCAGAAGCCGGCATTGGAAGGCGCTCTGGATGCGTTCCAATCCCATACTGTTCGAACCACGGTCATCAAGAACTGGTCGAACGAACTGCTGTATCTGCTTTTCCTGCGCTTGAACCAGAACAGCGTGACGCTGTCGCCTCAGGAGTTGCGGCGCGCGCTGTTCCCGGGGCCGTTCGTGAACTGGCTCGACGACATGACGACGGCCTCACCAGGCATGCAGATGATCTTTACCAAAGTGCCCGATTTCCGGATGCGCGATATGGAGGTTGCAACGCGCTATATCGGGTTCCAGATCTTCGGCGGGTCGTACGTCGGCAATATGAAGCAGTTTCTGGACGATGTGACTTCCTACTGCACCAAAGACTGGAAAGGCATGGAGCCGGTGCTGAACGAAACGTGGCATCGCTTTGAGACTGCTGTGGACGCTACCGTCAAGATCTTTGGTTACGACGCGTACAAGGTGTGGCAGGAAGGCCGCTTCCTCATGGCCAAGAACCGGGCGGTCATGGACATCATGAATTACTATTTCTCGGAGCCGCATACGGCAGCGGCAGCCATTCAATCCGCGGATGCCGTTAGGGACGCCTTCAAAGGGCTCTGCGAACACAACGAGGCGTTCGTTCGATCGCTGCAGGTTTCAACTAAAACCGAGGATGCGACGCAAATCCGCTTCACCGAGTGGCGTCATGCGCTGGTACACACGCTCGGCAACGGTGTGATCCAATACCCGTCGCAGAATTTCCAATTCTGAGCCGACCATGGTCACCCGTCTGTTCAGGGACCTTGAAGCTCGGCTGCTTCATCTGGTTGCGCAGCTACCCGCACAACCAGCGGCGCCTGCTACGCTCGCACCGCCGGTCATTCATGACGCCGCATCCATCTACGCGGTGATGACACATGCCGCGTGCGAGGCGTACATGGAGGACCGCTGCAAGCTGGCAGCTGACACCGCTCTTGCAGACTATACGACCAAGAACCGGTTAGGGCGCATCGCAAAGCACCTCTGCGTATTTCCGTACTTCAAAGCCACCTCTGACGGTCCCGATCTGGCGAAGGTCGCTGCCTTGATCGGAATCGCCGGTTTTGGGATTTTAATGAAGCCAGCCATGATCGCCGCATCACGTGCCGACATTACCAGGGCGCTGGACAGAGGTCATAAAATCTATCTCAACCAGATAACCAAAAACCACGGGATGTCCTTTAATTACCAGTTCAACCTGTTGGCCCTCATCGGGGTCGACATCAACGGTTTTGACCCCACTTTCAAATCAAGGGTCGTATCGCTGGCGACCTTACGGGGCGAGGCCGCGCACCGGAACATTATAGCGGCGCAGACCATTCCGGCCGATCTGGCGGTATGGACCGCCGACCTAATTGCAGGTTACCGAACGCTAGACGACGAAATCACGAGGCTCCGGCGCATCGGGGCCTGACTCGCTGCTACTGTGGATGCCTCTGCATTACCGTGACCCCCAAACGATGATACAGAGCTGGCCGACCATCAGACCAGTCCTAAGAACCCGCCAATGCCGATGGCATACTTTTCCGCGCGCGTCACTCCGCACCTCGCGGCGTGCTGCGCTGCTCCAGCCCAGCCGGAAGCTTGCCCGTCCAAAGGTAGACCTTATGCTCGCCTTGCCCGCTGTCGGACGTTTGTCGGGGCGATGACAGGCAATTGCTAGCTGATCGCACGGTCGCCTGGTCGTTATCGCCGGTCTTTTCCGGTGACTGTGCGTCGGCCGCAGGAAGTCAGAAAAAATCTGCCGCGATTTCGAAGCAAGGAAACGTAAGAAGGTACCCCTCCCTCCCTGGGTTTTCATGTGGTGTCTGGGGGTAAGCACAACTGCTAGTCAGAGAAGCATTGGCGCTCCTCTGGTTCCTCAAGTGTCCCTCATCCTGCGACTACGGCGGAACGGTCTCCGGCGGCGCGGAGGAGGCGCATAAGCCCAACGGCCGGCCTCAAGCGCCCGCTCATACCTGAATCTGGTGGCGACCATTCCCAATATCGCTTGACCTGGAAAGATCTCCGCACGCTTCCGCGCCGCATTTATGAATGCACTTGGCGGCAGCGCCGCAACGACGGCATGCCCTTCGACGCGTTCCGGCAACAAACACCAGAGCATGCTGGGATTTGGTCCTGATGGCTCACTTGTAGCCGCGACACCTTCAAAGTCGAAGAACACAGGCGCAGTGCATTTAACCCACGCGATAGGGAAGCACGCTTCCGGGCTAGGTGTAATGAAAATGCTTGTTCGGGGTATCGGCCTGAAAAGCCTTCGACCTTGAAGAAACCGGGATCGATCTCTCTTCAGCCTCATTCCGTCCACGACCCAGACCATATTTCGATGGAACACCTCGCGTGCTGCCATCTCCTGTGCCGGCAAATGCGAATGCTGGAACTCGATGACCAAGCCATACTCGGTCTTCACATCTGCAATATGTTTCTCACCTGTCTCGTCACGCTGGATCACCTCCTGCCATCCCGCTGGAAATTGGTCCTTCCAGCCGCGATGCCACGGGGTTTCCGGCTCCCACCACGGGTCGCAGTTCCTGCTGCCGCGATGCGCCCAATGCCAGACCCTTTGCGTTCCGCACCTTGCAGTCATTGGCTGCGTGCACCCCGGGCAGAAAGCGATCATTCCAGGCGATGCCTCACACCGCACGTCGTTCACCAATGCAAACCGCATCTTCTTCTCCATAAGCGTTCAGGGCCGCACACCATCGCAGGCGGCAGCCAGATTCTTTGTTTGGGAAGCTATGTCGGCAGCGCGGCCAGCCTGAGCTGGTGCTGTTTCTTTTTATCTTCGACGTGAGGTCAGACCGTCGTCGGTTATCATACGGCTCAGAAAATGCCCGGCGCCGCTTCTTCTCAAAGCACGCACTAAAAATCATCTAACCGGCTGGTTCAGTCAAGTCTGTCGGGAAAGCGGCTAGGTCACAGTCTCAGCCACCGTAGACCGCCCCTGTCGCTGCCGAGAAAGCCCGGCAACCGCCGATGAGCGATCCGGCGGTCTGAGAGTGCCGACAAACGGTATCCCGCTCAGCGGCCAAATCTCCCGCAATTAGCCGGTGTGAGGAAGTAAGAAAATTTCTGGTGAGAATTTAGAAGCAAGGTAGATAGGAATAGGGGCCCTCCCAGTGGGCAAGCTGCCTTCGAGCGCGGTTGGCAAAGACCTTGACTCGCAATGAGGCTTGCGTGGAGTAATGATGTCGCCTTGCTTTAAAAAGGGGAATTGTGTTGCGCAATGCGTTGATAATACTGCTCCTGCTGGCTTGCAGCAGAGCCGAGGCAGCGCAGCCGACGCAGAGGGAAATCGATAATCTTGCTATGCTTCAGCTGCTGCCGATATGTGGAGTCTCCGAGCGAAAGGCCCAAAAGGCTTGGCACGTGCTCATGGATGATCTTTACCGCAAGTACGGCGCGACGCCGCAGACAGTGAGGAAACGAGTGAACCGCTCGATCGACAAGATAAGCGCTGATATGAAGCGGACCCCTCAGGGTCGGGATCTTTTCTGTGATGCTTTCCGCCAAGCTTTAAGGCGCCAGTAGCGTTCAGATTCGAACTCCATCCATGTCGCCGCTGCTTCGGCCCGACAAAGGCTGACAAGGCGATGTGTGCAAGTAAGCGGTTATGCCTCTCAGCGGTCATTTCTCGGGCGAATAGCCGGTGTGAGGAAATCAGAAAAAATCTGGTGCGATTTCGAAGCACGGTCACTCCAGAAGGATACCCCTCCCAGCCCGCAAATCAGGACCGGTCCCCAGGCTCTACTGCTAGAGCTGCTTTGCGCCTCATGACCGATCGACCTCAATTCCAACCGATCGTAATCGTGTCGCTGCGGCGTGTAATACCGAATCGTCAAACCTCTCAGAATGTCGAAGGGAAACCGCCTCGAAAGTCAGCTCGGCCATTTGCCGTTCAAGGAGCATGGAGAAGCCCTCCGATGGTTTCGCGCTGAGTATCAGGTCCTTGACCGTCTCTAGCTCGCCCACTCGGGCGATCTTTTGACGTGTTCGCGCCAACCGCGTCGTTTTTTCGCGTTCGCTCGAAAGCGTGCCTTCCAACGCGTAGATGCTTCGCCATACGTCATGCTCAAATGTGCCCGGCTTTTCCGATGGAAGGATTTCATAGAGACGCAAATCAGCTGCACGGGCAACAGCCAGCTCCCCTTGTCGACGGGCATTCGCGGCGATTTGTCTGAGGCTCTTCGGATCGACGCATCCCTCTATCATCTTCAGGGCGCGTGAGGCTGCCATATTGGTCATGGGTCTCACTTTCTGCTCATGCGACCGGAAGTGACTGAACGAACCGGGCCAAGCGATCGGCCTCCCTGTCTGTCAGGTCGTCGGGGAGATCGATGCTAATCTGAAGCCCTGGCCGGAGATGAAAGCTGTGTTGGAGCATGCCCGCCACGCTCGCAGGACCCTCGGCGACCTGACCGGGGTTTTCCAGGAGATCAAGGGCGGAAGCGATCCGCTCAATGTGCTGAGTGCCCACGTTTGCACTGCTGTTCATCAGATGATGCAAAAACGTTCCACTGAATCCAAGTTTACGACCCAAGGCCGCATATGCCATCCCCGTTCGTTCTTTGATCGCCACAAGGCGTTGGACTGTTTGCGGCGTCAGCGGTCCATTGGGGAATTGCTGGAATTTTGTAGGGTCAAAGGTAGCCATATGATTTTCTCCCGCCGCCCGCGATAAGGGGCACAAGGGCGGTGTATCTGTTACATAAACTTTTGTCAACTTTTGATTATAGATGATAAGTGATGCGCGTTCGCCATCCCTGTTTGTGCACACCTCGGCCCGTTCGGCACCTCGGTCTCTAGGCTCCGGTCAATCAGGGAAACAACAAATACGGTAGCGATATGTCGGCAAGGAAAGCTTGGGAAGGTACCCCCCTCCCAGCGCAAAATAGGAACCGCCGCTCCCTCGGCCTGCTCCGATGAAGCAGTTCTTTATGGGGCCCGCTCAGTGAGCGGGTGTCGCTGACGCCGTCGGCTTGCCGGCTTTTTCGCGCGTCGCACGCACAGCAACATCCCTGTGCTTGTTCACCGTTCGTAGAGTTGGTCGCGTATTGCCGTGTGCCAACTCCCAATGAGGCGTGCCCGCCCAGTGCGTAGGCGCACCCGTAATGACACCCAAGAGATACGGCTGCTGGGCGGCAGCAAAGTCGCCTGCATAAAGGCCACCTGCGCGTGGTTCTTCCCCGCTGTCCGCTCATGTGTCGCGGCGACAAATGTAGTTGGCAGGCGGGCCAGCGGCGTTTGTTCCTCACCCAACGAAAAGAGCACGGTCCTACCTAAGCGACGGCCGATGGTAAGATGGGAATGGGTACCCCTCCCGTGCCGCAAGTCGGGACCGGCCCCTCCTAGCCTCAGAAACAGCCACCACCAAGCGCAACGGTATCTGCCGGCTCCAACACCGGCCAAATGCCACAAGCCACTGTGCGGCCTTTTCTCGGGTCACTAAGCTGACTCGCCGTAGCCGATCACTTGTACCTGTGAAGCATGGTCTAGACCGTTGAGTGGATGCCGCCTGGTCCGGACCGACTCATCCCGCCAACGCCGATGACTGCGGCGCGGGAAAACAGGTCCTAGAAGCGTACGAAGGCGGTTTGCAAGGACTTTGCCGGCTGACGTGCCGTTTCAAGCTGTATCGCCCGTTGTCGAAGGCTGACCTTCCACCAACGCTGGACGCCGGGCGAAAAGAGCACTGTTCCGCCAAGGTCTCAGCGTTAAGCCGACACGGTGGCTTTCAGCCAGCCCTTTTTCGGGGCCGACGTAATCATTTTCACTACATGGTTCTTTTCCAGAACCGAGAATTCCATGTCCCACGACGTCAGAAAGCGCTGTCGTCGCATGAGGCTTGTCGGCGTTAAGTCGTGATCGTTCTATATGAAAGCTGTGGTTGTCTTATCTTACTGAAAATTCGTAGGAATTGAGCGGTAGTGTTGTCTGTGCACTTCATTAGGGTTGTTACGGCCGCCTTTTTCGCAGCCATATGCGGTTCCGTCTCAGTGGGATTCTTGTGAAGCAGGTTTGCAGCTTCTTCATTGTAAGCGGGTGTCGCTGACGCCGTCGGCTTGCCGGCTTTTTCGCGCGTCGCCTTGCCTGCATCTTTCTGAGGGCATTGCGGAACCGCCCCTTTATCTGCGCCGGGGATGATCGCCAAACTTCTTCCGGGACTTCTGCTATCTGTGGCCATTCACGCTGTTCGAGCACTTTGATCGCAAGGTGGGCGACCCTTCTTGCTCGGTAGTCCACACTGCGGAAAAGTGCGGTTACCTGAACGGCGTTCGCGCGCGCGTTGGTCGGTTTCGCGTGCCGCATCACGGTCCGCGGTGAGAGCTGCTTGCCAAGTTTGACGTAGTCGATCTGTTCCAGCACTAGGAACCGGTGAAGGTAGCTTTCCAAGTTGGCGTTGATGAGGTCCGAAAGTTGGTCGCCGCCGAAATGAGCCTTGACAGCCCGGCGGCCCTTCGATGTCCATTCAAGGCGGGTAATGATCGATCCAAATTGCCGTAGCGCCAGCTTCCTTCGCCGAATGTAGATTTTCAGGTTGTGGGCCGCCTTATCGTGCTCGAAGTAGACCGTGGGGTGGTCGAACAGGCCTCGACGCTTCAGTCGCTCCGCCGTGAGACTCGGACCTTTTTTCGCCTTGCTTACGAACCCGATGTACCCGCGCTTGTGATTTACCTTGTCGAGGTGCCGTAGCTGCCAATCTCGAAGAAGGAGGGCGCCTTTTACCGACCCAGCATCAAGGTCGAAGGCCGCTTCCACCTTGTTTGCCCAATAGGAGCCGAGTGCAGCTTCATGCTTTTTCAGGAGCCTCAGCACCGCCTTGCCTGGGAGGCAAACGATCTTAAGTCGGCTGCCTTGCCTCCCATGCCTGTTCTCAATTTGGAACGCGTGGCTACGTTGCTCAAGCTGCTTCTTTGGCAAGATTTGCTCTAGCTGGTCTTTTGGCACGTCGGTGCAAATGTTGACCGCGTCGAAGGTCGGCTGAAAAGTTCCAATGCCAGGGATGGTCAGGATCGCGGGCATGGCGCTATCTCAAGCCCGCTTCTTCCAACCGCAAACGGATACGCTTGTTCTTGTTCTTCGATGCCTGTGGCGGCTGTACCGACGCATTTACGTGCGTCTGGCGGGTTGCCATTTTCTTCTCAATCACGGCCAGCACTTCCCTCTCGATCCACCAGGTGTGGCCATCTATCCTGATCGGTTCCGGCAACGTGCCGCGTTGCGCGTAGCGCCAGACTGTCGCGACTGACACGTGCATCGTCACGGCAACTTCCTTGACGCTCAGAAATTTCACGGCCTGAGCCATCACCTAAACTCCTGTGCCACGGCTATGCAGGTCTGCTTTTATGAGCAGCACGTCGCGGACAAGGAACAGACGTTGCCCCTTTGCACTCAGTTCGTTGATCTCGAGTTCTCGGCTTAGTTTGCCGAACTCAGCAGCGCCGATGCCGAGCATATTGGCTGCCACGCTTGCCCGAACATAGCGGTGCTCCCAACCGAAAAACCCCAGGCGTAGCGTGCGGCGCTGGGTCGGGGGTAGCAGTTCATCCCGCTCGCGGTCAGTCAGCTCGTGCCAAGTTCTTACCCGCTGGGCGTCGGTGCCATGCTGCCTTACTCGTGGTCCCCTCGTGATCTTTTTGTCCATCGGCGCAACCTCATAGTTTGACTAGGTCGCGGGTCGGTATCAGTAGACGGTTAGGTCGACAAGAAAAGTGAATCCATCACTCCGGACGCAGCTCCGTCCAGCGCGTGCGCGTAGGCACGCGTAACAGCCAGAGGGGAAAAATATTTCAGCGGTTCTACAAAAAATATCGAGCGGCGCTGTCCGACCGACCTTTCGTGCACCTAGAGCCGGACCCGCGCACGGTAGTTTTTCCCGACGTGGCTTGCGACATGGACCGCCCAGCGCTCCAGCAACTCACGCCTTTGATCCAAATAGTCGGTGCGGCGGTAGGACCTTTCAACGCTTGAGCCGATCGTATGGCCAAGCATGGTTTCGGCTACCTCATGCCGCGCGTTCGTCGTTTCCGCCAGCCAATCCCGCAATGATGATCTGAACCCGTGCGGCCTGTACTCCAGCTTGGCACGCTTCATGTGCTGGCTCATGGCCATATCGCTAATGACGCCCTTCTTCGGGTTGGCAAAGAGGTAGCCGTCACGCTCGAACTGCTGGGCCTTCTCAATCACGGCCAGCGCTTCCGCTGACAAGGGCACCCTGAATTCCGTGGTGGCGTCCCGCCGCCCCTTCATTGCCTCGGCCGGTATCGTCCACACGTCACCTTCAATCTGGTCCTGGCGAATATATCTGATAGGCGCTGACCTCACCCCCGTGAGGATCAGCAAGCGCAGGGCCAAATGCGTGATGTTGTCGTCTTTAAGCGTGGCGTAAAACGCGGGCAGGTGCGACCAAGGCATGGCGGGAATATTCTGGGCTTTATGACGCTGCTTTCCCAACAAGGCCCTTGCCTTATCTGTGGCCAGTAGGTCGACTTCCAGGCCCAGGGCAGCGGCGTGTTTTAGACATATGCTCAGCCGGTTCATTGCCTTGCGCGCGGTATCGGCCTTGGCATGCCAAATGGGCGCCAGCGTGTCGCGTATGTCCCGCTGATCTATTTCCCCAACCGGCACTTTTCCCAGCTTGGGCAGCACATGCAGTTCCAACGGCGTAAACCATCGGCCAGCTTTCCCGTCTCCCTTCAGCTCAGCCTTGCGCGACTCAAAAGCATCTTGGGCGATGTCGGCCAAAAGGTGCAGGTTGCGTGCGGCTTCCCGCTTCTCCCGGTCGCGTACCTTGATGGGGTCTTTTCCAGCCCGCGCCACTGCCCGCCATTTGTCGGCACCATCGCGCGCTTCCTTGAGGCTGACTTCCACGATGGACCCCAGGCCCATTTCCCGCCGCCTGCCGTATATGGTGTAGCGCAAGAACCACTGGCCTCCGCCGTCTTCGCGCCTGAGCAACCACAATCCACCGCCGTCGGCGTGCTTGCCTGGCGCTAGCTTCTTGACGGCAATGGCACTTAGTCGGTTGAGGGCACGCATTGCATCCACCTCTCCAAAATTCCCAAATACACCTATCGCAAACCACCGCAAGATCCACCTTTCTATCTATGATAGGTTGCATTCATTTGCGACAGTGTGAGACATGAGAATCGGCTAAGTGTCTGCATTAGCAAGAAGGTTGACCCACCATGATACACGTTGAGGTCGTACGAAAATGCCGCCTCTGGGCACCATTTTCCAGACAATATCAATGACTTAATCGTTGGACGCTTAGCCGTCTTGCGCGCCGTCAAGACCCTGCCCACTACGTCAGATACGACCGCCTTTCCGGCCTTAATTCTAATCATCTGGCTACCGACGCCGCGCACTCGGTCATATCTTCCGGACTGGGTTCAAGTAGCGCCCGCTGCCCACTTGAAATCGCCACCGTCAACTGTCATATTTTACGCGACAGTTGACGCAGGAGGCGCACATGACGGCTACGGCGGATAAGGTCGTTACGGAAGCGAGAGACGGCGGTCTCCAACGAGTGGAGGCACTGCTCGGCGGGTCTCGTATATTGTCGCGTCGATTGACCAGCGCACTTGATGCGCATGAATTGCTTCTAAGTGGCCTGCCGGCCTCGGCGCTAAACCATCTCGTCGGACAACTGGTCTTCATTGACAAGACGGCGTCCCTCGAAAAGGCGGTTGGTATGAGCCTGCGAACCTGGCAGCGCCGCAAAGACGCTCCATCCAAGCCTCTTAGCCAAGAGCAAAGCGGACGGACTTGGAAATTCGCAGAGATCCTGGCGAAGGCGACGGATGTCCTCGGTACGCAGGCGGAAGCTGAGCAATGGTTGGAGCGCCCGGCGATCGGTCTCGACCAGCGCCGTCCGATCGATCTTCTGGGCACTCCCGCCGGCGTGGAACTGGTCGAAGACTATCTCGAACGGCTTGAATACGGCGTCTATGCATGACGCCTCTGCCAATAGCGCTCGGAGGAACGGAACTCATCGCGTGGCGGCTTGACCAGGCCGTCCATGCCGCGACATGGAATAGTGGCGAAGGTGCCTATCGGGTGGGCGGCCGCTGGAACAGCAAGGGCGTAAGAGCTGTGTACTGCTCGATCGATCCCGCCACGGCTATCCTCGAAGTCGCCGTACATAAGGGTTTTCGCGCCCTCGACACAGTTCCTCACACGTTAACAGCCGCTGTCATCAGCGATGCATCGGCTATACATGTCGTCGATCCTGCAAGCGTGCCCAATCCGAACTGGCTGCGCCCCGGCATACCAAGCGCGGGTCAGCAGGCATTCGGGGATGACCTTCTGATGGGCCATCGCGTGGTGGCGATACCGAGTGCGGTCTCTTCACATAGCTGGAACTTGATCTTCGTGGCAAGCGTAGCGACAGATACCTATGCGCTGAAGCTCCAGGAAACTTTTGCTCTCGACACAAGGCTGCATCCCCCGGCCGGCCGCTAATCTGGCCGCGTGGGCGCTGTGTGCAAGGCGTCGGCTCACCGGGAGTCGCAGCCAAAATATCTGCCGCTTGGTGACGGCCAGCAGGGTGGCCATAAAAGCTGGCCAACCGGTCACCGCAAGCATCATTGGCCGAAACAAGTTTGCGCTCTTCTGCCTGCATGCGGATTTAATTTGCTTGGCCACCCGTCAACCCTGGGGCAAACTGCCTGCCGGGGCTGCAGGAGGTGAAATGAGAGCACGCGCAGCAACGCTTGGGGATCTGGAGGATGTCTTTCGCGGTCTGTCCAAGCGGATGTCGGACGAATACGTGGCGGCCGGCAAGGACAGCAAGATCGCCTACGACAATCTGATGATGAATTTGAAGGAGGGCCGCGCGCACGCGCTTGTCGAGGGCGACAAGGCCGTGGCGATCATCGCCTGGCATGAGAACAGCGACGCCGCCGACACGCTGTTCGCCGCACGGGAGGACTTCTTCCGTGCCGCGACCGTTCGCTTCTGCAAGCGGCATATCCGGCACATCCAGGCGCTCGCCGGCAACCTCGCCATCCACTCGCGCAGCTGGCTGCAGGGGCCGGATGTCGCAAGATGGTTTGGCGTTATCGGCTATGTCGAGCGCGGCCGGGAGAATGGCGCCACTTTGTTCGAGCTGCCGCCGGCTCGCGGATAGGCAATCGCGGGATATTGCCTGGCAAGCTTGCAGTTTCGAGCGCTCTCCCAGGAGGGCGCGAAGAGACTTTTCCACCAGCCGTCCTGGCAGAAGCTGTGAGGCGTGCTGCCGTTGATTTCCAGATGTTTCCTGCGACTATCGGCACGCACGCTTGCGGAAGATAGAGGTCGAAACAATGCATCTGGACTACTCCGATCACGTCTTCGTCGACCTCGTGCCCGAGCAGTTCGGCGCGTCGGAAACCATCGTCGCGCGCTATCGCGGGCTTGTCGCCACCGCCTTTCGCTATCGATCCGGCGTTGCCGGGCTTCGGATCAGCAACGCGAAGGGCGAAATCGTCATGCTGCCGTTCCAAGGACAGCAGATCTGGGACGCGACCTTCCTCGGCCGCTCCCTGACCATGCGCTCGATGTTCGATGAGCCGGTCGCGACCCGGGACTATCTTTCCAACTACGGCGCGCTCTTCATTCACTGCGGCGCCACCGCAATGGGAAATCCGGGCCCGGATGACCGTCACCCGCTTCACGGCGATCTGCCCAATGCGCCTTATCAGGACGTGCAACTGATCGCCGGCAGCAATTCCGAAGGACCCTTCATGGCGCTGACGGGGCGCTGCCGACAGACCGTCGCTTTCAGCCATGACTATGTGATGGAGCCGACCGTACGGCTGCAACTCGATGCCAGCAGCGTCGCCGTCGACATCGTGATCGAGAACCTGAAACGCTCGGCCATGGAGTTGATGTACCTGGCGCACATCAATTTCAAGCCGGCCGATGGCGGGCGCCTGGTCGACACCGTAGCGGATGATTCCGCGGACATTGTCGTGCGCCAGACGCTGCCGCCCTTTTTCACACCGAGCGAAAGCTACCTTGCTTACCGCGATGCCGTTGTCGCCGATCCTTCGCGGCATCGCCTGCTGACCAAGGGCGAGCCGATCGACCCAGAACTCGTGCTGACGATGAGGGCTAAGGCGGACCTCCAGGGCTGGGCGCACGCCTTGCAGGTCCATCCGGACCGTACGGCGGATTTCGTCAGCTTTCGCCCCGACGAGCTCAATTATGCCGTCCGCTGGATCACGCGCGGCGCCGACCAGGACGCACTTGGCCTCGTGCTGCCGGCCACCGCCGAACCAGACGGCTATCTTGCGGCCAAGGAAAGAGGCCGCCTGGTTCGCGTCGTACCCGGGGAAAAATTCCGCTGTGCCCTGCGTTTTGGCGCTATGGACGCGGACGCAGCCGCACAACGGGAACAAGCCATCGCAGCGTTGAGAGGTGAAGGCCGTTAGTCGCAAGCCCTGACCGCAAACGCTGCCTGAACCGCGCGATTGACCGTGACCGGCAGGATCGACATGTGGTTCTCGCCGGCGTGCAGCTCGAAGCGCGCGCGCACGCCCGGGAGAGCATCAAGCCGCTGCGCCATTGCCCGCGCGAATTCGTCGGTGCGTGTCACCTTCTTCTGCCGCAGGCGCTTTTCCTCGTCCTCGGCGCCAATCTGGAACGGCGCCAGCTTCTCGGTCTCGTACTCGCCGGCCGACAGGATCATGGTCGCCGCCAAACCAGCGGGAACGGCGGCCTCGAAGGTTTCGAGAAAGCGGTCGATGGCACGCTCTTCCCAATAGAGGGCGGGGCTCGCCGCGATCCAGGTCTGGAAGGCACACGGCCGCGTGAACAGGGCATAGAGCGCGAACAGGCCACCGAAAGAATGGCCGTAAAGCGCCTGGCGGTTTGTGTCGACCGTGACCCGACTGGCGACCCATGGCTTGAGCTCGTCTTCGATGAAGGCAAGGAATTCCGCTGCCCCACCCGTCCGAACTTCGGGCGTGCCCTCGTAGAAGGGCGGGTAGGTCTTGCCCGGCGGCGGGCCGAGATCCCATGAGCGGCGCAACGGGTCGTAGGCGCCCTCGACGGGATAGCCGATGGCGACGATGACGCCCCAGCCGACATTGGTGCCCGTTGGATAGAAGGCCTGCGCGCGCATGGCGTCGACCGCCGTGCCGATGACGGCATTGCCGTCGGTCATGTAGAGGACCGGCCAGCCGGCTTCTGGCACCGGCCCGGACGGCACATGCAGGAATATCCGCCAGGGGGCGCCGCCCTGCGCCGGGACAAGATCGTGGACGTCGTGTCGGCGATCAAGGCTGGGGTCGCGTTGGACATGGATATCTTGGACATGGATATCTCCAGGAGCAAAACGGTCAGCGGCGGCGCAGCAGCCACATCAGCACCGGGCCGCCGATCAGTGTGGCGACGAGACCGGCCGGGACCTGGCGCGGGAAGATGGCGGTGCGGCCCACCCAGTCGGCGGCGACCATGATCAGCGCGCCGGCGAGCACCGCGCCAACGGCCTGCGGCAGCGCACGGGAGAGGCCAAGGCGACGGGCAAGATGCGGCGCCATCAGGCCGATGAAGGTCAGCGGACCGACGATCAGCGTCGAGGCTGCGGTGAGTGCCGCGACCACCAGCAGCACGAAAAGCCGCGTCCTCTTCAGATCAATGCCAAGGCCCTGCACGGCGGCGGGGCCGAGCGGCAGGATGTCGAGCCAGCGCATGAAGAAAGGCGCGAGCGCGAAGAGGCAGACGGCGATACCACCGGTCAGCAAGGCGTCACCGACATCGACGCCATAGGTCGAGCCGGTCAGCCAGTTGAGCAGCAGCATGGCACGCGGATCGCCGGTGGCGGTGAGCACCAGGATCAGCGCGTCGAACAAGGCCGTCAGGGCAACGCCTGCGAGCAGCAGCCGCTCCGGCGCATAGGCGGCACGGCGGCCGATCGCCAGCGTCACCAGCAAAGCGGCGAAGGCGCCGATGGTTGCCGCCGCCGTCTGAACCGGGCGTCCGGCATCGGAGAGCGCAAACAGCGCCACCATCATGCCAAGGGCGGCACCGGCGCTGATGCCAAGCACTTCCGGGCTGGCCATCGGATTGCCGGTCAGCCGCTGCATCATCAGCCCGGCGAGCGCCAGCATCGCCCCGGCGCTCAGCGCGGCAAGCACACGAGGCCACCGCCACGACAGCAAAGGCTGCAGCTCGTCGCCGAAGGCGAAGGTCCAGCCATGCGGACCCGGTCCATAGAGCAGGGCCAGCCCGAGCAGCAAAAGCAGGGCCAGGCCGATCGCCGTCAGTATAAGGCCGGGCCGGCTTGCGCGCGGCAGGCGCGCGGCCATCAAGGTCGGGACTTCCGAGCCAAGAGCAAGGCGCGGCAGCAGCCAGAGAAGCAGAGGCGCGCCGAGAAGTGCTGTGATCGCTCCGGTCGGCAGCAGGTCGCCTTGCGGTCCAGTGGCGATCTGTACGGCCTGGTCGGCTGTCCACAACAGCGCCCCGCCGATCAGCGGCGCCATCACCAGTTGTTGGCCCAGCCGCCGGGCACCGCCGATGCGCGCGAGCGTCGCCGCGGCCAGGCCGACGAAACCGATGACGCCGACAGCGGCAACGACAAACGCGATCAGGGCGACCGCGGCCGCCAGTCCTGCGAAGCGATAGGCGCCGAGCGGCACGCCGAGGCTGCGCGCGCCTTCATCGTCGAGACCAAGCAGGGCCAGCGGCCGCACCATGAGGAAGATCGCCAGTGCCGCGCCGCCGATGCGTGGCAACAGCCACAGTGTCGTCGACCAGTCCTGCTGGCCCAGCGAACCGGCGCCCCAGATGAACAGGCCGGCCAACCATTCATGCCGCAGCACAATGAGGGCAGCGCCGATAGCGCCGGCATAGAGACTGACAACAAGCCCCGCCAGCACGACCGAAAGCGGTGACAGGCCTTTGTGCCAGGACAGAGCGATGACGGCGGCAAGGGCAACGAATGCGCCGCCCAGCGCCACCCATTCGCGGCCAAAGGCAAGCAGCGACGGTGACAGAAGCGTTGCTAGTGCCAGCGCCAGATAGGCGCCGGCCGAGACACCGACCGTTTCGGGCGAGGCGAGCGGGTTGCGCAGAACCTGCTGCAGGACGGTTCCGGCAAGCCCGAGCGCCGCACCGCATAAAAGGCTGACGGCAAGCCTGGGCAGGAAGGCGTAGTGGACGAGCACCTGCCGCATATCATCAATGTCGGGGGCGGCGAGCGATTGGAGCCAAAGCGCCGATGGCAGCTGCACGGTGAGGTTCGAGACGGTTGCCGCGATCGCCGCCACGACCAACATCACGCAAAGCAGGATCGCGCCTACCGGCTGATTGCTGAAAAAGCTCCACGCGGAGGCCCGGCCGGCAGATGCATGCTTTCCCCCTTGGGCAATGGCCGCAGCATCCTCAGCCACGGGCGGCCTCCGCGGTCATCGCCGACGCCAGGACCCGAGCAAAACGGCGCGCGGATGGAAGCGCGCCAAACATCAGGACGGCAGGAAGGCGCATGATCGAGTGGTTGCGCACGAAGGGCATGACGTTCCAGACCGGACTTTCGGTCAGCGTGCCGCCGGCGCCCTCAGGCAAGGGTTCGAGATAGGCGAGGCGCGCATCGCTGGATGTTGCCAGCCCGTCGATACCGACGGTCGAAAACCCCCAGTAATTGGTCTCCGCCGTCCACGCGTTGCTGAGCCCGATGCGGTCGAACACCTCCTGAAACAGGCTCTTTGCGCCGTAGACGCGCACATTGCGAGGGTCCAGGAAGCTGACGACATAGATCGGCCGTGCCGACAGCGGCGCCAGTTGCCGGCGAATCTCCGTAAAATACGCGTCTGCCGCCGCGATCAGCGCTTCGCCTTCGCTTTCCTTGCCGACAAGCCCTGCAAGCTGGCGCGTCGCCTCGACGGCGCGCTGATAGGGCTGCCCGGCTTCGGTGTAGAGACCGATCGTCGTCACCGGAGCCACGCGTTCGAGCAGCGGCTTGATGCCGTCGAGATATGGCATGGACAGGATGATGTCGGGCCTGAGCTGCTGCAGGAATTCAAGATTGGGCTCGAGCAGCGTGCCGACATCGGCGATGTCAGGCGGCAGCCGCGGCTCGACCACCCATTTCTCCCAGACCTCCCGATCGGCAATGGCGACCGGGCTGACGCCGAGCATGAGCAAGGTCTCGGTCAACCCGTCATCCAGGCAGACTATGCGCAACGGACGGGCTTCAGCCGTGGAGAACCCCATGCCGGCGAACGGCAGCGTGAAAAGCCCGAGCGCCTGGCGCCGGGTCATTCGGCTGCGCAAGTGATCGGACGCGGCTCTCGACTGGGGCTCTCGGTCTCTCTGCAATGCGGCGTGCCCTGGTTTTCGGGATACGGTCTCCAGTGACCACTGCCCGGTTGACTATGAAACATGAGTCTAATAGTCAACATTTTGATGGCCCTGACAAGTCAACTTTACGCAACCGCATGCCGGGCGCAGCCGCCGCTTGGCCGCAAGGCGATTCGCCCGTACAACAGCGCTGTGCGATGTGGCCGCCAAAAAAATCACGGCCCGCGAAGCCCAATCCGCGCCTCGCATCATTTTTCCTCCACGAAGGCATTCCATGATAGACGAAGCCACGGTCGTCTTTGGGCAGCCGTTTCCTGGATTGCCTGAGAGACCAAGGAACGAACCAAAAAAGCCGGCAGCAAGCCGCCGCCTGAAGACGTCAAGGACCGGTCGAACGCATCAAGGCAGCGCGATCGGGTTGCACTCGGCAAGGCTTGATGATTTGTTGCCGCTATACGGAGAACGAATGATGCGAGAGCCTGCCGGTCAAGACGAATACGGGTCGACGAACCCCTTCGATCCGGACGACCTGCCGACGTTGAACGCAATCGGCCCGAGCATGGGTAGCGGCAATGATTTCGAGAGATATGCCGTTGCCGTGATCATCGTGTTCGGTGCGCTGATCATTGGCGGGCTGATGGCCGCATCAATGGTCTTCGGGCACCGCAACGGCTTCCTCTTCGCGCTTGGCGGCGCCACGTCCGCCTGGATATCCGGAAACGCGCTGCTACTCGACCGGCCGCGTATCTATGCGCTGTTCGTCGGCATTGCCGCCTTGATGCTGGTTGCGTCCACCCTCACGCTGGTCTTGTGAGCCAGAAGACACAAGGTCCAGCACCGGCCTTCTAAGCCGGTGCTCAATTCCAAGGGATCGCACCAGACCCTTTGGGGTTTCGCCTAGTATCCGAGCGCCTCGCCAGAGGCCGCGCGGCTGTCGATGGCGCCGTTGTAGCGCGCGCCGCCGCCCTTCTCGATTTCCGCCAGGCTCTTGCCGCCGACCAGGATGCCGGCCGCCTGCCCCCAGGTCTGGTCAGCGAGATCGAGGTGATATCCCATGCCGGCCAGCAGCTTTTCTGTGTCCGGCGACAGGCCGAACGGCTCGACATAAACCTTGTCGGGCAGCCATTGATGGTGGATGCGAGGCGCGTCGATCGCCTCCTGGATGTTCATGCCGTGGTCGATGACATTGACGATCGCTTCCAGCGTGATGGTGATGATGCGCGAACCACCCGGGCTGCCGATGACCATGAACGGCTTGCCGTCCTTGGCCACCACGGTCGGGCTCATCGACGACAGCGGCGTCTTCTTCGACTGGATGGCGTTGGCCTCGCCCTGGACCAGGCCATAGAGGTTGGGCACGCCGGGCTTCTGGGTGAAATCGTCCATCTCGTTGTTGAGCAGGATGCCGGTGCCGTCGGCAACGACGCCGGCGCCGAAGGACCCGTTCAGCGTGTAGGTGACCGCGACCGCGTTGCCGTCATCGTCGATGATCGAATAATGCGTCGTCTCCTTACTCTCGCCAAAGCCCTTCGGCATCAGTTCCTGCGACACGCCGGCCCGGAACGGGTCGATCTTGTCGCGGATATCCTTGGCATAGGCCTTATCAAGCAATTTCGAGACCGGATTGTCGACGAAATCGGGATCGCCGAGCGCGGAATTGCGGTCGACATAGGCGTAGCGCATCGCCTCGATCATGACGTGGACCGTCTCGGCAGAACCGGCACCGAGGTAGGATAAGGGATAGCCCTCCAGAACGTTGAGTATCTCGCAGATGATGACGCCGCCGGAGCTGGGCGGCGGCGAGGAGGTGATCTCGTAGCCGCGATAGGTGCAGGTCACGGGCTTGAGTTCACGCACCGCATATTGCTCGAAATCCGGTTTGGCGAGAATGCCGCCCTTGGCGCCGCTCGCCTTGACGATGGCATCGGCGATGGCGCCTTTGTAAAAGGCATCCGTACCCCTTTCGGAAATGGCGGCGAGCGACGCCGCGAGGTCGGGCTGGACCAGCCGCTCGCCGATGCCATAGGGCTTGCCGTCGGGTTTCAGGAATATGGCGGCCGCCGCGGGGTCCTTCGCCAGCCTGTCGGCACTGCCGGCAAACGAGGCGGCGTCGCCCTGGTTGAGGATGAAGCCGTCCTTGGCGTAGCCGATTGCCGGCGCCATCAGATCCTGGCGGGACAATTTGCCGTATTTTTCACGGGCCAGTTCCAGACCGGCCACCGAACCCGGCACGCCGACCGCAAGATAGCCGTCGAGACTGGCCCCCTTCACCGGGTTGCCGTCCTTGTCGAGATACATGGTTTTTGTCGCCGCCAGCGGCGCCCGCTCGCGGAAATCGAGAAAGGTCGATTTGCCGTCCTTGAAGCGGATGGTCATGAAGCCGCCGCCGCCGATATTGCCGGCATTGGGGTAGACGACCGCGAGCGCATAGCCGACGGCAACCGCCGCATCGACAGCATTGCCGCCCTTCTTCAAGACCTCGATGCCGACTTCGGACGCCAGATGCTGGGCCGTCACCACCATGCCGTGCTCGCCCTTGGCCGGTTGCGGGGAAGCGGCAAAGGCGCTCGTCAACGGCGCCAGGGCGAAGGTGATGCAAAGACTGGCGGCGATCAGTGTTCTGCGGGTGAGCGGCATGGCGTGCCTCCGGGAGCGTGAGGGGTGCGCCTAGAAGAGCCTCTTGGGGTGGGTTAGTCTAGCCAATAGTAACGGGTGGCGATCCTTCACACCCCCCTCTGTCCTGCCGGACATCTCCCCCGCAAGGGGGGAGATCGGTTGTTGTCTCTGCTTTCGCCAATCTCCGACGTTGCAGGAAGAGCGCTGTCGATGAAGCGGCCAATCTCCCCCCTTGCGGGGGAGATGTCCAGCAGGACAGAGGGGGGTGCTCAAGTGCCGCCCTCTCTGTCCAATCGACGGAAAAAACTAAAGGCCTACACAATCCCGCCTGAACCGCCGGCGACCGCCGGCCGTTCGGCCGCGACCTTGGCGCGGTAGCCCGCCGCACGATAGGCTGCGACCGGATCGATGGCACCGCCGGTCTTCAGCCGCGCCATGGCGAGGATCGGCTCGACATCGGTGCGGTAGGCGGCTTTCAGCGTCTGCGTCGCCATCAGCGCGTCGTTCAAGTCCTGAAAACCTTCCAGCGCCTTGCGGTCGACGAGCAGCGCCTGCGCATAGGCGCGCTGCACCTCGACCGCCGACAGCATCAGGCTTTCGATCGGGTCGGTTACGTTGTGGCTCTGGTCGAGCATGTGCGCCGGGTCAAAACCCTCGGCGCCGGACAGTTCGGCATCGACCAGTTCGTTGAAGACGAGGAACAGCCGGTAGGGGTCGATCGAACCTGCATCGAGATCGTCGTCGCCATATTTCGAATCGTTGAAATGGAAGCCGCCGAGCTTCTTGAACTGGATCAGCCGCGAGACGATCATCTCGATGTTGACGTTGGGGGCATGGTGGCCAAGGTCGACGAGACAGAACGCCTTGTCGCCCAACTCTTGCGCGATCATGTAGTTGGTGCCCCAGTCCTGCACGACGGTGGAATAGAAGGCCGGCTCGTACATCTTGTGCTCGGAAAACAGCTTCCAGTCGGCGGGCAGCCCGGCATAGATCTCCTTCATGGCGTCGAGATAGCGCTCGAACGCCTTGGCGAAATTCACCTGACCGGGAAAGTTCGAACCGTCGCCGATCCACACCGTCAGCGCCCTGGAGCCCAGCGTCTTGCCGATCTCGATGCATTCGAGATTGTGCTCGACCGCTTGCCGGCGCGTGCCGGCATCGGCATGCGACAGCGAGCCGAATTTGTAGGAAAGCGTCTGGTCTTGGGCGTCGGAAAAGGTGTTGGAGTTCATGGCGTCGAAGCCGAGCCCGAAGCGCGAGGCTGCCTGCTTCAGCCGGTTCGGGTCGGCCTTGTCCCACGGAATGTGCAGGGAGACGGTCGGCGTCGCCTGCGTCAATTGCTGGATGACGGCGCAGTCCTCGATCTTGTCGAAGATGTCGCGCGGCTCACCGGCGCCGGGAAAGCGGGCAAAGCGCGTGCCGCCAGTGCCGACGCCCCAGGACGGGATCGCCACCGCGAATTTCTCGACCTTGTCACGGATGTCGTCGATGGCGATGCCGCGACGGTCGAGGCGTTCGCCGAGCGAGGCGTAGTCGCGCTCGAGGTTGGCCTTGCGCGCGGCGTTGTCCTTGTCGACGAGGTCGGCGGAGATGATGGATTCGGACACTACGATTCCTCCCAAAATGCGTACGGTCGGCGCTGCCCCCGCCGGAGCGCTTCCTTATCCCCGTCACTATACGGGGAGAAGGTGCGGGCAGTCGGATGAGGGGCAGCGCAACCCTCCAAGACAATCGCTCAACGCGTGAATGATTGCGCGTTGCCTGCGTCGACATTGATGATGTTGCCGGTGGACTTGGCCGACATGTCGGAGGCGAAGAAATAGATCGCCTCTGCGATGTCTTCCGGGAAGACCGACCGCTTGAGCATCGAACGCGAGCGAT
The DNA here is from genome assembly GCF_040319805.1 of Mesorhizobium sp. M0848. Lineage (NCBI taxonomy): Bacteria > Pseudomonadati > Pseudomonadota > Alphaproteobacteria > Hyphomicrobiales > Phyllobacteriaceae > Mesorhizobium > Mesorhizobium sp. M0848. The sequence goes on along the minus strand of NZ_JAMYOM010000014.1, from coordinate 60,470 downwards.
AATGCTCCTCCAGATCGTCGGTCGACATCTTGTAGGCGGCGGCGCGCTGTTCCTTCCACTCGCCGGTCCAGATCTTCGAGCCGCGCAGCACCGCGTCCGGGTTGACGACATTGACCCTGATCTGGGCTTCCGCGCCCTCGAGCGCCAGGCAGCGCGCCAGATGGATCTCGGCGGCCTTGGCGGTGCAATAGGCGGCGGCGTTGGGCGACGCGGCAAGGCCATTCTTGGAGGCGACGAAGACGACGTTGCCGCCGATCTTCTGGGTGCGGAACAGCCGGAACGCTTCCCGCGAGACCAGGAAATAACCGGTCGACAATATGTCCATGTTCTTGTTCCACAGCGCCAGCGTCGTCTCCTCGATCGGCGCCGAGGTGGCGAGACCAGCATTCGACACCAGAATGTCGATGCCGCCGAACTCGACCGCCGTCTCGGCGAAGCCTGAGATGACCTGCTCCTCGGCAGTGACGTTGATCAGCACGGGGCGGACGAAATCCTTGCCATAGGCCTTGGCCAGTTCCTCATTGGCGCTGGCCAGCGCTGCTTCGTCGATGTCGGCCAGCACCACGCAGGCGCCTTCGCGCAGCAGCCGGTTGGCGGTGGCGCGACCGATGCCGCCTGCGCCACCGGTGACCAGCGCGATCTGGCCGGCGAGCGCCTTCGGCTTCGGCATGCGCTGCAGCTTCAGATCCTCGAGCAGCCAGTACTCGATGTCGAAGGCTTCCTGTGCGGGCAGGCCGACATAGGACGAGACCGTCGAGGCGCCGCGCATGACATTGATGGCGTTGACATAGAATTCGCCCGAAATGCGGGCCGTTGCCTTGTCGCCGGCGAAGGTGAACATGCCGACGCCGGGCATCAGGTAGACGACAGCATTGGGATCGCGGATGGCGGGCGAGTCCGCGTGCTTGCAGCTGTCGTAATAGGCTTGATAGCCGACGCGATAGGCAGCCACGTCGTCGGCGAGGCGGGCGATGACCGCATCGACATCGGGTTTGGCCGGATCGAACTCGATGACCAGCGGGCGGATCTTGGTGCGCAGGAAATGGTCCGGGCACGACGTGCCGAGTGCCGCCAGCGGGCGCAGATCCCTGGAATTGACGAATTCGAGCACGGCGGCGGAATCATCGAAATGGCCAAGCTTGTGGCTCTTTTCCGAGATCAGGCCGCGAATCCTGGGCATCAGCTTTGCGGCAATGGCACGGCGCTCAGTGGCATCGAGCGACTTGACCACTTCACCACCGAAAATGGCGAGGCCCTCGGACCGGCGTTCGAACCACTCGATTGCCTGGTTGATCACCGAGATCGTCGTCTCGTAGCATTCCAGAGGGGTGTCGCCCCAGGTGAACAGGCCGTGGCTTTCCAGGATGACGCCCTTGGCGGCCGGATGTTCGAGGCAGAATTTTTCCAGCCACAGGCCAAGTTCGAAGCCCGGACGCTTCCACGGCAACCAGCCGATGGCGTCGCCGAAGATCTCCTTGGTCAGCGCCCTGGAATCCTTGGCGGCGGCAATGGCGATGATGGCGTCGGGATGCATGTGATCGACAAAAGGCTTCGGCACGAAGGCATGCAGCGGCGTGTCGATCGAGGCCGCGCGCGGATTGAGGTTGAAGGTGCAGTGCGGCAGGAAGCCGACCATCTCATCCTCGTGCTCAACGCCGCGATAAAGGCCTTTGAGCGCGCGCAGCTTGTCCATGTAGAGCGTGGCGAAGCCGTCGAGCTTGATAGAAGCGCTGTCGCCGCCAGAGCCCTTGACCCAAAGCACTTCGGCGTTCTCGCCGGTGAGCGGGTCTTTCTGCCAGATCTTCGAGGAGGTGTTGCCGCCGCCATAGTTGGTGACGCGCTTGTCCGAGCCAAGCACATTCGATCGATAGACGAGCCGCTCCGGCTCGCTCATCGCTTGAGCCTTGGCCTCATCCCACAGATTGGCGAGGCGCGCGCCGGTGCGCTTGTCGAGCATAGGGTATCCTCCCGAAAGGCACGCAAACGCTGCGGCCAATTTTGGGCCGAATTTCCACGGAAGCATCTAGCTTGTCAATCATAAACGATCAAGATCGATCATATTGCACTGCACAATGAAATTATATGATCGGAAATGATTGACACTGCGCGTTTTGGATGCCTAGATGCCCAGGCAGGGAGGAACCATGCACGAAAAAGAGCGCCACAGGATCATTCTGTCCGCCGTCCAGGAAAAGCCTGTTGTGACGGTGCAGGAGATGGTCGACCTGACGGAGTCCTCCGAGGCGACAATCCGGCGCGATATCGCGGCACTCCATGTCCAGAAGCGCCTGCGCCGGGTGCGCGGTGGCGCCGAGGCTATATCGCCGCCGCAGTTCATCGGTCTCGCCGGCCGGCCCTTTTCCGTCAACGAAACGATCAACGCCGCGCAGAAGCGGACAATCGCACGCGAAGCGGTCGAGCTGTGCAAGGATGGCGAGCCGATCATCATCAATGGTGGCACCACCACCTTTCAGATGGTGCATTTCCTGACCGGCCGCCGCATGCCGATCTTCACCAATTCGTTCCCGATCGCCGAACACCTGCTCAAGCACTCCAAGAACACGGTGATGCTGTCGGGCGGCACGATCTACCGCGAGCAGAACATCATCCTGTCGCCCTTCGACAATGACGTGACGCGCAATTTCTATGCGCGCCGCATGTTCATGGGCGCGCAGGGGCTGGGGCCGCTTGGCCTGATGGAAGGCGATCCGCTTTTGATCCAGGCGGAGCAGAAGCTGATCGACCAGGCCGACGAGTTGGTGGTGCTGGTCGACTCCTCGAAATTCCGCAAACGCTCCAGCCTGATCCTGTGCGGCCTGTCGCGCATCGCCACCGTCATCACCGATGACGGCATCGAGGATCGCGAAGCCAAGATGCTGGAAACCGCCGGCGTGACGCTGATCGTCGCCCGCACATCCGCAACCAACAAGGAAGAATCTTCACTGCAGGCCTGAGGCCAACTCGCGCTCGCAGCGGCGATGGAATGCAACGCTCAAGGGAGGAAATTCGATGAGCTTCTTGAAGAAATTGATGGTGACGGCTGCATTCTCAGCCGCCATGTTCGTGAATGCCGCCTATGCCGAGAACGTCAAGATCGCGTTGGTGGTGAAGTCGCTCGGCAACGGCTTCTTCGATGCCGCCAACAAGGGCGCCGAAGAGGCGGCCAAGGAACTCGGCGATGTCGACATCATCTACACCGGCCCGACCAAGGCGACCGCCGAAGCGCAGATCGAAGTGGTCAATTCGCTGATCGCGCAGAAGGTCAACGCCATCGCCATTTCGGCCAATGACGCCGACGCGCTGGTACCGGTGCTGAAGAAGGCCATGGAACGCGGCATCACCGTCATCTCCTGGGATTCGGGCGTCGCCAAGGAAGGCCGCCAGCTTCACCTCAACCCGTCCGACACCGGCCTGATCGGCGAGACCATCATCAAGCTTGCCGCCGATTACCTGCCGGAAGGCGGCGAAGTCGCCATCCTGTCGGCCTCCTCGACCGCGACCAACCAGAACGCCTGGATCGATGCGGCCAAGAAGATCCTGCCGGAGAAGTTCCCCAAGATCAAACTTGTCGCCACCGTCTATGGCGATGACGATTCGGCCAAGAGCACTGATGAGGCCAAGGGCCTGTTGAAGTCCTATCCGAACCTCAAGGCGATCATAGCGCCGACCACCGTCGGCGTCGTTGCCGCCGCCCAGGTCGTCACCGATGAGAACTTGATCGGCAAGGTCAATGTCACCGGCCTGGCGCTGCCGTCCGAGTTCAAGAAGTTTATCGACAACGGTTCCAGCCAGGCGGTTGCGCTGTGGAATCCGATCGACCTCGGCTACTCGGCCGTCTACCTCGCCCATGATCTGGCGGTGAAGAAGGAAGAGGCGAAGCCCGGCGCCACGCTGTCGATCGGCCGCGTCGGCAAGGTCACGCTCGACGACACCAACTCGGCTGCGATGGCTCCGCCGTTCCAGTTCGACAAGTCGAACATCGAGAAGTTCTCCAAGATTTATTGATCTGGAGCGCTCTCAAGCTGTCGCGGCGGAGCTCACGTCCCGCCGCGACTTTAAACGGACCTTGTTTCAGGGCTTGATACGACTATGGACACGACAGCCCAACCCGGCACGGTGAAGGAGCAGCCTCTAGCCTCGGCTCCACGCCTGACGCTGTCCGGCATCTCCAAGAGCTTTCCCGGCGTGCGCGCGCTGCACAATGTCAGCCTGTCGCTCTACCCCGGCCAGGTGACGGCGCTGATCGGCGAAAACGGCGCCGGCAAGTCGACGCTGGTCAAGATCATGACCGGCATCTACCAGCCCGACGAGGGTACCATCAGCATCGACGGCCAGGCAGTCACCCTGCCCAGCGCGCATGCCGCCTTCGGCTATGGCGTTACTGCCATCCATCAGGAAACCGTGCTGTTCGACGATTTGACGGTCGCCGAAAACATCTTTCTCGGCCACGCGCCGCGCACGCGTTTGCGCACCATCGACTGGCGCACGATGCGCAAAAATGCGCGCGAAGTGCTCGACACCATGCATGCCGGCCATATCGACGCCGATGCGCGCCTGAAGGACCTCGGCATCGCCAACAAGCATCTGGTCGCCGTCGCGCGCGCCATGTCGATCGACGCGCAGATCGTCATCATGGACGAGCCGACCGCCGCGCTTTCGATGAAGGAGATCGAGGAGCTCTTTTTGCTGATCGAGTTCCTCAAGAGCGACGGCAAGGCGATCCTGTTCATCAGCCACAAGTTCGACGAGATCTACCGTATCGCCGACCGCTACACGGTGTTCCGCGATGGCGAGATGGTCGGCGAAGGCCTGATCACGGATGCCGGCCAGAGCCAGATCGTGCGCCTGATGGTTGGCCGCGCGGTCGATCACATCTTCCCGCAGCGCAAGGCCGAGATCGGCGCGCCGGTGCTCTCCGTTTCCGGCCTGTCGCATCCGACCGAATTCAACGACATCGGCTTCGAACTGCACAAGGGCGAGATCCTCGGCTTCTACGGCCTGGTCGGCGCCGGCCGCAGCGAGGTAATGCAGGCGATATCGGGCATCACCCGCACATCAGCCGGCACGATCACGCTGGAAGGCAAGACGCTCGCGCCGAAATCGGCGGCGGATTCGATCGATGCCGGGATTGTCTACGTGCCCGAAGAACGCGGCAAGCAAGGCGTGGTGATCGGCCTGCCGATCTTCCAGAACGTCTCGCTGCCTTCGCTCAAGCGCACGTCGAAGTCCGGCCTGCTGCGGCTGGCGGAAGAGTTCGATCTGGCCCGCTCCTACACTGAGCGGCTCGACCTCAGGGCCTCCTCGCTAAGCCAGGACGTCGGCACGCTGTCGGGCGGCAACCAGCAGAAGATCGTCATCGCCAAATGGCTGGCGACGTCGCCCAAGGTGATCATCCTGGACGAGCCGACCAAGGGCATCGACATCGGCTCGAAGGCCGCCGTGCACGGCTTCATGGCCGAGTTGGTGGCGCAAGGCCTGTCGGTGATCATGGTGTCCTCCGAGCTGCCCGAAATCCTCGGCATGTCCGACCGCGTCGTCGTCATGCGCGAGGGGCTCGTCGCGGCGGTCTACGACAACAAAGGGCTCGACGCCGAGACGCTGGTTCGGACGGCAGCAGGGATCGCGGCATGAAGGCTTTCCTCAAACACCGTGAAATCTGGCTGTTGGCGGCCATCGTCGTGCTGATCGGCCTGATTTCGACGCGTTTCCCGGCCTTTGCCGACCCCGGCAATCTGCGTCAAGTGTTCAACGACACCTCGATCCTGATGATCCTGGCGCTCGGCCAGATGGTGGTCATCCTGACCCGGTCGATCGATCTGTCGATGGCGTCCAATCTCTGCTTCACCGGCATGGTGGTGGCGATGCTGAACGCCGCGCATCCGGCAATCCCCATCCCGCTGCTGATCGTCATTGCGCTGGCCGTCGGCCTGGTGCTCGGCGCCATCAACGGCCTTTTGGTCTGGCGGCTGAACATCCCCTCGATCGTGGTGACTTTGGGCACGCTGACCATCTATCGCGGCGCCACCTTCGTGCTGTCCGGCGGTGCCTGGGTCAATGCCGACAAGATGAGCCCGGAATTCATCGGCTTTCAGCGCGCAGCCTTCATCGGCATTCCGGTGCTGTCGTGGATCGCCATCCTGGTCATCGCGCTGTTCTTCATCCTGATGACGCGCACCGCGCTCGGCCGCTCGATCTATGCCATCGGCGTCAACCCGACGGCTTCCGTCTATGCCGGCATCGATGTCGGCCGCACGAAATTCATCGTCTTCTGCATCTCCGGCATGATCGGCGGCCTGTCAGGCTATCTCTGGATCTCGCGCTATGTGATTGCGTCGGTCGAGGTCGCCAATGGCTATGAGCTCAACATCATCGCCGCCTGCGTCATCGGCGGCATCTCGATCGCCGGCGGCATCGGTTCGGTCGGCGGCGCGGTGCTCGGTGCGCTGTTCCTCGGCATCATCTCCAACGCGCTGCCGGTCATCAACATCTCACCCTTCTGGCAGATGGCGATTTCCGGCAGCGCCATCATTCTGGCCGTCGTGCTGAATGCGCGCGGCGAACGCCAGCAAGGCCGCATCATCCTGAGAAAGGTGGAGGCGGTGACATGACCGACATCCCTGCCCCACGCCACATTCCCGACCGGCTCGACAAGCCGCTTCGTTCGGCGATCTTTTCCTGGGAAGCGCTGCTGGTCGTGGTGGCCGTCGCCATCTTCGCCATCAACAGCTTCGCCTCGCCCTATTTCCTCGACCCTTATTCGCTGTCCGATCTCACCTTCAATTTCACCGAGAAGGGCCTGATCGCCTTCGCCATGGCGCTGCTGATCATCTCGGGCGAGATCGATCTGTCGGTGGCCGCCATCATCGCGCTGGCGTCGACGATGATGGGCATGGCGGTGCAGGCCGGCGCCGGCACGCCGGCGCTGGTGGCGATCGGCATCGTCGTCGGGCTCGGCTGCGGCGCCTTCAACGGGCTGCTGGTGACAAGGCTCGGCCTGCCGTCGATCGTCGTCACCATCGGCACGATGAGCCTGTTTCGCGGCATCGCCTTCATCATCCTCGGCGATCAGGCCTATAAGGGTTATCCCGCAAGCATCGCCTTCTTCGGCCAGGGCTATGTCTGGTGGGTGGTGTCGTTCGAGCTGGTGCTCTTCCTCTTTGCGGCCGTCGTCTACTGGTTCCTGCTGCACCGTACGAGTTTCGGCCGCCGTGTCTTTGCCATCGGCAACAATCCGGTGGCGGCGCAGTTTTCCGGCGTGCGCGTCGGTCGCACCAAGTTCATCCTGTTCTGCCTGACCGGGCTGATGTCGGGCATCGCCTCGGTGCTGATCACATCGCGGCTCGGCTCGACGCGGCCGTCGATCGCGCAGGGCTACGAACTGGAAGTCATCACCATGGTGGTGCTCGGCGGCGTAAGCATCCTCGGTGGCGCCGGCAGTATTGTTGGCGTCGTGCTCGCGGCCTTCATCATGGGGCTGGTGACCTTCGGGCTTGGCCTGCTCAACGTGCCCGGCATCGTCATGTCGATCTTCATCGGCCTGCTGCTGATCATCGTCATTGCCTTGCCGATCGTCTGGCGGCGGCTCCGTGGAGGGCGTTGATGGCCGAGAAATACGCATTCAAGATGAAGCTCAAGCCCGGCATGAAGGCCGAGTACAAGAAGCGCCATGACGAAATCTGGCCGTCGCTGGTCGCGCTGCTGAAGCAGGCCGGCGTCTCCGACTATTCCATTCATCTCGATGAGGAGACCAATATCCTGTTCGGTGTGCTGTGGCGGCGAGACGACCACGGCATGGACGAATTGCCCGGGCATTCGGTGATGCAGCACTGGTGGGCTGAAATGGCCGGCATCATGGAAACCAGACCGGACAACGAGCCGGTGGCCGTGCCGCTGGAAACAATGTTCCACATGGCATGAGTGCGATGCGCCACATCGCCGTCATCGACATCGGAAAGACCAACGCCAAGGTGGCGCTGGTCGACCTCGCTACGTTGAGCGAGGTGGCGCTGCGCCGCATGTCCAATGCGCCGGCGCGACAGGCGCCCTACCCGCACCACGATGTCGAGGCCTTGTGGGCATTCATCCTCGAAAACCTTGCCGGCCTCAACCGCGAACAGCGCATCGACGCCATTTCGATCACCACCCACGGCGCGACGGGCGTGCTGGTCGACGCGGCGGGTGAACTGGTGCTGCCGGTCCTCGACTATGAGTTCGATGGCCCCGACAGGTTGGCAGCGGATTATGACGCGATCCGCCCGCCTTTCGCCGAGACCGGCACGCCGCGCCTGCCGCTCGGCCTCAATCTCGGTGCGCAATTCTTCTGGCAGCAGAAAAGCTTCCCGGCCGAATTCGCCAGGGCCGCCGCGATGCTGATGTACCCGCAATACTGGGCGTTGCGCCTGACCGGCATCGCCGCCAACGAAGTTACCTCGCTCGGCTGCCACACCGACCTGTGGAACCCATGGACGGCGGATTTTTCATCGTTGGTCGACAGCCTGGACTGGCGGAGCCTGATGGCGCCGGTGCGGCCGGCCAGGGATCGTCTCGGCCCTATCCTGCCCACTGTTGCGGCGCGAACCGGACTCGATCCGCAAACACCGGTGTTCTGCGGCCTGCATGATTCCAACGCCTCGCTGCTGCCGCATCTGCTGTCCGACAAACCACCTTTCTCCGTCGTCTCGACCGGCACCTGGGTGGTGTCGATGGCGGTCGGCGGCAAACAGATTGCGCTGGATGCCGCGCGCGACACGCTGGTCAATGTCAACGCACTCGGCGATCCCGTTCCCTCGGCACGCTTCATGGGCGGCCGCGAGTTTTCCGTGCTGACCAAGGACCAGCCGGAGCAGTGGACCGAGAATGATGTCGGCGCCGTGCTGGCGCGAAAGATGCTGCTGCTGCCGTCGACCCAGCAAGGGTCGGGGCCGTTCCCGCATCATGCCGCAACATGGCTCAATGCCGACGGCATCAACAAGGGCCAGCGCTTTGCCGCCATCTCGTTCTATCTGGCTTTGATGACGGCGACCTGCCTCGACCTGATCGGCGCCGACGGCCCGACCACGGTCGAGGGCCCCTTTGCCCGCAACCGGCTGTTTGTCGGTATGCTGGCCGCGGCTACTGCTCGCAACGTCGTGGCCTCGGAGGCCGCTACCGGCACCAGCATCGGCGCGGCGCTGCTGGCATCCGATCAGCCGGCGACGCACGGCAAGGGCGAAAGAATAGAACCGCCTGTAGACCCGGCCTGGGTTGATTATGCCAGCGCATGGCGCGCGGCAGTGGACGTGCAGGGCTGATCAAAGAATCCGCTTGCCGAAAGCAGACATGACGAAGTTGACCGCGTCGGTGCCGATCCGCGGCTCCAGATCCGCCGTCAGGCCCGACACATCCATCGACAGCAGCCCGCCGGAGAGTGCGATCGCCTCCATCGCCTGATGCGTCTCGCGCACGGTCAGCCCGCCGGAGCCTGCTGCCCAGCCGGCGAATTCGGTTGCGGTGGGCGAGTAACTGACATGAAAGCCTTGCGTGCCTGAGGTGGCGATGCGGATCGCTTCATGCATCAGGTCGCGCATGCCCATGGCGTCGATATCGGTCATGGTGAATGCCGACACGCGCGAATCCTTCAGCACCCGCGCTTCGGCCGGATCGGCGTGACGCAAGCCGACGATGACGACATTTTCCGGCGACAGCTGCGGCTGCAGCGCACCCGCCTTGTGGTCGAGGCCGAGAGTGCGCGCCAGCACCGAGCCTTCCGGCAGGTCGATGCCCTCCTCGTCCTCCGGCATCAGGGCGGCGATGGAATCGATCCAGATCAGGCCGAAGGAATGTGTCGCGCGCGCCGTCGCGGTCAGCGCCTTGTGGGCGATGCGCCGGTCGGCGCCTGCGATGAGGCGGACCAGCCCCGATGGCGGCCTCTCGACATCGGCGAGTTCCACCACGTCGAAGTTCATCGCTTCCAGCCGCGCGCCGGTGCCTTCCCGGGCCAGGATGCCGGCAGCTCCCTGCCCGGCCGTGATCTGCACCATCTTGCGACCGGAAAAATCCTCGACGTCGTGCATCGGGGCCTTCTCGACATATTCCGAAGTCATTGCCAAAAGCATGGCGCCATAGCTCATGCGGAAGGCGACGCGGTCGCCGACGGAGGGCCTCGGATCGGCATCGGCGACGTCGAGCAGCAGATGATCGCTGGAGGCGCCCAGCACCCGTATCCCCTTGGCGATCGGCGTCAGCCCCTCGACCAGCACGTCCTCGCGGCCGATATTGGCGATGGCGCGCAGCCTGTCGCCCTCGTCGGGGAAGACCGGCTGGTTGCCGAAGGCGTCATAGCCGGATTGGCCGATCGGCCGTGACGGCTTGAGCTTGACCTCGATGATGTCGCTGGTCAGCCGGCAGGCATCGGGTTCGAGCTCCGCCCACGGCGTGTCGCGGAAGGTCTCGACGCCGCCTTGCAGGATCGCCTCGCCGACCCGCAGATTGTTGATGCCGGCCGGCAGTCTGCCTTCGAGCAGCAGCGGCAGCGACGACGAGGCACCGCCGGAGATCACGTCGAGGCTTCTGCCGGACAGGCGCTCGGTCTTGTAGGCATGGGCGACGAGTTGGCCGAGATTTTCCGGCGTCGGCATGATGGCGCCGAAACAGCCGAGATTGGTGCCGATGCCGGCAATGCGAACGCCCTTGAACTGCAGTATCTGCTCGACCGTCGGAATAAGGTCATTTGGCCAGATGCCTTCGCGCAGATCGCCGAGATCGATCATCAGCATGATGTCGTGGACGCGGCCCATGCGCTCGGCGATGCGCGAAATCTCGCGGATGGTGGCGAGTTCCGACTGCAGGCTGATGTCGACGGTGCGTACCACCTCCTCAACCCGCGCCATCGGCGGGCTGCGCAACAGCATGATCGGCGCGTTGATGCCGCTGTCGCGCAGCCGGCGGATGTTCTCGAAGCGCGATTCGGCGATGCCGGCGACACCGCCGCGCAGCATGGCGCGCGCCACTTGCGGCATGCCGCAAGTGCCCTTGGTAACGCCGAATACTTTTATGCCCGACAGCGCGCAACGCTCGACGATCGTGCGCGCATTGCGCTCGATGCGGCCAAGGTCGATGGCGACTTGCGGCCCCGACATTTCTAGCCTCCGTAAACCAGCCCTTGCGGGTCGATCTCCGGCTTGCGGCCGGCAACGAGATCGGCAAGGAATTTGCCGGAGCCGCAGGCCATGGTCCAGCCGACATGGCCGTGGCCGGTGTCGAGATAGAGGTTCTTGTAGCGCGCCTGGCCGATGACCGGCACCGAGTTGGGCATCATCGGCCGCAGGCCCGCCCAGAACACAGCCTTCTTCTCGTCGAAGGCACCCGGGAAAAGATCCTTGCCGGTGCTGATGATCGTCTTGAAATCGGCGGGCTTGAAAGTTCGATCGAAGCCGGTGAATTCAGCCGTCGAGGACATCCGCAAGCGGTTGCCCAGCCTGGAATAGCCGATCAGCCGGTCCTCGTCGGCGCCGCCCATGGTCGGTCCCTTGCTTTCGTCCTCCAAGGGAATCGTCGCGGTATAGCCTTTTACCGGATAGACAGGCAGGTCGATGCCATAGCGGCGCCCGAGCAGGCCGCTCTCCGGTCCCATCGAGATGACCACGGCATCGCCGGCGACCGGGCCGGCCGACGTCATCACCGCGCGCACATGATCGCCCTCGATGTCGAGGCCTTCGACTGTCGTTGCGAACAGGAATTTGACGCCGAGCTTCTCGGCAGCATAGGCGGCCAGCCTGTCGACAAACTGCTTGGAATCTCCGGTCTGGTCGGTTGGCGAATAGACGCCACCGGCAATCTTGTCCTTGACGCCGGCAAGGCCTGGTTCCAGCTCGACCAGCCGGTCGCGGCCGACGATTTCGATCGGCAGGCCGTGCTTGGCAAGATAACGGTAATTGTCGGTACCGGTGTCGAGGCTCTTTTGCGAGCGGAAGAAATAGAGAATGCCCTTCTTGCGCTCGTCGTAGTGGATGCCGGTGGCTTCCGAAAGCGCATTGATGCAGTCGCGCGAATAGAGCGCGAGCCTGAGCTTGATGTCGGTGTTGGCGCGCAGGCGCGCCACCGTGCACTGGCGCAGGAAACGCATGCTCCAGGCGAGGAAATAGGGATCGAGGCGCAGCCTGACCTTGATGCCGAGATCATGGTTGTAGAGCCCGCGCAGGAAGGTCTTCAAAGCCGCCGGCGAGGCCCAGGCGGTAGCGTCACCCGGTGACACCAGGCCGGCGTTGGACTGGCTGGTGCCTTGTGCCGCCGCCGGATGGCGCTCGATCACCGTCACCTCATGGCCGTCGCTGGCCAGATAATAGGCGGCCGCCGTACCGACAACACCGGCCCCGAGCACCGTTATTTTCATGCCATCCCCCAAGAGCTCCTCGCGGTGCGGCGCCTCCGCGCCTTGCCGCGAATGCCTTCAATAGCGCTTCACTGCCCGCCTTGCGAGCCCTTGGGAGAACCCGGCTCAGCCGCGCGCGGAGTTCTTGCCGGTCAGAATGCGCTCCCAGGCGAGCGCGTCGGCGACGATCTGGTCGAGATCGTCGCGTTGCGGGGTCCAGCCGAGCTCGGCGCGGGCGAGATCCGAATTGGCGACCACCGCCGCGGCGTCGCCAGGGCGACGGTCGCCCATCTTCACCTCGAAATCACGGCCAAAGGCGCGGTGCACGCTGTCGATGACTTCGAGCACCGAATAGCCATGGCTGTAGCCGCAATTGGCGACGAGGCTGGTGCCCCCGGCGCGCAGCCGCTGCAGGGCCAGGCGATGCGCCGCCGCCAGGTCGCTGACATGGATGTAGTCGCGCATGCAGGTGCCGTCCGGCGTCGGATAGTCGGTGCCGAACACCTGCATGAACGGCCGCTTGCCGAGTGCCGTCTCGCAGGCAACCTTGATCAGATGGGTGGCGCCCGGCGTCGACTGGCCGGTGCGGCCCTTCGGGTCGGCGCCGGCGACGTTGAAGTAGCGCAGCGCGGTATAGCGCAGGCCATGCGCGATCGACGCGTCGCGCAGCATCCACTCACTCATCAGCTTGGACAGGCCATAGGGCGATTCCGGCGACAGGCGGGCGTCCTCGCGCACCGGCTCCAGGCCGGCTCCGCCATAGACGGCGGCGGTCGATGAAAAGATGAAATTGGGCACGCCTTCGCGCACCGCGGTTTCGATCAGCGTGCGCGTCTTCGAGGTGTTGTTCTCATAGTAGCTGAGCGGGTCGGCGACCGATTCCGGAACCACGATCGAGCCGGCGAAATGAATGATCGCGTCGACCTTGTTCTCCCTGATGACCCCGCCGACCAATTCCCTGTCGGCAACATCGCCGACAACCAGCCTTGCCTCGGGCGCCACCGCCCATTCGAAACCGGTGGAAAGACGGTCGAGAACGACCACGCTTTCGCCGGCATCCAGCAGCTCCCAGACCATATGGCTGCCGATGTAACCGGCGCCGCCTGTAACCAAAACCGTCATCCGCGTCCTCGCTTATCCAAGATTTATCGGAAACTGTCTCAACCCCCGCTCTACTGGAAAGCCCGCCGCATGACCATTGGAACCCGTGGTAACCGGCCTCGCCGGCCAGTGGCATTGTCCTGAAACAAAGTTGATCCAGATCAAGGGAATAGGCCACGATCCGTGGTCGTTAGGAACAGGTCCGGGGCGTGGCATTTTGACCAAAAAGGCCAGGTGGACGACCAACAGGCCAATGATTATGATCCCGCGCAAAAATTGGGAAGTCGACATGAACTATCAGCGGTTCTTCGAGGAAGCGATCGACCAGCTCCATGCCGAGCGTCGCTACCGCGTTTTCGCCGACCTGGAGCGCATCGCGGGCAAGTTCCCGCGCGCCATCTGGCGTTCCAATGGCCGCGCCGAGGAAATCACCGTCTGGTGCTCCAACGACTATCTCGGCATGGGCCAGCATCCCGACGTCATCGCCGCTTTCCAGAACACGGCAGGCAAGATGGGTTCGGGCGCCGGCGGCACCCGCAACATTTCCGGCACCTCGAACCCGCTGGTCGAGCTCGAGGTGGAGCTTGCCGATCTGCACGACAAGGAAGCGGCACTGGTCTTCACCTCCGGTTTCGTCTCCAACGAAGCCTCGATCTCGACCATCGCGAAGCTTTTGCCCAACTGCCTGATCATCTCGGACGAATTGAACCACGCATCGATGATCGAAGGCGTGCGGCGTTCCGGCGCCGAGAAGAAGATCTTCCGCCACAACGATGTGGCGCATCTGGAAAGCCTTTTGCAGGCGGCGGGGCGCGAACGCGCCAAGCTCATCGTCTTCGAAAGCGTCTATTCGATGGATGGCGACATCGCGCCAATCAGAGAGATCGTCGAGCTCGCCGAGCGCTACAACGCCATGACCTATATCGACGAGGTCCATGCCGTCGGCATGTACGGGCCGCGCGGCGGCGGCATCACCGAGCGCGAAGGCCTGGCCGACCGCATCGACATCATCGAAGGCACGCTGGCCAAGGCATTCGGCACGCTGGGCGGCTATATCACAGGCACCAGCGCCGTGATCGACGCCGTGCGTTCCTATGCGCCGGGCTTCATCTTCACCACGGCACTGCCGCCGGCGATCGCGGCTGCCGCGACCGCGTCGATCCGCCATCTCAAGCGCTCGCAGGCCGAGCGCGACGCCCAGCAGCAGCAGGCGAGCCGAACCAAGCAGATCCTGTCGGCCGCCGGCCTGCCGGTGATGGACTCGCCGACCCACATCGTGCCGCTGCTGGTCGGCGATCCGGAGGCCTGCAAGATGGCCAGCGACCGCCTGCTCGGCGTGCACGGCATCTACATCCAGCCGATCAACTACCCGACCGTGCCGCGCGGCACCGAGCGGCTGCGCATCACGCCGACGCCGTTCCATTCCGATGCGCTGATCGCCGAATTGCAGGATGCGCTGGTCGAGACCTGGGATGCGCTCGGCATCCCCTATGGCTCCGCCGGGCGGCCTTCGGTGGCCAAGAGCGACCGCATCATTCCCCTGCTGGTGCCCAAGTCAGGCGGCTGAAGCCGTTTGAAACTCGGCTCCGGCGGCTATCTGGCTCGCCGGAGCGATTTTCAATCCGCGCTTCGTCGGCGGCTCAAATAGCCTTCATCCAATTTGCCAGCCGGTGCGCCGCTTCCTCGATCTGGTCGAGGCGGCGGTGGAAACACAACCGCAAAAACGCCTCGCCGCCGGGGCCGAAAGCGGTGCCTGGCGCCAGGCCGACATTGGCCTTGTCGACAATGTCGAAGGCAGCGGTGCGTGAATCGGTGATGCCGTCGACAGTGAAAAACAGATAGAACGCGCCCTGCGGCACGGTGAACCGAGCACGATCCGTGGCACCGAGGATGCCGCAGACAAGGTCACGCGCCTTGCGCGCCCGCTCCACCTGTTCGGCAACGAAGGCATCGCCCCCGTCAAGCGCGGCGGCCGCGCCGCGCTGCATGAACTGGGCGACGCCGGAGTTCGAATACTGGATCAGGTTCTCGAACACCTGCTGCAAGCTCGGATGCGTCTTGATCCAGCCGACGCGCCAGCCGGTCATCGCCCAGTTCTTGGAGAAGGAGTTGACATAGAGGATGCGGTCTTCCGCCGACGCGATGTCGAGGAAGGACGGCGCGCGGCCGTGGCCATAGTGGAAAAGCGAATAGATCTCGTCCGCGATGATCCAGAGGTTTTTCGCGCGCGCCAGATCGAGGATGGCCTGCAAGGTCTCATGATCGGCGGTCCAGCCGGTCGGATTCGACGGCGTGTTGATGAACAGCGCCTTTGTGCGCGGCGTAATCGAAGCCGCGATCTTCTCGACGTCGCAGGACCAGCCATTGCCGGAATTATCGAGCGTGACCGCGACCGGAACGGCTCCCGCTATCGCTGCTGCAGCATCGAAATTCGGCCAGGCCGGCGACAGATAAACCACCTCGTCGCCCGCGCCGGCGAGCGCGTCGAGCGCCAGCTGGATGGCATGCATGCCGGAGCCGGTGACGATGAATTCTTCCTCCGGGAAGGTCTTGCCGAAATGCTTGGCATAGTAGCGGGAGAGCGCCTGCCTGAGATCGGGGATGCCCCTTTGCCAGGTGTAGAATGTCTCCCCGCCGGCCAGCGCCTTCGACGCGGCATCAGTGATGAAGGCCGGCGTCGGCAGGTCGCCCTCGCCGGCCCAGAGCGGAATCATGCCTTCGCGCAGGCGGCCGTAGTTGACGACGGCGACAATGCCGCTTTCGGGTGCCGCACGGGCCTCGGTGCGCAAGCTGTCGATCAGGGTCATGGGCGGGTCCGTTTTGGTCTGCGGTTTTCGTCTGCGGTCCTTACCAGATGCGAAAACAGAAAACCCCGGCCGCGAACGACCGGGGTTTTGGTCCAGCAAATGCTGCCCGTGGTCAGCGCCTGGCGAGCAGATCGCGAATTTCGGTGAGCAGAGCGACATCGGCGGGCGGCGGAGCGGCCGGAGCAGCGGGCTTCTCGCGCTCAAGCCGCCTGCGCATGTTGTTCACCGCCTTGACCATCAGGAAGATGATGAACGCGAGAATGAGGAAGTTCAGCGCCACGGTGATGAAGCTGCCATAGGCAAAGACCGCGCCCTGCTTCTTGGCATCGGCCAGCGAGGTCGCGTTGACGGCTGAGGACAATCCGAAGAAATAGTTGTTGAAGTCCAATCCGCCGAAAATCGCACCGACGATCGGCATGATGATGTCGTTGACAAGGGAATCGACGATCTTGCCGAAGGCCGCGCCGATGATGACGCCGACCGCAAGGTCCATCACATTGCCCTTGGAAATGAATTCCTGGAATTCTTTCAGCATTCGACCCTCCTTGTCGTGACTGGCCAAGCTGCCGTTTCCGTCCTTGCGGCATCGACCTGAGGCAACATAACAAAAACCTCCGGTTGCAACATCGATAAAAGGGAGAAAACAACCGCTTTCTTCTTACCTGACGGCACCTTGCTTGTACTGTCTGAATATCGCGGTCGCGATCATGCTTCCAAAGCCGCAATGGACTCGGACGCCAAGCTGTGATTGCGTCCGGGCAAGCCGGATAGAAAGACGGCAGAGGAGGAAAGTCCAAGCGTGCAGGGCTTGTTCATCGTCATCATCGCGATCGCCTATGTGACGCTGCTGTTTGCCATCGCCAGCATCGGCGACCGCCGCTCGGCCATCTCCGAGCCGAGCCGGGGGCGGCCTTTCATCTACGCGCTTAGCCTCGCGATCTACTGTACGTCCTGGACTTTCTTCGGCTCGGTCGGTCTTTCTTCCGAACGCGGCCTCGAATTCCTCGGCATCTATACGGGCCCGGTGCTCGTCTTCGTGTTCGGCTTCCCGCTGCTCAACCGCATCGTGCGGCTGGCCAAGACCGAGAAGATCACCTCGATCGCGGATTTCCTCGGCGCGCGCTACGGCAAGAGTTTCACCGTCGCGGCGATCGCCACGCTGATCGCCACCATCGGCGCGGTGCCCTATATCGCACTGCAGTTGAAGGCGATCTCCGGTTCGGTCAGCCTGATGGTCGAGCACTATACGGGATCGCCGCCTTCGTTCGATCCCTTCGTCAGCGACATCTCTCTGGTCGTCGCCATGCTCCTGGCGCTGTTCGCGGTGCTGTTTGGAACCCGTCACGCCGACGCCACCGAACACCAGGATGGGCTGGTGCTGGCGGTGGCGGTCGAAACCGTCGTCAAGCTCGCCGCCTTCCTGGCGATCGGCCTGATGGTCACCTTCCTGATCTTCGGCGGCCCGGGCGACATGTTCGACAAGCTCGCTGAGAACGCCCAGGTCCGACAGGCGATGAGCTACAACACCTCGCTCGCCACCTGGCTGGTGCTGACTTGCCTGAGCGGCTTTGCCATCATCATGCTGCCGCGGCAGTTCTACGTCACCATTGTCGAGAACCGTGGCGAGGCCGAATTGCGCACCGCGACATGGGTGTTTCCGCTCTACCTCGTGGCGATCAACCTGTTCGTGCTGCCGATCGCCTTCGCCGGTCTTTCGCTGGTCGGCACCGGAACCAGCAGCGATCTCTACGTGCTGTCGCTGCCCCTGTTCAGCGGTCATGATGTGCTGGCGATGGCGGCTTTCATCGGTGGCCTGTCGGCGGCGACGGCGATGGTGATCGTCGAAAGCGTGGCGCTGTCGATCATGATCTCCAACGACCTCGTCATTCCATTGTTCGTGCGCCGCCTGCTCAAGACCTCGACTTCCGAGACCGAGGACTGGTCGACGCTGATCCTCAATGTGCGGCGCGGGGCGATTTTCATCCTCTTGTTCATCGCCTTCCTCTATTATCGCGAGAGCACCGATAGCGCGCGGCTGTCGTCGATCGGCCTGATGTCGTTCGCGGCCATCGCGCAGTTCGCGCCCGCCCTGATCGGCGGGCTGATCTGGCGCGGCGCCAATGGCCGGGGTGCGGCACTTGGCATGGTCGCCGGCATCCTCGTCTGGGGCTACACGCTGCTGTTTCCATCGCTTGCCGCCCCTGATACCGGCATCATCGTGCACGGGCTGTTCGGCTTCGAGGCGCTGCGGCCGCAGGCATTGTTCGGCACCGTCGCCGAACCGCTGAACCACGGCGTGCTGTGGAGCCTGTCGCTCAACGCGGTGTTCTTCGTGCTCGGCTCGCTGTCGCGCGCATCGGTGCCGCTGGAACGCATCCAGGCGTCGATCTTCGTGCCGCGCGATGCCGGCCCGATGCCAAGCCTGCGCCGCTTCCGCACCGCCATCACCGTCAACGACCTGAAGGACACGATCGGGCGCTATCTCGGCGTCGAGCGCACCGAGCGCTCTTTCCAGTCGTTCGAAAAGACCAACGGAGCCTCGCTGCACGGCAACGAGCAGGCGAGCATGGACGTCATCCGCTTCTCCGAGCAATTGCTCGCCAGCGCCGTCGGTTCCTCCTCGGCGCGGCTGATCCTGTCGCTGCTGTTTCGGCGCCACGACCGCGAATCCAGGGATGCTTTCCGCTTGCTCGACGACGCCACCGAGGCGCTGCAGCACAACCGCGACCTGTTGCAGATCGCGCTCGACCAGATGGAACAGGGCATCACCGTCTTCGATCGCGATTTCCGCCTGATCTGCTGGAACCGCCAATACCGGGCGCTGTTCGACCTGCCCGACGAGATGGGCCAGGTCGGCGTCTCGCTCGACCGCATCCTGCGCCATCTCGCCGAACGCGGCGACATCCCCGCCGATCAGCGTGTGGCCATGCTCAACCGGCTGACCAGTTTCGTCAGCCCATGGCAGATGGAGCTGAAAACCTCGGGCCGCATCCTGGAACTGCGCTCCAACCCGATGCCGGACGGCGGCATCGTCGCCACCTATGCCGACATTTCCGGGCGCGTGGAACAGGATCTGGCGCTGAAGCGTGCCAATGAATCGCTGGAACAGCGCGTCAAGACCCGCACCATCGAACTGACCCGGGTCAATGAGGAGCTGGCGCAGGCGCAGATGCTGGCCGAGGAGGCCAATCTCGGCAAGACGCGCTTCCTCGCCGCCGCCGGCCACGACATCCTGCAGCCGCTGAACGCCGCCCGGCTCTATTGCTCCTCGCTGATCGAGAAGGCCGGCAAGGGGCCTGCCGGCAAGGCGGCCGTCAACATCGAATCCTCGCTGGAATCGGTCGAGACGATTCTCGGCGCCGTGCTCGACATCTCCCGCCTCGATGCCGGCGCAATGAAGCCGGACGATACCGCCTTCAACCTCGACGGATTGCTGCGCCAGATCGGCAACGACTTCCGGCCGCTCGCCGCCGAAAAGAAGCTCGCGCTGACCATCATGCCGTCATCGCTGACAGTGACGACGGACCGCAATCTGCTGCGCCGCCTGATCCAGAATCTCGTCTCCAACGCCATCAAATACACGCGCCACGGCCGCGTGCTGGTTGGCGTCAGGCGGCGCGGCGAACTGGCCGAGATCCAGGTGATCGACACCGGCATCGGCATCGCCGGCGACAAGCTGAACACCGTCTTTCGCGAATTCACCCGGCTCGACGAGGGCGCGCGCGAGGCCGAAGGCCTCGGTCTCGGCCTCTCCATCGTCGACCGCATCGCCCGGGTGCTGCGCCTGGAGATCCGGATCTTTTCCAACCCAGGCAAAGGCACGCGCTTCTCCGTCATCCTGCCCGTCGCGGCCGTGCAGGAACCGCGACGCGAAATCGACGCCAGGGTTCCTGCCCGCGCGACGGCTTCGCTGGCCGGGCTGCACGTGCTGTGCATCGACAACGACGCCCGCATCCTCGAAGGCATGCGGCTCCTGCTCGAAGGCTGGGGTTGCAACGTCGACACCGTGTCCGGTTCAAAGGATCTGGAGACCGCGAAGATACACCGCCCGGACATCGTTCTTGCCGACTACCATCTCGACGGCGAAACCGGTCTCGAACTCGTCGTCAGGCTGCGCGCGACCCATGGCGACAACCTGCCGGCCGTGCTGGTCACCGCCGACCGCTCCAACGAGGTGCGCACGGCCGCCGGCGGGCTCGAGATTGCGGTGATCAACAAACCGCTCAAACCAGCGGTACTGCGCTCGATGATGGCCAGGGTCAGGCCGCTAGCACCGGCGGCCGAATAGCATCAAGGGCGGCCGGTCTCAGCCCTGGTGTCCGAGGGTGGTGTCCTAGAGCATTTCACCGTTTCATGGAAACGGCGTTCTGCTCTAACTCTTTGTTTTAACCCAATTCTAGACGGAAAACCGCTTCACACTTTTCCTAGAATTGCTCTAGGCCAGGCCGTCGACCATCTGGGAACTGCGGAACCGGGGCCGTCCGGCATTGCCCGCCACAGGCGGACGATGCTCGCGAAAGGCCATTGCAAGCGTCCTCAGCGCCTCGCGGGACTTGGCGTCCGTCAGCGTCGAAAGCAGCACGATCTCGGAAGGCGGCAGCGCCGGAAGCCCGAATTTCCGGCTGACCTCGATGGTGCCGGATGGGGCAAGCCGGCAGGAAAATACCGAGGCTGCGAGGCCGGCCGAGACAGCTTCGGCAACGGCGAAGGAGCCGCAGCCGAGGAACACCTCCGTCCACGGTATTCCGACAGCGTCGAGCGCGCGGGTCGTGATGTTGCGGATACCGCATGATGGCGAGGATGCCGCCAGGCGCAGCGGCTCGTCGGCCCGGTGGATGAAGTCGGGCGCGGCGTACCAGCCGAAATGTTCGGGCGCCAGCACTTCACCATCGCGCCGGTCGTCCTCCCGGCGGATGATCGCCGCGTCGATCTCACCGCGATCAAAAGCGTCCAGCAGGTCGTGTGAATCATCGAGCCGCACTTCGATGGTGAGCGCCGGGTCATGCGCATTGAGCCGCGCCAGCAATGTCGGGACTTCCGCGCCTCCGACATGGGTGGCGATGCCCAGTGTGAAGCGGCGGCGCACCGAAGACAGGCTGGCAATGGCGCGATCGTGTGCCGCGAGGAAGTCGCGTGCGGGCTGGAGAAACACCGCGCCCTGCGCGGACAAGCGAACCAGCCGAGGCGTGCGCTCGATCAATTTCTGGCCAACGCGCTCTTCCAGCCGCTTCAGCTTCACGCTGATCGCCCCTTGCGTGCTGCCAAGAGCCTCGGCCGCACGCGTAAAGCTCTGAAGATCGGCGATGGCGACGAATGTTTTCACAGCGTCTACGTCCAGCGTCATGTCAGCTATCCGCACTTGTTGTCTCTGAAATTGCCAACCATGCAATTCTAAAATGATCAAGCCTCGCCTACCCTGGGCCATACGCGCGCCGGGCGAGCTGCAATGGATTCGCCGATTGCCGACAAATACGTTCGAAAGGTTGAATCATGCCCACTGTATTGACCCGCCGAGGCATCATCGTTCTGTTTGCCGCCTGCCTGGCGTGCCTGATGTTCGGCCTGGAGATTTCAAGCGTTCCCACGATCCTGCCGACATTGGAGCAGGTGCTGCACGCCGACTTCAAGCAGCTGCAATGGGTGATGAACGCCTATACGATCGCGGTCACGACGGTGCTGATGGCGGTCGGCACGATCGCCGATCGTTACGGGCGCAAGCGTGTCTTTCTGGTCTCGATCGCCGCCTTCGGCCTGACGTCACTGATCTGCGGCGTCGCCGAAAGCGTCTCCACGCTCATCGTCGCCCGGTTTTTGCAGGGCCTGAGCGGCGGTGCCATGCTGATCTGCCAGCTTGCCGTGCTGTCGCATGAATTCCGGGAAGGGCGCGAACGCGCCGTCGCATGGGGCTGGTGGGGCGTCATCTTCGGCACCGGCCTCGGCTTCGGCCCCATCATCGGCGGCGGCATCGTCGCGGTCTCGAGCTGGCAATGGGTGTTTCTTGTCCACGTGCCGGTTGCGGCGCTGGCGTTCGCCCTCGCTCTGATGGGCGTCCACGAATCGAAGGATCCACAGGCGGGCAAGCTCGACGTAGCAGGCATCCTGACGCTGTCGCCGTCGGTTTTCTGCCTCGTTTTCTACATCATCCAGGGGCCGGATCTGGGTTTCTCCAGCCCTGCCGCGCTGGCGATCCTCGGTATCTCGATAGTGAGCTTCATCGCCTTCCTCATTGCCGAGAAGTTCAGCCAGCGGCCGATGTTCGACTTCTCGGTCTTCCGGATCCGGCCCTTTGCCGGCGCCATCGTCGGCTCGGCCGCGATGAACCTCAGCTATTGGCCTTTCATGATCTACCTGCCGATCTGGTTCCACGCCGGGCTCGGCTATGACACCGTCTCCACCGGCCTTGCCCTGCTTGCCTACACGCTGCCGACGCTTGTGCTGCCACCGTTGGCAGAGCGCTTTTCGCTGCGTTATCGGCCCGGCATCATCATTCCGGCGGGCCTCGTCATCATCGGCGTCGGGTTCATCCTGATGAAATTCGGCAGCGCCGCCGCGCAACCGGACTGGCTGACGATGCTGCCCGGCTGCCTGATCGCGGGGATGGGTCTGGGAATAACCAACACACCTGTCACCAACACGACGACGGGTTCCGTTTCGAGCGATCGCGCCGGCATGGCCTCCGGCATCGACATGAGCGCGCGCATGGTTTCATTGGCGTTGAACATCGCGGTGATGGGCTTCATCCTGGCCAGCGGTGTGCTGGCGCATCTGGGGCATGCGCTGCCCGACCTCGACGCTGCCCAATTGCGTCTTCTCGCCGAAGCTATCGCTGCCGGAAATCCCATCTCCGGGCTCGCCGCTTCCGTCGCCCAGGATGCGCTGCGCAACGGCTTTGGCTGGGTCATGCTCTATGGCGGGATCGGCGTCTGGATCATGGCCGCCATCAGTTTCGCAAGCTTCAACGGCCGGCCGATGCGGCGGACGGAGGTTCAGTGCTCTGATTGAACAATGTCCTGATTGAACAGGCGCCCTGGCGATCAACCCGCCGGCTGCAGCGGGTCGCTTCCGATCTTGGACAGCAGGATCACCGCCTGCGTGCGGCTGTCGACGCCGAGCTTCTGCAGGATGGCGGAGACATGCGCCTTGATGGTAGCCTCCGATACGCCGAGTTCATAGGCGATCTGCTTGTTGAGCAGGCCCTCGGCCAGCATGCCCAGCACCCGTGTCTGCTGCGGCGTCAAAGCCTGCAGCCGCTTGATAAGGTCCGATATTTCGGGATCGCGCTCGATGCCGAGATCGACGCCGACTGGTGCTGCGATGTCGCCGGCAAGCACCGATTGCACCGCGCTGCGGATCTCCTCCATGCTGGCCGATTTGGAGATAAAGCCGGAAGCGCCGAGATCGAGCGCCCGCCTGATGGTCGCCGGATCGTCATGCGCCGACACCACGACCAGCGGCACCGCCGGATGGATGCCACGCAGCGAGACCAGGCCGGACAGGCCGCTGGCGCCCGGCATCGACAGGTCGAGCAGCACCAGATCGACGTCCTCGTTGGCCACGACCAGCGCCTTGGCGCTCTCGAAATCGCCGGCTTCATGGATGGCGGCGACATTGCCGATGCCGGCGAGTGCTTCGCGCAGCGCACCGCGAAACAGCGGGTGATCGTCGGCGATGACGAAAGAATAGCCTGCCGGCAAATGTCCCTCCCCAAATCCCCGATGATTTTTGGCTTTTCGGGTTCAATTGGACGATTATGAGGGGCTGCGCGCTGTTTTCAAGCGGCAAAGCCAGCGCGCCGCCTCCCGTGGTTGAAACGCTCAGGTCTTCTGCGAATTGGGCTGGGCGCCGTTGTCCTTGTCCATATCCCTGACGATGCCCATGAAGCCGCGAAGGAAGCGCTCCATGTAGCTCATCGTCTTGTTGAAATCCTCCTCGCTCGGCAGTTTCGATTCGAGGCGGGCGGAGAGCGAATTCTCGAGCTTGGTGACGCGCTCGTCCATCACCTTCATCGAGGTTTGCAGGCGGTCGACCTCGTCCTGGAAAGCAGCGCGTTCGTCGGCCGCCATCTTGCAGACGAGCTGGCCCGAACGCTCCTCGCAAATCGACATGGCGCCGGTCTGCGTGTCGATACGGACAAAGCCGTTGTCAGACTTTTCCAGCCGGTAGCGGTCGGTTTCTTCCGAATAAGCTGAAGCCGCGACCAGCGAAACGAGCGCGGCGGGGATCAAGATGTGCTGCAGACGCATGTTGTCCTCCATGGCCAAGGTCTGGAATATCGCATGTTTGCGCCGGAAATGGGGAAGACCCTTGGCGTGGCCTTTCCCGAATGGCTGGTTCGGAATCTTCTTGACGCAATTCCCAAGGGAAAGCGCTATGCGCTTTCCCCGGGAAAACCGTTTCACACTTTTCCTGGAACTGCTCTATAGCGCAACCATGTCTCAGATTATCTACAAGATAACCCCGCAAGCGCCATGGCGCGAGGCCGAAACGCATGGCCGCTTCACCGGCGCGCCGATCGATGTCGCCGACGGCTTCATCCACTTCTCCACGGCAGCACAGGTCAGGGAAACGGCGACAAAGCACTTTGCCGGCCAGACAGACCTTTTGCTGGTCGCCGTCGACGGCGCCGGCCTGGGCACTGCGCTGAGATACGAGGTCTCGCGCGGCGGCGAACTGTTTCCGCATCTCTACGACGTTCTGGACCTGAAAGCAGTGCTGTGGGTCCGACCACTGCCGCTTGGCGCCGATGGTGTGCACCAGTTCCCGGCACTGGAGGGGCAATGAGCGTGCTCGACCGGCTCGGCCAGAAGCTGCTGTTCGCCTTCGATCCGGAAACGGCGCATGGCCTGTCAATCGCCGCCTTGCGATGCGGCGTTCCGGTTGGTGCGCCGGCGGTCCGCGACGACAGGCTGAAGGTCAGCGTCTGCGGCCTCGATTTCCCCAATCCGCTCGGCATGGCGGCCGGCTATGACAAGAACGCCGAGGTGCCCGACGCGCTGCTTGGCCTCGGCTTCGGTTTCGCCGAGGTCGGCACGATCACGCCGCTGCCGCAGGTCGGCAACCCGAAGCCGCGTATCTTCCGGCTGACGGCCGACGATGCGGTGATCAACCGGCTGGGCTTCAACAATGAAGGCCATGCAGCGGCCGAAAAGCGCCTTGCCGCGCGTAAGGGCCGCTCCGGCATCGTCGGCGTCAACATCGGCGCCAACAAGGACAGCAGCGACCGCGTCAGTGACTATGAGCGCGGTGTCGCCCAGTTTGCGCAATACGCCAGCTATCTCACCGTCAACATCTCCTCGCCCAACACGCCGGGCCTGCGCAACATGCAGGCGCGCGAGCAGCTCGGCGAGCTCTTGTCGCGGGTCATGGCCGCGCGCGCCACGGGAACGGCGCAGCCGCCGGTGTTCCTGAAGATCGCGCCGGATCTGGTCGAGGCCGAACTGGAGGACATCGCCGCCGAGGTCACCGAGAAGCGGATCGACGGCGTCATCGTCTCCAACACCACCATCTCCCGACCGCCGCTGCGTAGCGGCGACACCGCGCGCGAGACCGGGGGACTCTCCGGCAAGCCGCTCTTCGAGCGTTCGACCATCGTGCTGGCGAAGATGCGCAAATTACTCGGGCCGGAGCTTGCCATCATCGGCGTCGGCGGCGTCGATTCCGCCGATACGGCGCTGGACAAGATCCGTGCGGGCGCTGATCTGGTGCAGCTCTACACCGGCATGATCTATGCCGGGCCCTCGCTACCAGCCCGCGTTCTTTCCGGAATGATCCGTTTCGTCGAAAAGGAACGGTTGAAGTCGATTTGCGAGTTGCGCGACAGCCGCCTCGACTTGTGGGCGTCCAGGCAACTCTGAACCGCTCTCAGGAGCGTAGATTGCGACTGACGGCCCGCTCGCAGATGGTGCCGCCGATGGCAGGCAACACGCCGAAGAGAAGCAACTGCGCGGTTCCGCCGATGCCAGAAACCGCGGAGAGAATGAACGCAGCGAGCAATCCCAGCGCCGCGCCCAAGACATAGGGCAGGTAGCTTCGCATAAGCTCGCCCTGGAACAATTGGTGCATCAAGTCTGTTGGAAATCGACTGGAAGTGCAAGTGCATCCGACCGCACAGCATTGGCACCGGGTTCCTTCGGAGTCTCGCCGAGGCGTTGGCTGACGGAGCATCAAACGAAAAACCCGCCTGTGCGGCGGGTCACTGGCGCAAATCAGCACCATAAACAAATATGTACCATAGCTGAGGTCACCGAGTCAAGAAAAAATTCCTATCGCGAACAGGTGCCGTTCGGTGCCTGGACGGCGCAGGGCCTTCCGGGGGACATCGTCTAAAACGCCGTCCGTACCCTGAGCCGCAGGATCGTCAGCAGGCTGAAGCCTCGCACCAGCAGGAAGACGTGCAGCGCCGCCCACAGTCCATTGTTGCCGAAGGCGGGCGCAAGGGTCAGCAGCGCGGCCGCGAAAACCAGGAACGACAGAAGCATCATGTTGCGCATGTCGCGGGACCAGGTCGCGCCGATGAAGACGCCATCCATCTGGAACGCCAGCACACCGCTCAGCGCCGTGAATGCCGCCCACGGCAGGTAGATGTCGGCCACCGAACGGACTTCCTCCGATGTCGTCACGAGTGCGACCAGATTGGCGCCCCCAGACAGCATTACCAGCGTCGCGGCTCCCGCCAGTCCGAAACCCCAGAACAGCGTCAGCCGGACGGCCTGGCGGAACGGTGCGGCGGCGCGCGCGCCGACTGCACGGCCCGCCAGCTGTTCGGCGGCGGTGGCAAAGCCGTCGAGGAAATAGCCGGCGACGAGAAAGAAATTCATCAGCACGGCGTTGGCGGCCAGCGTCACCGTGCCGAACTGTGCGCCCTGGCGGGTGAACAATGCGAAGGCGGCGAGCAGCGAGAACGAGCGGATCATGATGTCGCGGTTGAGCGACATCATGCGCAGGAAGGCGGCCATGTCGAGCAGGCGGTGGCGCGGCAAGGGCGGGGCCGACCGGAACCGGCGGATCACGATCGCCAGGCCGAGCAGCATGGCCAGGAACTCACCGGTGACGGTCGCCCAGGCAACGCCGGCGACACCCCAGCCAAGTTCCAACCCAAGCAGAAAGCAGAGCGCGATGTTGATGCCGTTGAGCACCAATTGCAGCATCAGCCCGAGCCCGCCCTCGCCGCGCCCCAGCACATAGCCGAGGATGGCGTAGTTGATCAGCGAGAACGGTGCCGCGAGCAGCCTGATCCTGATGTAGACGCCCATCGCCTCGCTGACGCGCGGTTCGGCGCCCATGAACTTTTGCCCGACGATGGCGACCAGCGGCGCAAGGGCAGCGAGCACGATGCTGGCGATAACCGCGATCAGCACGGCGCGCCAGAACACCGCCTGTTCCTCCAGGGCATCGCCACGCCCAAACGCCTGTGCGACAAGGCCGGTGGTGCCCGAGCGCAGGAAATTGAAAGAGGTGAAGACGACGTCGAAGATCAATGCGCCGGCCGCCAGGCCGCCAAGCAAGGCGGCATCGCCGAACTGGCCGATGACAGCCGTGTCGACCAGGCCGAGCATCGGCGTCGTCAGATAGGCAAGCGTCATCGGCACGGCGATGGCGAGCACGGAGCGGTTGGTGACGACAAATGATCCGGGGTGAGTCGGGGATCCCGCGTGGATGGGGGATCCGGCGTCGGCTGGTGTTGCACCTTTGTCCAAGGATTGCTGCCTTGCTGATTGCGGCTTGATAGAACCGTCGATGTGCCCCATTTTCCGGCCACCGCGCAATCACCTATCCCTTGACGGCCAACCGAAATCCCGGTCTGGCGTGAGCCAGCCGGATACGATTTCATGCCTCTGCAGATCGTCCATCATCCCGACTACGACGCCGGCTTCGCCGTCAACCATCGCTTTCCGATGAGCAAATATCCCTTGCTGATGGAGGCGCTGCGTACACGCGGCCTCGCCGGCCCCGACGCGCTCAGCACCGCCGAACCGGCGTCTCCGTCATGGCTGGAGCTTGCGCATGCGGCGGACTATGTCGACCAGGTCGTCAACTGCCGCGTGCCCGAGAAGGTCGAACGCGAGATCGGTTTTCCGATCGGACCCCGCGTCTCGCTGCGCGCGCAGCTTGCCACCGGCGGCACGGTGCTGGCGGCGCGGCTGGCCTTGCGCCACGGTATCGCCTGCAACACCGCCGGCGGCAGCCACCATGCACGGCGCGCGCAAGGCGCGGGCTTCTGCACCTTCAACGATGTCGCCGTCGCCGCGCTGGTCCTGCTCGCCGAAGGCGCGGCACGCAACATCCTGGTCGTCGATCTCGACGTGCACCAGGGCGACGGCACCGCGGATATTCTCGCCGATGATCCGCACGTGTTCACCTTTTCCATGCATGGCGACCGCAACTACCCGTGCGCAAGATCGCCTCCGACCTCGATGTCGCGCTGCCCGACGGCACGGGTGACGCCGCCTATCTCGAGAGGCTCGCCGACATCCTGCCGGAACTGTCCGCCCAGGCCCATTGGGACATCGTGTTCTACAATGCCGGCGTCGACGTCCATGCCGCGGACCGGCTTGGCAGGCTGTCGCTATCGGATGACGGCCTGCGCGCCCGCGACGACATGGTCATCAGCCATTTTCGCGCGCAGGGCGTTCCGGTGTGCGGCGTCATCGGAGGTGGCTATTCAACGGATGTGCCCGCACTCGCGGCGCGCCACGCCATCCTGTTCGAGGTCGCCGCGGGCTACGCCTGATAGTCCTTTTTCAAGCACGGTCTTGTCGGAAAACCGGTTCCCACTTTTCGGGATCATGCTCTACTTCCGGTAGTTGGCGATCCTCAACAGGATGAAGGCCGGCACGACGATAGCCGCGCCCAGCAGGATATACCCGAGAAAGCGGTCGATGGCGTGGAAGCCGAGATTCCACAGGTCCATGAAGAACTTCCGGATGCCGTAGAGCACATCCATCGGCGACCAGCCGAAGGCATTCATGACCAGGCCGACGAGGAAAGACACCACCAGCAGTTTCAGGATCACCTTGAGCGGCGAGTCGCCAAGAAAGCGCGTCAATGCGGACAAGGCCCGTCTCCAGATTGAGGTACCCAGACTCGAGGGCTTCGGCCCAGACATACGCACTTGGCTTGCCCGCTTCAAGCCGGCAGTTTTGCGGGATGCCAAAGGCCTCCACCGAGCGATTGCATGGCAAGATTGTGCTGCTGAACTGGCCAAACCCGCGCCAGACTGTTAAATTTGCGTAAACAGAACCGCTTTAATACCTTGAAAATAAAGCGAAAAATCTTCATTTTTCGACTTCCCGCAATGTGCGTGCAATTTTCGCCTGCGAGACGGTCGGCGTCTTTCAGGTGATTGGCCGCGCGGGCGCTCTGACCCCCCTACCACAGCTGGCGAAAGCCAGTCCCAGGACCGCGCAACCATCCTGAAAGACGCTAAATCGGAGCCCGACCGCCCCAACGGTCGAGTTCTTCGGGAATTAACCTGCGCATCGATTGCCGGATGCGCGCGTGTGTGGAGTAATGCAGTGTTCTCTCAAGCAAAGATCATCCTGACGGCAAGTGCCCTTGCCGTATGCCTCCTAGGGCCGGCGATGGCCGCCGACCTTTCGCCCACCTACAATGATCCCCCCGCGTTCCAGTGGAGCGGCGCCTATGTCGGCGTGCATGGCGGCACGGCGTTCACCGGGATGCCGAACCCGTTTGCCGGCAGGAATGGTCTCAGCGGCGGCGTTCAGGCCGGCTACAACCAGCAGATGGGTCCAGCGGTTCTCGGTGCCGAGATCGAGGGCTCCTATCTTGGTGGCGCCGAGCACGACGTCCGGGGCGGCAAGATCAAGGAAAAGTGGCGCGGAGCCGCCAAGGCCAAGGCCGGCTTGAGCTTCGACCAGACGCTGCTGTTTGGAACCGGCGGCGTCGCCATGACCAAATTCGACAAGGGCGACAAGGTAAGCAGCACCGACGGATGGAAACTCGGCTATCTGGTCGGCGGCGGCATCGAGCAGGGTTTTGCCGGCGGCCTCTCGGCCAAGGTCGAGTATGACTATGTGCGCACCCCAGGCGTCGAAACGACGTCCGCCCTGGGCAAATCCAAGGCGACGATCGGCAGCCATGAACTGAAGGCCGGCATCAACTACCGGTTCTAGGGCAGGCCATGGGTTCCGTTGAACCCGTCTGTATTTTGCTCGAACGACCTTGCGCGGCGCCCGGATGCAACGGGGCCGCGCAATTGCTTTGCGTCCATCCGCACCGGCGTCGACGCGTGTCGGCAGACCGCATTTGTGTGCCAGGTCCTGCGTAATGTCGATGCAATCTTCACACCCTAAAGCGCGTCGCATCGAAGCGGATCATGCGGCCCGCTTCAGGTTTTTGTTTTTGTGCATGTCGTTGTCCCCAAAACCGGGGCCACTTTTGGGCGACATGCATTCGGTGCCGCGGATAACCTTGATGACGGGAATCGGATATGTCCAAACGCAGCGCAAACCATCTGGTGTGGATCTCCAAGGCGTTCTTCGTCGCAATCGTGCTGGTGCTGACGGGATGCGCCTCCGACATTATGAAGAACTACATCGGGCAACCGGTCGAATCGGTCATTCTGGACTACGGGCCGCCGACCGCCGTCGTTGATCTCGGTCGGGGCGAGCGGGCCTATCAGTGGCGGACAATATCCACCAACGCGGTTTCCGGGACCTCCAGCGGCGAGGTTCGCCACACAAAACACGGAACCGTCTACGAAGAAACCGAAACGCCTGGCTATATCGAGCGCCAGGAATGCTTCTATACGTTCTATGCCCGCGCCTCGGGCGGCCGATGGTTCATCACCAATTTTCGTCAACCGAAGCTGGAATGCGAATGAATTGCCACAGCGTGCCGGCTGCCTGTGACGGAGAGTGCGCATGCGCATCCTGCTGATCGAGGACGAGCCGGAAATGGCCTCGGTGCTGAAGACCGCGCTCGAGCGCCAGGACATCATCGTCGACCATGCCGCGACACTGGCGGATGCCGAAGCCGTGGCGCGGCTCGGCCACCATGACGCGGTGGTGCTGGACCGCCGGCTGCCGGACGGCGATGGCCTCAGCCTGATCCCGCGCCTGCGGGCCTTGCATCTGGACGTGCCGGTGATCGCGTTGACGGCGCTCAGCGGGCTCGACGATCGCGTGGCGGGGCTCGATGCCGGCGCCGACGACTACATGGTCAAGCCGTTCGCCACGGTGGAACTGGTTGCCAGGCTCAATGCCTTGCACCGGCGTTCGTTCACCACGCGCGCCCACCAGACGGTGGTCGGCCGCCTCACCTATGATTTTCGCCATCGCGAGGCGCTTGTCGAGGACCAGACGCTGGAGCTGCCGCGGCGCGAACGGCTGGTGCTCGAAACGCTCATCCGCAGGCCGGGCCGGACGATTATGCGCGGGACGCTGGAAGAAGCCGTCTATGCTCTCGACGACGAGATCGGCTCTAATGCATTGGATGCGCACATTTCGCGGCTGCGTCGCAAGCTTGACGACGTCGCTGCCGGTATCGAGATCAGGGCGATCCGCAACCTCGGTTATCTCTTGCGGGCCGCCTCGTGAAGAAGCCGCGCACGCGATCGCTGCAATGGGTGCTGGTGCGGCGGATGATCCTGCTGCAGGCGGCGACACTCCTTGTCTTCATCGTGCTGTGCGCGGCCGCGCTATGGATCGCCAATCCGCGGCTTCTTGTCGACAACGAAGCTGCCGTCGCCGCCCTCAAGGATGCCGTCGATCGTGACGGCAACGGCATATTGATCGTCCATGAGACCGACGGGCTGCGTTCGTTTCGTGAGGGTTTCCCCAATGTCTGGTACATCATTCGCGACAACAGCGGCCAGAGCATCCGCTTCGGCAGCATACCCGACGTCTACACCAGGAATTTTGGCGATCTGCTGGGCCAGGCCGATCACGCCACCATCGGATTTTCCGAAGATGATTTGAGGCCGGAGGCCTATCTCGAAAGGGTTTCGACCAAGGCCGGCACGGTTCAGATCATCGCCGCGACAAGGTCATCGCGGGAAGAGACCGAGGGCCTCGAGGTCACCATTTCGGCCAGCATCGACGTCGCCAAGAACCCGGATGGCAGCAGGAACTGGGAGAAGGCGCTTCCCGCTCTCGTGGCCATCATCGTCATCCTGCTGTTGCCGATTGTCCTCGTCATGGGAGCCACGACCCTGGTGACGACGCCAGCCGTCGTGCGCCGGTCGTTTGCCGGACTTGTCGACACCGTCCAGCAGGCCGCGCGCATCGACATCGGCACCCGTGCGATGCAACTGCCGGTCAAGAATGTGCCGCAGGAGATCGCGCCGCTCGTGCATGCTTTCAACCAGACGCTGGCGCGCCTCGCCCAGGGCTATGACCGGCACAATCGCTTCCTCACCGACGCCGCGCACGAACTGCGCACGCCGATCGCCATCCTGCGCACGCGCGCCGAATTGCTGAAGCAGGAACCGCAAAGCGCGCGCCTGCTGCATGACATCGAGCGCCTGTCGCATCTTGCGCAACAGCTGCTCGACCACCAGTTGCTCGACCGCCCGGCGGACCAGCGCCAAATCATCGACCTCTGCGATCTTGTCAGCCGGGTCGCGGCCGACTTTGCCCCGCTCGCCATCGAAGCAGGCTACGATCTTGCCTTCGAGCCGACAGCCAACAAGGTCCATGTCGAGATCAACGTGCCGCAGATCGAGCGGGCGCTGGCAAATCTCGTGCGCAATGCCATCGATCATGGCGGCGGTTCCGGCACGATCACCATAGCGATCTATGAAACCGGCGGCGTCGAAATCCGCGACGAAGGCCCAGGCATTCCGGCCGATGAGCACGAGAATGTTTTCGAGCCCTTCTACCGCCTGCAGCCGCAATCGCGCGGCGCCGGTCTGGGATTGAACCTTGCCCGGCAGATCGCACTGCTGCACGACGGCTCCATCCGGATATTGGCGGGCTCCTGGCAAGGCGCCCGCATTCGCATGGAGTTGCCGGTTCGGTCGGTGGCCGCGTGCGGCAGAAATGATGGCCGGCCGACGGTTGCGGCCGATCCCATTGGCTTATCTGTTTTCTAACCAATTGCCGCTATTCCCAATCGAATAGCGGGAGCAAGGCTTTGGTGGAGACGGAGAGAAACACCGCGCGACGCGGCGTCATGCTGTCGGTGGTCATCCCATGCTACAACGAGCTGGATGGCGTGGCCGAACTGCACCGGCGGGTCACGGCCGCATGCCTTGAACAAGGCCCTTCCTACGAGATCGTCCTTGTCATCGATGGCGCGACCGACGGTACGCGCGAGGCCATTCTACAACTGGCCGAAAAGGACGAACATGTCGTCGCCATCGACCTCGCCCGCAATTACGGCCACCAGATCGCGTTGAGCGCCGGGCTCGAATTCTGTCGCGGCCAGCGCATTCTCATTCTCGATGCCGACCTGCAGGATCCACCTGAACTGCTCGGCGCGATGATGACGAAGATGAACGAAGGCTTCGATGTGGTCTACGGCCAGAGGCTGACGCGCGATGGCGAAAGCTGGTTCAAGCTCGCCTCCGCGTCCATGTTCTATCGCTTGCTGCGCCGGATGGTCGACGTCGACATAGCCCCGAATACCGGTGATTTCCGGCTGATGAACCGTCGTGCGCTCGACCATCTGAACGCGATGCCAGAACGTTACAGGTTCATTCGCGGCATGGTTAGCTGGATCGGGCTGAAACAGGTGGCTTTCCCCTATGAGCGGCACCGCCGCTTTGCCGGCACCACCCATTATCCGCTGAAGAAAATGCTTCTTCTGGCGGTCGACGCGATGACCAGCTTCTCCATCGTGCCCTTGCGCTTCGCTTCGCTGCTCGGAATGATGTTCGGGCTTCTGGGGCTGGTCGTGCTCGGCTACACGCTGTTCGAATGGTCGGTCGGAAACGTGTTGCCCGGCTGGACCAGCCTTGCCGCGATCGTGCTGATCCTCGGCAGCGTCCAGCTTATGGTGCTCGGAATCTTCGGCGAGTATCTCGGGCGCATGTACATGGAGACAAAGCGGCGGCCGCTCTACTTCGTCAACGAGATCGTTTCGCGCAGCCAGGCGGTGGAGGACGGCGAATTGCCGGTCCATCGCCTGCAGGAGATGGCAAAGAGGGCCGCACGTGCTTGAGGCGGAGTTCGACCAGTTTGCGCGGGAATATCAGGAGCAGCATGCCGCAAGCATAAGGCTGAGCGGCGAAAACCCGGATTTCTTCGCCAGGTACAAGATCGACGACGTCGCCGCGACGCTGCAGCGGGCCGGTGTCAAACCCCGACGAGTACTGGATTTCGGCGCCGGCGTCGGCAATTCGCTCGGCCATATGCGCAACGCGTTTCCCGACGCGGAGATCACCTTGCTCGATCCTTCGCGGGAATCGCTCGACATCGCCAGCAAGCGCTTTCCCGGCCAGGCCGCCTTCACGCATTTCGACGGCAAGACAATTCCTTTTGCCGACGGCAGCTTCGACCTGGCCTTCGCGGCCTGTGTATTCCACCATATTCCCGAGGACCTGCAGATCGGACTGTTCGCCGAGATCGGCAGGGTGCTGGCCGATGGCGGCAGCTTCTTCGTCTTCGAACACAATCCCTGGAACCCGCTGACCACGCACGCGGTGAGAAACTGTGCCTTCGATGAAAACGCGGTTTTGATAAATTCGCGCGAGATGCGCAGGCGCATGGCCGAGGCGGGCCTTGCCAATACGAGGATCGTCTACCGGATTTTCTTTCCTCGGATGCTTGCGAGACTGAGGCCGTTCGAGCGCTTCCTCACCAAGGTACCTGT
The DNA here is from genome assembly GCF_040319805.1 of Mesorhizobium sp. M0848. Taxonomy (NCBI): domain Bacteria; kingdom Pseudomonadati; phylum Pseudomonadota; class Alphaproteobacteria; order Hyphomicrobiales; family Phyllobacteriaceae; genus Mesorhizobium; species Mesorhizobium sp. M0848. Next base: position 25,439 of record NZ_JAMYOM010000014.1, on the reverse strand, counting down.
CGGAGCCCAATATTTTGCGCATGTGGTCAAGCCTGCCGTTTGACTTCCCGAGGATGCTGCGATTTGGCGCCGTCGGTCTGTTGAACACGGCGCTGGGATACGCTGTCATCCTGGCCGGGCTTGCGCTGGGTCTGGGCGACATCCTTGCCAACGCCACGGGTTATGCCGCCGGCCTTGTCCTCGGCTTCTTCCTCAACCGCCAATGGACCTTCAGCAGAGCCGATGGTTTCCAGCCCGGAACCGCGCTGCGCTACGGGGGTGTCTTTCTGGTCGCCTACAGCGTCAATCTGGCCGTCGTGATCGCCGCCCGTTCAGCAGGCATCGTCGAAAACCCGCTGGTCCACCTCGCGGGAATCTGCGTCTATTCGGTTGTTTTCTATCTTGGCTCGGCTCGCTTCGTGTTTGTGGGGCGCGGGGACGACAGCACCGACCGCACAGTTCGGGTGGCCGACAAGCCTCGGCAGCACCCCGCCAATCCAACACCTTGAACCCAACTGTCACCGGAACCGATCAGAGGCGGCGCAGCATGAACGACGCTCAGGCCAGTGCGGAGGCCGCGACATACAACGAGCGGAACAGGCTGATCTTCTGCCTGTTCGCGGCCTTGGCGATGGCCGGTGCGTTGGGTGCCCAGGCAGGCGCCACCCTGCAGGATCCCGACAGCTGGTGGCAAGTGAAGGTCGGTCTGGATTTCCTGACTAACCGGACATTTCCGACCGTCGATCCCTATTCCTACACGTTTGCCGGCCAGCCCTGGATTGCCAAGGAATGGCTGGGACAGGTCCTGCTGGCTCTTGCCTACCGGGCGGGCGGCTGGAACGGGGTCGTCACCGCGATCATCGCCTCGATCTCCCTGACGGTTTTCCTCATGGGGTGGTTTCTCAGCGCATGGCTGAAACCGATCCTGGCGATTACACTGGCCTTCGCGGCGGTGTTCCTGATCAACCCGATCTTCACGGCGCGTCCGCATGTCTTCACCTTCCCGATCATCGTCATCTGGACGGCGGTGCTCTTCGGTGCGGCGAGGGAAGAACGGGCGCCGCCCTGGTGGCTGCTTGTGCTGGTCGTGTTATGGGCGAACCTGCACGCCACCTTCACCTTGAGCTTCGTCATCGCGGCTTTTGCCGGTCTCGATCTGCTGGCGCGCACGGGCCTGTCGAAACCGTCCCTGCTGGCGAAGTGGATCGCGTTCGGTCTGCTTTGCCCGCTGGTCAGCCTGATCCACCCCTACGGCGTCCAGGCCATCCTGGCGACGCTCGCCGTGGCCTACGGCAATGAGGCGGTGTCGCTGATCATGGAATGGAAACCGTTCAATCAGCCGGACAGTCCCGTCCAGGAAGCGGCGATGCTGCTGGCGCTTTTCGGGCTACTGGTGTCCCGATTGCGAATTGGCTGGGCCAAGGCCTTGTTCGTCGTCTTCACCTTGCATGTCTATCTCGCCCATGTGCGCTTCATGTATCTGTTCTTCCTGCTGATTCCGCTGGTGATGGCGGCCGAGGTCGCCCAGCAATATCCCTCGCTTTCGGCCACCGCATGGCTGGCCGAAAAGCGCGACGGACTGGAGAGATTCTTCGCCAGGCGGTTCTACGCCATCTGCGGCACGGCAGCCGTTCTGCTGATTGGCGGGGTCACTGTGCTCGGCAGCGTCTATCAGGTAGCGCCAAGTCCGAAGACATCGGCCAGCGGGGCGCTGGCATTCGCGCAAAGCCATCATCTATCCGGCAACGTGCTGAATTCCTACAATTTCGGCGGCACGCTGATTTTCCACGGGTTCAAGACCTATATCGACGGACGGACGGACCAGCTGTTCCTGGGAGGTTTCACAAAAGCCGATGACGAGACGGGTCACAGCAACGGCAAGCCACTCCTCGAAGCCCGGTTGAAGAAATACGCAATAGGCTGGGCGCTGCTGTCGGCTGACGACGCCCGCATCCCCTTTTTCGACCAGTTGGGCTGGAAGCGGGCCTATGCGGACGACCATGCAGTGATCTATCTGCCTGGCGCCTGATCCTGGTGCGTTGCTGGCGAATTTCGCGACGGCCAATATATGCCTTGACACGTATGTTGCAGCGCAGCAAATTACTGCTTGGGGATAAGCCTGTGAGATCGATGAGCCGGGATTTTCAGCACGACCTGAGGCATCGCCGAATGAGCGTGGCGGGTGCGGCCGCACGGATCCTGGTGGCCGTGTGCGAGCCGGCCGGATGAACTACCGGCGCGACATCGACGGCCTGCGGGCCGTTGCGGTGCTACCCGTCGTGCTCTTCCATTTCGGCGTGTCCGCCATTCCTGGCGGCTTCACCGGCGTCGACATCTTCTTCGTCATATCGGGCTATCTGATCAGCGGCAGCCTGCTCGATGACCTTGAGCGGGGCCAGTTCTCGATCGGCCGCTTCTACTGGCGCCGCGCACGGCGCATCGTGCCGGCGCTAACCTTCGTCATCCTGCTCGCGAGCATTGCCGCCTGGTTCATCCTTCTGCCTTCGGATCTCCACGAATTCAGCCTTAGTGTGATCGCCGCCTCGACCTTCTGGTCGAACATCTATTTCTGGAAAACGACGAACTATTTCTCCATCGACGCCGAACTGCGGCCGCTCCTGCACACATGGTCGCTTTCGGTGGAGGAGCAGTATTACATCTTCGCGCCGATCCTCCTTTATCTGATCCACCGATACGTCTCGAAGCGCTGGCTGACGGTACTTCTGCCGATGGCCATCGGCAGCTTTGCCCTGGCAGTCATATCAACCTCGCTGGCACCGACGGCCGGCTTCTATCTCTTGCCGACGCGCATATGGGAGCTGGCGCTGGGTGCCATGCTGATGTTGCGGAAGCCTCCGGTCCTAGCCAGTCGGCTCGCGGCGGACCTGATCGGCCTCGCCGGCTTTGCCCTGATTGCGTTTGGCTTTGTGATGATTTCGGACAGCGATCCGTTTCCCGGCTACAACGCCCTATTCCCCTGCATCGGAACTGCTCTGCTGATCTATGCTGGCCAGGATAGCGCCGGCAGGCCGGCATCTGTCGCCACTCGCGTGCTTCGGTTGGCGCCGCTGGTCTGGGTCGGCCTCATTTCCTATTCGCTTTACCTCGTCCACTGGCCGATCAACTCGTTCGTCCATTATCTCTCCCTGAAGACTGTCGGTGTGCCAACGATTATCGCGATGACGGTGGCCAGTTTCGCCTTGGCGGCATTCTCCTGGAAATATGTCGAGCAACCCTTCCGCCACAAACGCGCCTATACCGCCCCCCTGCCTATCTTCGCCTTTTCGGCGACGGCAATCGTGCTGCTGTGCGCCGGTGGGTTGGCCGGTGCACTGGGCAACGGTTTCCCGCAACGGTTTCCGGATTTCTCGACCGAACGTATCCGGGTCGGCGACTGGCGCAACGGCATCTGTTTCAACGAAAACGGGACCCGCATCGAAGACTGGAACCACGCCGACTGCACCCGTACAACGGGCTTTGCCACCAATGTGCTGCTGTGGGGCGATTCTTTCGCTGCCCATTATGTTCCGGGACTTGAGCCCAACGCCCAGAAAATCCAGGCCAATGTCATCCAATACACCTATGCCGGCTGTCCGCCCGACCTGACCTATTTTTCCTATGCTCGGCCCGCCTGCACCCGCTTCAACGAACGGGCCTTGTCGATCATTCGCGACGCCAACATTCAGGCGGTGATCCTGAGCGGTCGATGGACCGACTACCAGGCCAGGGGCTTCGACGGCCTGCAGAAGACGATCGATCGGCTTCGCGAGATGGGGGTCAAGGTCTATACCGTCGGCCAGTCTCCGGAATTCATTGCCGACGTCCAGAAGATCGCTTTCTTGGTGAAACGGGAGCATACCGGAACCACATCCTGGCCGATGGCTATGGATCCGGACATCAACGCACGGGTTTTGCCGTTCACCAAAGGAGCCGATTTCATAGATCCGCTGACATATCTGTGCGACTCGGCAGGTTGTTCATACGCCGATGCCACGACCAATGAATTTCTCTACTTCGACTATGGCCACTTCTCTTCCGCCGGCGCGACGCTGGCCATCTCGAAATACTGGCCAAGCTTCGCCACCAGCAACAAGGTCGCGGAGGCAAAACGGCAATTCACGGCGGCGGGCGCGCCGTGATCCGCAGCACGACCGTCGTGAGAACAGACCGCTTTGCGATTGCCCGAAGGCTAACCCTCATGGTAACGAGGGCACACGCGGGTATGATGTAATGGTAGCTTGTCAGCTTCCCAAGCTGAACGCGAGGGTTCGATTCCCTCTACCCGCTCCAGTCTAAGGCGTCAGAACCATTTCAGCGCCTGCCTGTTCGTCGAACACAACCGAGCAGCCTCGCGCAAGCGCCACCGTTGCGAGGGCGTTTGCTGCCACGTCATCCGATGAAACGAAATCGCCGGTCAACACCCGCAATTCTTCCACGCCTTCAGCCATGGAAACGAAATTCCCGACCGATCGATCGTGCTTGCAGGCCTCGATCACGCAAAGCAGATCGATGATTTCGAAGCTGCGCATGTTCAGCCTCCAGAGAAATCGTCCCTTGCAAGATCATGAACGCATCGGCGGGAAACAATGTTCCCAGGTTCGCTTTCGCTAGAGCAATTCCAGGAAAAGTGTGAAACGGTTTTCCGTCCGGAATTGCGTCAAAACAAGGAGTCAGAGCGGGTCGCCGTTTCCGTGAAACGGTGAACTGCTCTAGCCTCGGCCTGGCGGTGCTTTCGCCGGACAACCTTACCCGAGCGAGCCATCATCCCACTTCTCTCAGAATGAAGTCGTGCAGCATCTTGGCGGCCGGCGACAGTGCGCGATTCCTGACCGTGATCAGGCTGTAGGGCCTGACCTCGATGTCGAATTCGGTCTGGACGACGTCGATGGCGCCGGCCAGCCCGTCAGGGTTCTGGATGAATTTCGCCACCTGGACAGAGACCGGTGCGATGGCATCGGATTGCGCGACCATGACCAGGGTCAGGAGCAGCGAACTGGTGTTCAGGATGCGGTCCGGCAGAGCGATGTTGCGGTTGAGGAAGTTGCTCTCCATCGCCTGGCGCAAGGGCGAGCCGCCAGACTGGAAGACCCAGTCATAGGCGGCGGTCTCTTCCAGCCGCACCGCCTCGCCCTTGGTGAGCGGATGGCCTCGGCGCACGATCAGGCAGGCCTTCTCGACGCCGATGACGCGCGACTCGAACAGCCGCGGATTGAGATCGTCGGGGATGCGCGCGATGATGAAGTCATGGCGCGTGGCGATCAGCTCGCGTGCCAGCACATTGGAGGTCTCGACCTGCATGGTGATCTCGATGCGCGGATAGATGCGGCGGATCTCACGAATTGCCGGCACCGCCAGCTCGATAGCCGGCGCGGTCACGGCACCCAGGAAAACCGAACCACCCTTGCCCGCCTTGAGCTCGGAAATCTCGCGGTCCACCTCGCGCATCTCCAGCAGGATCGAGCGCGCGCGCCTGGCCAAAGCCTTGCCGTATGGCGTCAAGGTGATACCGCGCGGCAGCCTCTCGCACAGCTTGACCTCCAGCACCGCCTCCATCTCCGCGATCATGCGCGAGGCCGCCGGCTGCGAAATGTTCAGAACCTGGGCTGCCGCGCTGACCCGGCCATGGTCGTCGAGCGCGACGATCATGCGCATGTGACGCAGACTGAGACCGCTGCGCAGCAGGGTTTCGCCATCGCCCGGTGCTTCTCTGTAACCATTTGAAGCTGTTGCCAGATTCCCGGGCCGCGCCATCGCTTTTCCCTGCCTTCTGCTCGTGTGAGGCCGACCTTGGAGTCAGCCCGTCACGTCCCAATACATATACCAACCATGATATAGCAACCATCAAAGATCGCATTTGACAGTTATGGCAAAGACCCACACCCTCCGCGCGTTCCAAGACGTGACGGTCGCTGACGAGAAAAATCGTATCGATTGAATCAGCGTCTCGGGGCCATGGGAGGATACCGGAGATCGATATGACGGCAGCAGTGCCTTGGCGCTTCTGCACGATTGCGCGGCCCGCGACCCCCGGGGTGCCGCGTCCATCAAACAGGGAGAGTTGAAGTGAAAATCATCAAGACACTGGCCGCCGTCGCGGCCCTTGGCATCGCTGCCATGACCTACTCGGCGCACGCAGCCGACAAGGGTCTTGTCGGCGTGCTGATGCCGACCAAGACCTCGCAGCGCTGGATCAATGACGGCGATGCCGTCAAGTCCCAGCTCGAGGCTCTCGGCTACACCGTCGACCTGCAATACGCGCAGGACGACATCCCCAACCAGCTCAGCCAGCTGGAAAACGAAATCACCAAAGGCCCGAAGGCGCTGATCATCGCTTCGATCGACGGCACCACCCTGTCGGATGCTCTGCAGAAGGCCGCTGACGCGGGCGTCGTCGTCGTCGCCTATGACCGCCTGATCAAGAAGACCGCCAATGTCGACTACTACACCACCTTCGACAATTTCGGCGTCGGCGTGATCCAGGCGAATTCGCTGGTCAAGGGCCTCAAGGAGCGCTTCCCGAACACCAAGCCGTGGAACGTCGAACTGTTCGGCGGCTCGCCCGACGACAACAACGCCTTCTTCTTCTACAATGGCGCCATCTCCGTCCTGCAGCCGCTGATCGACGACGGCTCGATCAAGATCAAGTCCGGCCAGACCGGCATGGACAAGGTCGGCACGCTGCGTTGGCTCGCCGCCACCGCCCAGGCGCGCATGGACAACCTGCTGTCGGCCAACTATTCGGACGGCAGCCGCGTCGATGGCGTTCTGTCGCCCTATGACGGCCTGTCGCGCGGCATCACCGCCTCGCTGCGCGCCGTCGGTTACGGCACCGAGGCTCAGCCGTGGCCTGTTGTGACCGGCCAGGACGCCGAAACCGCTTCGGTCAAGCTGATCATCTCGGGCGAGCAGTACTCGACCGTGTTCAAGGACACCCGCGAACTGGCCAAGGCCACCGTCGAACTCGTCGACAAGGTGCTCTCGGGCGGCAAGCCGGACGGCCTCGATGAAAAGACCTACAACAACGACGTCAAGGTCGTTCCTTCGATCCTGCTGACGCCGCATGAGGTCGACAAGTCGAACTACCAGGCGCTGGTCGTCGACTCCGGCTACATCAAGGCCGACGAACTGAAGTAATCCCGGTTACAAAGTCAGGGGGTCCTGCGCAACGCAGGGCCCCTTTTCGTTCACCAGCGAGCCCGGTATTGTCACCGACCTCGCCGGCAATGTTTGCCGAGCTCTCAAGGAGCGGTAGTCCCCATGGCCTCGACGATTTTGGAGATGCGCGACATCACCAAGACGTTTCCCGGCGTGAAGGCGCTGTCGAACGTCAATCTCAGCGTCGAGGAAGGCGAGATCCATGCCGTGGTCGGCGAAAACGGCGCCGGCAAGTCGACGCTGATGAAGGTGCTGTCGGGCGTCTATCCCTCCGGCACCTATGACGGCCAGATCATCTTCCAAGGCCAGGAATGCCAGTTCAAAGGCATCCATGACAGCGAACACAAGGGCATCGTCATCATCCACCAGGAGCTTGCGCTGGTGCCGATGCTGTCGATCGCGGAAAACATCTTCCTCGGCAACGAACACGCCAAATTCGGCGTCATCGACTGGGATGCCAACGAGGCGCGCACCAGCGCGCTGTTGAAGAAGGTGGGCCTCAAGGAGGACCCCAAGACGCTGATCACCAATATCGGCGTCGGCAAGCAGCAGCTGGTCGAAATCGCCAAGGCGCTGAGCAAGGAAGTCAAGCTGCTGATCCTGGACGAGCCGACGGCTTCGCTGAGCGAGAAGGACAGCCAGGCGCTGCTCGACCTTCTGCTCGAGTTCAAGCGGCAAGGCATGACCTCGATCCTGATCTCGCACAAGCTCAACGAGGTGAACCGGGTCGCCGACAAGGTGACGGTGATCCGTGACGGGCGCACCATCGAGACGCTGGCCAAGAAAGACATCTCGGAAGACCGCATCATCACTTCGATGGTCGGCCGCTCACTCGACGACCGCTATCCGCCGCGCGAGCCTGATATCGGCGAGGTCGTGTTCGAAGTGAAGAACTGGTCGGTCTATCACCCGATCCATGCCGAGCGGCAGGTGATCAAGGGTATCGACATCAACGTGCGCAAGGGCGAAGTGGTGGGTATTGCCGGGCTGATGGGCGCTGGCCGCACCGAATTCGCCATGAGCCTGTTCGGCCGCTCCTACGGCCGCCGCATCTCCGGCGAGGTGCTGCTCAAGGGCAAGCCGGTCGACGTATCCTCGGTGAGCAAGGCGGTCCAACACGGCATCGCCTACGTCACAGAGGACCGCAAGACCTACGGTCTCAACCTCATCGACCATATCAAGCACAACATCACGCTGGCCAATCTTGGCGGCGTCTCGCGCCACAGCGTGATCGACGACATGCGCGAGCTCGCCGTTGCCAACGACTATCGCAAGAAGACCAATATCCGCGCGTCCAGCGTCTATCAGATGACCGGCAATCTCTCCGGCGGCAACCAGCAGAAGGTGGTGCTGTCGAAATGGCTGTTCGCCGACCCGGACGTGCTGATCCTCGACGAGCCGACGCGCGGCATCGATGTCGGCGCCAAGTACGAAATCTACACGATCATCGCCCGCCTCGCGGCTGAGGGTAAGGCGATCGTCGTCATCTCGTCGGAAATGCCAGAATTGCTCGGCATCACCGACCGCATCTACGTCATGAACGAAGGGCGCATCGTGGGCGAAATGCCCGCCGCGGAAGCAAGCCAGGAAAAAATAATGCGCGCCATCGTTCGGGGAGAAGGAAAAGCAGCATGAGCACCGAAAGCGCCCCCGCCCCGCAGAGCAAAGTCGCCGAAGACGTGCAGCAGGGTCCACGCATCGCCGTCTCGGCGCTGGCGACGAACCTGCGCGAGTACGGCCTGATCCTGGCGCTGATCGCCATCATGGTGTTCTTCCAGTTCACCACGAACGGAACGCTGTTCAAGCCGGTGAACCTGAGCAATCTGGTGCAGCAGAACTCGTTCATCATCGTGATGGCGCTGGGCATGCTGCTGGTGATCGTCTCCGGCCATATCGACCTCAGCGTCGGATCGGTCGCCGGTTTCATCGGCGCGCTGGCGGCGATGATGATGGTCATCTGGCCGCTCGGCCCGTTCAGCAATCCGCTGGTGGTGTCGATCATCTGCCTGATCGTGGGCGGCGCGATCGGCGCCGCGCAAGGCTACTGGATCGCCTATCACCGAATACCGAGCTTCATCGTAACGCTGGCCGGCATGCTGATCTTCCGCGGCATCTGCCAGGCCCTGCTGGGCGGCGGATCCTCGGTGGGGCCGCTACCCGATGGCTTCAAGGCGCTCAGCTCCGGCTTCATTCCGGATGTCATCGGGCCACTGACGCTTATCCCGCCGACGGTGAACGCGGCCGGCAAGACCATCATGGGCAGCGGCCTGACGCTGCACATGACGACGATCGTGCTGGGCCTGATCGCCGTGCTGGCCTATGCCTATTTCGGGGTGAGGACGCGCCGCAAGCGCGAACGCCATGGCTATGAGGCCGAGCCCTTTGCCCTGTTCGTCGTCAAGACGCTGGTCGGCAGCGCGCTGGCCCTGTTCCTGGTCTACCAGTTCGCCAGCTACAGGGGCCTGCCGGTGGTGCTGCTCGTCATGGGCGTGCTGATCTCGCTGTTCGTCTTCGTCACCAAGCGCATGACCATCGGCCGCCGTATCTACGCCATGGGCGGCAATTCCAAGGCCGCGCAGCTGTCGGGCATCAACACCGAGCGGCTGACGCTGATGGTGTTCATCAATATGGGCGTGCTGTCGGCGCTCGGCGGCCTGATCATCGCGGCGCGACTGGGACAGGCGGTGCCGGCCGCGGGCCTCGGCAGCGAGCTCGACGTCATCGCCGCCGTCTTCATCGGCGGCGCCTCGGCCATGGGCGGCGTCGGTCAGGTCATCGGTGCGGTCGTTGGCGGCTTCATCATGGGCGTGATGAACAACGGCATGTCGATCATGGGCGTCAATGTCGACTGGCAGCAGGTGGTCAAAGGCCTGGTGCTGCTCGGTGCCGTGATCTTCGACGTCTACAACAAGAACAAGGCCTGAACGGGCTTAAGAGCAATTCCAAGGAAAAGTGTGAAACGGTTTTCCGCCCGGAATTGCACCACAATGAGTTAGAGCGGTTCGCCGTTTCCGTGAGACGGTGAACTGCTCTAGTCGAGGCAAGCAGGAGGCATACGATCGCGGCGCTGCCGGCAACCCGGTAACAGAAGTCCCTGAGGGACCAGGCCCGCGAGCGCAATCCGAACTGAGAATTTAAACCGTGGCATGGACGAGGTCCGGCCGCGCCGAGCAAGGTCTGCCGTTTTGGCAGCCCTGCCAAGGCAAATGAGAGAGGATTCATCATGCTGATCTCCCAGATCCTTGACGACGCCGAGACCATCCGCGTCGTTGCCCGCAATAGCGGCAAGACCCGGATCATCAATGGCGCCCGCAGCGTCTATTCGCTGGCGATGGAGGCCGCCCGCACCGGCGTCGGCCTCGTCGCGCTGATCGAACGCAAAGGACTTGGCGAGACGGTCGATCTCGAGGCCGCTTACAAGAAGGGGCGGCTGCTGTCGCCGATCAACCACCCCGATCCGGCGCATCTGCACCTGACGGGCACCGGGCTGACGCATCTCGGCTCGGCGGCGACGCGCGATTCCATGCACAAGAAGCTGAGCGCCGACGGCGAGGAGCAGCTCACCGATTCCATGAAGATGTTCCGCATGGGGCTGGAGGGCGGCAAGCCCGCGAACGGCCAGATCGGCGTGCAGCCGGAATGGTTTTACAAAGGCAACGGCACGATGGCGGTGGCGCCAGGTGCCGCACTCCTGTCACCGGCCTTTGCCAAGGACGCCGGCGAAGAGCCCGAGGTGGCCGGCATCTATGTCATCGGCGACGACGGCGCACCTTTCCGCGTCGGCTTCACGCTGTCGAACGAGTTTTCCGACCACGTCACCGAGCGCGTGAACTATCTGTTCCTCGCCCATTCCAAGCTGCGCAACGCCTCGTTCGGTCCGGAAATCCTGATCGGCGACCTGCCGCCCGATATCCGCGGCACCTCGCGCATCGTGCGCGACAGCGAGGTGCTGTGGGAAAAGCCGTTCCTGTCCGGTGAAGCGAACATGTCGCACACCATCGCCAATCTCGAACATCACCATTTCAAATACGCGGCCTTCCGCCAGCCGGGCGACGTGCATGTGCATATGTTCGGTACGGCGACGCTGTCCTTCGCCGACGGCATCAAGACCGAGGCCGGCGATGTGTTCGAGATCGAGGCTGGGGACTTCGGCCTGCCGCTGCGCAACCCGCTGGAGATCGAGCTGCCCGTGAAGGTGGCTGTGAAGGCGCTTTGAGGTAGCACCCTCCCTTCTCCCCTTGTGGGAGAAGGAAGAGACGCTCTTCGACGTTTCAATAAATATCGAAGTCGAAATACTTGGCCTGAATCTTCTTGTAGGTGCCGTCGGCGACGATCGCGTCGATGGCCGCGTTGAGCTTGTCGCGCAGGGCCGTGTCGTCGAGGCGCACGGCAATGCCGGCTTGCGTTTCGGTGCCCTTGACGTCGCCGACCAGCTTGCAGCAGCCGTCGCTTGCCTTCTTCAGCCAGTCCATCAGCACGAACTTGTCCGAGATCACGGCGTCAAGGCGGCCGTTGGTCAAGTCGGTGATCGCCTCTTCCTGGGTCGGATAGAGTTTGGCCTCCGCGCCCGCCTTGCCATATTCATTCTGGGCATAGTCGGCCTGCGTGGTCGAAGCCTGGGCGCCGACCGTCTTGCCGGCAAGGGCCGCCGGTTCGGTCGAGGTCAGGTCGCTGTCCTTCGGCGCCACCAGGGCGAGCGGTGTCGTATAATATTTGTTGGTGAAGGCGACCTGCTTCTTGCGCTCCTCGGTGATGCTCATCGAGGCGATGATGGCGTCGAATTTCTTCGCCTGCAAAGCGGGAATGATGCCGTCCCAGTCCTGCGTGACGATCTCGCATTCGACCTTCATCTGCGCGCACAGCGCATTGGCGATGTCGATGTCGAAGCCTTCGACCTTGCCGTCAGCGGTAATGGTGTTGAACGGCGGATAGGCGCCCTCGGTGCCGATCTTGATTTTCTCCTGCGCCTGCGAAAGCGAGCCGGCCGCCATCACCAGTATGGCAGCGCCTGCCACCGATATGATCCATTTCGAAATCTGCATTTTCTTGGTTCCCCTTGAACGCCGGCATCTTGACTACCAACAAGGCAGCCAAGCATGGCGAGCCGGTACAGGCAAGTATTTTGCCTGACGGCGGCGCTCAGCGCGCGGCGCGGAAATGCTTGGACAGCTTCAGGCCCTGCGCCTGATAGTTGGAGCCGAGATCGGTGCCGTAGAGCGCCTGCGGCCGCTTCAGCATGTGCTCGTAGACCAGCCGGCCGACGATCTGGCCATGGTCGAGAATGAACGGCACTTCGTGGCTGCGCACTTCCAGCACCGCCCGGCTGCCCGTGCCGCCAGACGCGGAATGGCCAAAGCCCGGATCGAAGAAGCCGGCATAGTGGACGCGGAACTCGCCGACCAGCGGATCGAAGGGCGTCATCTCGGCGGCGTAGAGCGGCGGCACATGCACCGCCTCCTGGCTGACGAGGATGTAGAACTCGTCGGGGTCGAGCACCAGTTCGCCGGCGCCGCTCTTGTGGATCGGCTCCCAGAAGTCGACGACTTCCTGGGCCCCGCGCTTGTCGACATCGACGAGGCCGGTGTGATGCTTGCCGCGGTAGCCGACCAGACCGTTCTGATCGCCGTTGAGGTCGATCGACAGCGCGATGCCGCCGCCGGAAATGTTCGGCGGCTCGGTGGCGACCAGCGTCTGCGCGCGATGCAGCTCGTGCAGCTCGGCTTCCGAGAGCAGCGCATTGCCGGTGCGGAAGCGGATCTGCGACAGGCGCGAGCCGGTGCGGACCACGATCGGGAAGGTGCGCGGGCTGACTTCCAGAAAGAGCGGGCCATGATAGCCGGCGGCGATCTTGTCAAACTCGTGGCCGCGATCGGTCATGACACGGGTGAAGATGTCGAGCCGCCCGGTCGAGCTCTTCGGATTGGCCGAGGCCGAAATGTCCGCCGGCAGCGCCAGGCTTTCAAGCAAGGGCACGATATAGACGCAGCCGGTCTCCAGCACCGCGCCCTCGGCAAGATTGATCTCGTGCAGCTGCAGCCGGTCGAGCTTTTCCGAGACCTTGTGGTTGGGGCCGGGCAGGAAGGAGGCCCGCACCCGCCAGGCCTTGTCGCCGAGCCTGAGATCAAGGCTGGCCGGCTGGATCTGGTCGGCGTCGAGCGCACGCGCCGACTTCAGCGCGCCGAACTGGAACAGCGCCGATATGTCCTGATCGGGAAGAATGCCTGTCTGCCGCAAGGCTCCACTCCTAGGTCAGACGTTTTTCTTGTCGCAGGTTCTGGTCGCAAAACCGTGGAACACTTTTGCGGAACCTGCTTGGTACAAACCTCTTAATGAAGCCGGCAATTGACGCAAGCGTGGCGCGGGTCTAAAGGGTCGTTATCCCGTGGTGATTTGGCCGGTCGGCTTGCAGCCACGTTAAACAAGTCGCTAAAGGACCGTCGGGCCGCAAGGCCGTATGGACCGGTTGCGACTTTCGCGGCCGGTTTTTTTGTGTCTGGAAGAAAAGCGATGAGCACCAAGAAGCACAACTGGAAGCCTCAGACGGCACTCGTGCACAGCGGAACGCTGCGTTCCGGTTTCGGCGAAACGTCGGAAGCGATTTACCTGACCCAGGGCTATGTCTACGAAACGGCACAGGCCGCCGAAGCCCGTTTCAAGGGCGAGGAGCCAGGCTTCATCTATTCGCGCTACGCCAATCCGACCGTCGACATGTTCGAGAAGCGCATGTGCGCGCTGGAAGGCGCCGAAGACGCCCGCGCCACCGCCTCCGGCATGGCCGCGGTGACGGCCGCCCTTCTGTGCAGCGCCAAGGCCGGCGACCATATCGTGGCGGCGCGTGCGCTGTTCGGCTCCTGCCGCTGGGTGGTCGAGACGCTGGCGCCGAGATACGGCATCGAAGCGACGCTGGTCGACGGCACCAATATCGCCAATTGGGAAAAGGCGGTCAAGCCGAACACCAAACTGTTCTTCCTGGAAAGCCCGACCAATCCGACATTGGAAGTGGTCGATATCGCCGCCGTCGCTTCGCTCGCCAATTCGATCGGCGCAAGGCTGATCGTCGACAATGTCTTCGCCACGCCCTTGCAGCAAAAGCCCTTGCAGCTCGGCGCCCATATCGTCGTCTATTCGGCGACCAAGCACATAGACGGCCAAGGGCGCTGTCTCGGCGGCGTCATCCTGTCGGACAAGAAGTGGATCGACGAGAACCTGCACGACTATTTCCGCCATACCGGCCCAAGCCTGTCGCCGTTCAACGCCTGGACGCTGCTGAAAGGCCTGGAAACGCTGCCGCTGCGCGTGCGCCAGCAGACGGAAAGCGCGGGCAGGATCGCGGATTTCCTGGCCGAACGGCCGGAAATCGCCCGCGTCATCTATCCCGGGCGCGCCGACCATCCGCAGGCTGATATCGTCAAGAAGCAGATGTCGGGCGGCTCGACGCTGATCTGCCTCGACGTCAAGGGCGGCAAGCAAGCGGCCTTCGCCCTGCAGAACGCGCTCGACATCGTCTTGATCTCCAACAATCTCGGCGATGCCAAGAGTCTGATCACCCACCCGGCGACGACGACGCACAAGAATCTGAGCGACGAGGCGCGCGCCGAGCTCGGCATCGGGCCGGGCACGCTCCGGCTGTCGGTCGGGCTGGAAGACACCGACGATCTGCTTGAGGACATCGCGCAGGCGCTGAAGGCCAGGTAGGGCCTTCAGGCGCCGGACGGCGTCTCCTCCAGCTCGGCCGTCTTGGTGCCGATGGTCATCGCATTGCCGCGCCAGTCGACGGCGCCGCCGAGCCAGCCGCGCCCCCACATCGCCGGAAGGATCAGGTCGCGCGCCATGATCGCCGTGACCATGCGTGGCGACAGGTACCAGCCCTTGGACCAGGCCAGCGCGCACTCGGGAAGGTAGAAGGCTACCAGCACTGCAAGGGCGGTTGCCCAGAGGCTGAAGCCGGCACTGGCCGCGGCAATCAGCGCAAGCACCAGCGGCACCACGGCGCCGGTCAGGATTTCGGGTGCGAAGAACAGAGGGAAAGTGACGCGGCGCAGGCGCGCCCAACGGGCCTGACGCGACCAGATCTCGTCAAAAGAGCGCCGGCCAAGCGGCTGCTCGAAGGGGGCGGCGACGAGATTGACGCGCAGGCCGAGACTGTTCACCAGCTTGGTCGCGGCGGCATCCTCCGCGATCTCGGCGGCCAGCGCGCGGATGCCGCCATTGGCGTCGAGCATCGGCTTGTTCCAGAGCATGCTCTTGCCCTGGGCAAAGCCCAGGCCGAGCGCCTCGCCGGCATATTGCCAGCGCGCCTGCAGCGTGTTGAGGAAAGCGCATTCGACCTCGGCCCAGAAGCCGGCCGGCCGCGAGCCAATCGGCGTCGAGCAGACAAGGCCGGTGCCGGGCCGCCAGGCAGCCATCAGATGCTGGACGTAGTCCCTCGGCATCAGCACGTTGGAATCGGCCAGGACGACCCAGTCGTGCCGCGCCGCCTCCCAGCCCTTGACGCAATTATTGAGTTTCGGATTGGCGCTGATGCGGTCGTCGCCGACAAGCAGCCGGGCCGGCACTTTCGAAAACCGGACGATCGTCCTGTTTATCAATTTGACCACCGGATCGTCGGCATGGGCGACGCAGAAAATCAACTCGTAGCGCGGCCAGTCGAGCGAGAAGGCGCGCTCCAGCGTCTCCTGCGTGAACGGCTCGACGCCGCGCGACGGCACGACGATCGACACCGGCCGTGGCTTGCCGGCCGGCGCGGCAATGGCGCGGCGCCGTTTCAGACGCGAAGCGGCGAGCACGATGCTGGCGAGATTTGAGAGGATGAGGGCAGTTGAAAGCGTGGCGGCTATGAGAGTGAGTTCCATCGAGATCCGGTCACTCCAGGAAAACCGGTCCGTCAGAACAATCTGGCTGGCATGACGACCGATTCAACAATTTGACAGAGCGCCCGAGTCGTGCGGCACTGGTCGGCGCACACCATCATTGTCATGTGTCACTTAAATGACATTCTTTGCCGCCACCTGCGGTTCCGTCCGCAATGACAGGACGCGCACCGTTGACCAGCCCGCGTGGAGCGCCGAAAGTTCGACCTAGAGCCTGTTCCATCCCGATTGAACCGGGATGGGGCTCTATCTCTGTTTCTTTGAGCATGATCTTTTCTGAAAACCGGTTCCCACTTTTCAGGATCATGCTCTAGATTGTTTTGGAGCCGCTTATGTATAGCGCCGTCACGCGCAACATCGAAGTGCAGGTCAGGCCGTTCTATCTGGAGGACCGTTCGGATCCCTCGGAGAACCGCTATGTCTGGGGCTATCAGATAACGATCGACAATCAGTCGGACGATTTCGTGCAGCTTCTGTCGCGCTATTGGCACATCACCGACGGCACCGGCCGGGTCGAGGAAGTGCGTGGCCCCGGCGTGGTCGGCGACCAGCCCGAACTCAATCCCGGCGACAGCTACCAGTACACGTCCGGTTGCCCGCTCTCGACACCATCCGGCATCATGGTCGGGCACTACACGATGCGCAACAAGCGGGGCGAGACGTTCGACATCGCCATTCCGGCGTTTTCGCTGGATCTGCCGGGGACGCGGCGGACGGTGAATTGATTTCGCCTCACCGGCCGCGGAGCGGCCGGTGAGGCGTGGTTTTTTTCTCTACTGGGCCGCAAATTCCGCCGGATCGAAATCATATTGCTTCGAGCAGAATTCGCAGGCGACGTGGATGCCGCCGTCCTCTGTACTGTCCTTGATCTCCTGCGCGGAAAAACCCTCGAGGATGCCGCGGATCTTGTCCCTGGAGCACGAGCACTGGTCGGCGACCGGAACGCCGCCGAAGACGCGCACGCCATGCTCGTGGAACAGCCTGTAGAGCAGCCGCTCGGCGCCGATCGTCGGGTCGATCAGTTCGGTCGGCTCGATCGTACCGAGCAGCGCCAGCAACTCCTGCCAGGAATTGTCGACCGGGTCGTGGACCTCCTCGCGCGGATCGCCATCGCCACCCGGCAGGTCCGGGACGCGCATGCGCTCGGGCGACTGCGGCAGGAACTGCGCCAGGATACCACCGGCGCGCCACTGCTCGCGGGCACCGCCAGGACCGGGCGTCAAAAGCTTGGCCACCGACAGCCTGAGATCCGTCGGGATCTGCTCCGACTGGCGAAAATAGGTGCGCGCAGCATCCTCCAGCGTCTCGCCGTCGAGCTGGACGATGCCCTGATAGCGCTGCGTGTGAGCGCCCTGGTCGATGGTCAGCGCCAGCACGCCGCTGCCGAGCAGCGTCTGCTGCGAGGTTTCGCCGGCCGCGACCAGCGCTTTCAGCCGGTCGGCATCGAAACGCGCATAGGCGCGCAATGCCGAGGGCGTGGAAAAATCGGCGACCAGCATGTCGACAGGCCCGTCGGTGCGGGTCTGCAGGATGAATTTGCCCTGGAACTTCAGCGAAGTGCCGAGCAGCACGGTCAGCACACAGGCCTCCGCCAGCAGGCGGGCGACCGGCTCGGGATAATCGTGGCGGCTGAGGATGGCGTCCAGCATCGGCCCGAGTTGGACGGTGCGGCCCCGCACATCGAGCGGGCCGACCTCGAACGGCACGACATGATCGTCGCCGGCATAGCCGAATTCGCCGAGTTTGGGGTGATGTTCAGTCACTTGATAGGTTTCCAACATGACAAAGCTCCGGGGCGCGGCCATGCCGCCCTCCGGGGCGCATGCGTCGAAACGCGCTGTTTTTGCGTGATGGCCCGCAGATAGGCATCACACCTCCGGAGATCAAGCGCCGAGGCACCAGGCGAGCACGGCCTTCTGGGCATGGAGCCGGTTCTCGGCCTCGTCGAAGACCACCGAATGCGGTCCGTCGATGATCTCGTCTGTCACTTCCTCGCCGCGATGCGCCGGCAGGCAGTGCATGAACAGCGCGTCCGGCTTGGCCTTCGCCATCAGCTTGGCATTGACCTGATAGGGCGAGAACACATTGTGGCCGCGGGCGCGATGCTCCTGGCCCATCGACACCCAGCAATCGGTGACGATGCAGTCGGCCTGGTCGACGGCCTCCTCGGGCGAGCGGGTGAAGTGCAGCTTGCCGCCGTGCGCCTGCGACCAGTCGATGTGCTTCTGCGCCGGCTCGCTGCCTTCGGGCACGGCGACGTTGAGGTTGAAGCGGAATCGCGCCGAGGCCTCGATCAGCGAATGCAGCACATTGTTGCCGTCGCCGGTCCAGGCGATGGTCTTGCCGGCGACCGGACCGCGATGCTCCTCGAAGGTCATGATATCGGCCATCAGCTGGCAGGGATGGGTGTCGTCGGTCAGTCCGTTGATCACTGGCACGGTGGCGTTCTCGGTCAGCTCCAGCAGTCGCTCATGCGAGGTGGTGCGGATCATGATCGCATCGACATAGCGCGACAGCACCTTGGCGGTGTCGGCGATGGTCTCGGAACGGCCGAGCTGCATCTCGGTGCCGGTCAGCATGATGGTCTCGCCGCCGAGCTGCCGCATGCCGACGTCGAAGGAGACGCGTGTGCGCGTCGACGGCTTGTCGAAGATCATCGCCAGCACCTTGCCTTCGAGCGGTTTGGTGCGCTCGCCGGCCTTGAGGCGCGCCTTTCGCACCACCGCATCGTCCAGCATGAAGCGCAAATCGCCTTCGGAAACGGCGGAAAGATCGGTGAAATGGCGAACTGACATCAGCAATGGTTCCGGGATTACTTCGCCGCGGCGGAAGCGATCGCCTCCGCCAGGCCCTTGGCGCCGGCGCGAATGCGGTTGAGCGCGTCATGGATCTCGGCGTCGGTGACGGTGAGCGGCGGCAACAGGCGAATGACGTTGTCGCCGGCCGGAACCGCCAGCAGGTGCTGGTCGCGCAAGGCCATGTTCACCTTGGTGTTGGGCATGGCGCATTTGAGGCCGAGCATCAGCCCGGCACCCCTGATGTCCTCGATGATTTCGGGAAACTCGTCGGCGACCGACGCCAGCCCCTGCTTCATGAGCAGCGCCTTGCGTTGGACATCTTCGAGGAAGCCGTCTTCCAGCACGACGTCGAGCACGGCGTTGCCGACTGCCATGGCCAGCGGGTTGCCGCCGAACGTGGTGCCATGCACGCCAGCGGTCATGCCGACGGCCGCTTCATCCGTGGCAAGGCAGGCACCCATCGGGAAGCCGCCGCCAATGCCCTTGGCGATCGCCATGATGTCTGGCGTTACACCTGACCATTCATGCGCAAACAGCTTGCCGGTGCGGCCGATGCCGCACTGGACCTCGTCGAAGATCAACAGCAGGCCGTGCTGTTCGCACAATTGCCTGAGCCGCTTCAGCGATTGCGTCGGCACCGGACGGATACCGCCCTCGCCCTGCACCGGCTCGATCAGGATGGCGGCCGTCTCCGGCGTGATCGCCTTTTCGGCGGCGTCGATGTCGTCGAAACTGACCTGATCGAAACCTTCGACCTTGGGGCCGAAGCCCTCGAGATATTTGTACTGGCCGCCGGCCGCGATGGTCGCCAGCGTGCGGCCATGGAAGGCACCTTCGAAGGTGATGACGCGGAAGCGCTCGGGGTGTCCGTTGACGAACTGGCAGCGGCGCGCCGTCTTGATCGCGCATTCCAGCGCCTCGGCGCCGGAATTGGTGAAGAACACCTTGTCGGCGAAGGTGGCGTCGGCCAGCCGCTCGCCAAGCCGGCTCTGCCCGGGGATCTCGTAGAGGTTGGAGACATGCCACAGCTTGGCTGCCTGCTCGGTGAGTGCGGCGACCAGATGCGGATGGCTGTGGCCCAGCGAATTGACGGCGATGCCGCCGGCAAAGTCGAGATATCGCTCGCCCTTGTCGGTAATCAGCCATGTGCCTTCCCCGTGGTCGAAGGCCAGGGGTGCGCGAGCAAAGGTCTCGTAAAGCGCCGAACCGCTCATTATATGCGTCTCCGGTACCGGAAAATCAAAAAAGCCGCCAAAGCGGCGGCCTGTGCGGCTTATCCCGTTTTTCGGCCATGAAGTCAACGAAAACGTCGCGTAGTGGCGCGCGGCAAGCCCCCTGACGGGACGCCGGCTCATAAGCGACCGGGCAAGTTGGGGAAAACCGAAAAAACCGATTCGTGTTGCACTTGGGACTCTTGTCACCGAGTCAGCGCATAGAGTAGTTGTAGTCGAGAAATAACTAGATTTCGTGCGGCGGACCTAATCACCAGATATATGTGGTGTCTGCCCCGGCAAATGTTGCCGGGTCGGGAGAAGGATTCCGATTGCCGCACGCTTAGAGGAGCGCGGTCTCATGAACTGGACTGACGAGCGGGTAGAACTCTTGAGAAAACTGTGGTCGGAGGGTCTGAGCGCAAGCCAGATTGCTGCGCAGCTTGGAGGGGTCAGCCGCAATGCGGTCATCGGGAAGGTGCATCGGCTGAAACTCTCGGGCCGCGGTCGCTCGACCGCCACGCCGGCACGCCAGAAAAAGGCGGCACAAGGATCGACCGTCCAGAAATCGGTATCACGCGCTGCAACCACGGCACGCCATGTCACGACATCGATCGGCGCGACGGCCTTGCAGACACAGTTCGACGCCGAACCGGTGGCGCGCCATTATATCCGTCCGGTTGAGAATGTCGTGCTGCCGATCTCGCGGCATCTGCAGCTGGTCGAGCTGACCGAGCGGACCTGCAAATGGCCGAACGGCGATCCGCTTTCAGAGGACTTCCATTTCTGCGGCAACGATGCCGCCGAAACCGGTCCGTACTGCAAGTACCACGCCCGCGTGGCATTCCAGCCGGCATCGGAGCGGCGGCGGAGCCGATAGTTAGGGATTGGGCAGTAGGCAGTAGGCAGTAGGGGCAATATGCTCTGAATTTCTTGCCCTACTGCCTACTGCCTACTGCCTACTGCCTACTGCCTACTGCCTACCCTCACAGCCACCCGTTCTTCCTGAACCGCCAGTAGAGAAACGTGCAGATCAGCACGATAGCGCCCAGCACCACCGGATAGCCGTATTCCATCTTCAGTTCCGGCATGTCGCTGAAGTTCATGCCGTAGATGCCGGCGAGCGCCGTCGGCACCGCCAGGATTGCGGCCCAGGAGGCGAGCTTCTTGGTGTTCGCGGTTTCCTGACTCTGGCCGACCAGCAAGCTCGCCTCGAAAGCGAACGCCAGCACCTCGCGCAGACTGTCGATCTTCTCCTGGACGGTGCGGATGTGATCGGTGACGTCGCGGAACAGCGGATGCATGGCGGTGTGTATCTGCGGCAGCTCGGCGCTGGTCAGCCGTCGGCAGACTTCGACCAGCGGAAGCGCGGCATTGCGCAGGCGTAGGAGATCGCGGCGCAGCATATAGAGCCGTTCGATGTCGGGAGCGGTCATCGGCTTCAGCAGAACCTTGTCCTCGATCGCCTCGACCTCGTCCTCGATCTGCTCGAGCACCGGCATGTAATTGTCGACGATGAAATCGAGAATGGCGTAAAGGACGAAATCCTCACCCTTGGCCAGCGAGTGCGGGCAGCTTTCCCAGTGCTGCCGAACGGCGGCATAGGACGTCGAAGGACCGTGCCTGACGCTGACGATGTAGCCTGAGCCAACAAACAAATGGGTCTCGCCGAAGGTGACCCGACCGTCGATCAGCTGCGCGGTGCGAGCGACGATGAACAAGGCGTCGCCATATTGCTCGATCTTCGGCCGCTGGTGCGGGTGCTCGGCATCCTCGATTGCCAGCTCATGCAGGTGAAATTGCGCCTGGACGCGCAGCAACAGGTTACGGTCGGGCTCCAATAGGCCGATCCAGACGACATGACCGGATTTCTTTGCCCATTCGCCGGCTTCCTCGATGGGAATGTCGGCGATGCGGCGCCCGGCCGTGTAGACGCCGCAAGCGATAATGCCGGATGTCGGCCCAGGCGCCGGGGTCAGGTTCCGAACATTTTCCATCACGACCTCCCGGAGCAAATCCACGGACGAGGATAGAGGCAAAGCCCGGAAAGCTTAGCGTAAATCGGATTACGGTTCGAGAGGCGCGTTCACTTCAGCGGCTGCGTCCCGGAAAGGCTGATTTTGTCGGTCTTGTCGCCCTTGGGCCGCTCAGCCGGCAACTGATCGCCGGTGACGATGTAGTAGATGGTCTCGGCTATGTTGGTGGCGTGATCACCGATACGCTCGATGTTCTTGGCGCAAAACAGCAGATGCGTGCAGGGCGTGATGTTGCGCGGATCTTCCATCATGTAGGTCAGCAATTCGCGAAACAGCGATGTGTACATGGCGTCGATCTGGTCGTCACGATCGCGCACGAAGCCGATTTTCTCCACCGAGCGAGACGCGTAGACGTCGAGCACTTCCTTGAGCTGGGTCAACGCCAGGTTGGACAGAGCCTCGAGGCCGCGGAACAGGCTGGTTGGCTGGCGTCCGTCGGTGACGGCGACCACCCGCTTGGCAACGTTCTTGGCGAGATCGCCAACCCGTTCGAGGTCGGCGGAGATGCGAATGGTCCCGACGATCTCGCGCAAATCCCCCGCCATCGGCTGACGCTTGGCAATGATGATGATCGCCTTGTCGTCGATTTCGCGCTGGCCCTCGTCCAGTACGGTATCGTCGCGGACGACCTTCTGGGCAAGGCCTGGGTCGGCATTGACGAGAGCGGCGACCGCCTGTTCGACCATGCGCTCGGCATGGCCGCCCATCGCGGCGATGCGCTTCGACAGATATTTCAACTCCTCGTCATAGGCGCTGACGATGTGCACGGACTGCATGGCAAAATGCCTTCCCACGGGATGTTTTGATTTTGAGTCGTTTCCTCGAATCCCCGCTGATACGCTAGCCGGATGACAGAAAAAAGAAACAGTCCCCTTGAATTAGGGCGATATCAGTGCGTCGGCAAATGAACCGAGAATGCCGCGCCGTTGCCGACTTCGGACTTGATCGAAAGCCGGGCGTTGTGGCGCGTCAGTATATGCTTGACGATCGACAGGCCGAGGCCGGTGCCTTTCTGGGTCCGGCTGGTCTCGACGTCGACGCGGTAGAAGCGCTCGGTAATGCGCGGAATGTGCTCCTCGGGAATGCCGGGGCCAAAGTCCCTGATCGTCACGTCGATGCCCGGCTCTGATCCGGCATCGCCATGCGCTATGGATACAACCACGCGCCCACCAGACTGCCCGTATTTGCAGGCGTTTTCCAGGAGGTTCTCGAAAACCTGGAAAAGCTCATCTCGATCGCCAGGCACATGAAGCGGCCCATCGGCGTAGTGCCGCTCGATGGCAACGGCGTTTTCGCTGGCCAGCGGTCCGAGCGAATCGATGACGCTGTCGACTGTCTGGCGCAGGTCCACCTCGGTTCCCGGCTTCAGATAGGGTTTCATCTCGAGCCGCGACAGCGACAACAAATCGTCGATCAGACGCGCCATGCGACCGGTCTGGCTCTGCATGATCTGCAGAAACTGGTCGCGCGCCGCCGCGTCGTTGCGGGCTGGCCCGCGCAGCGTTTCGATAAAGCCGGCGATTGAGGCGAGCGGCGTGCGCAGTTCATGGCTGGCATTGGCAATGAAATCGGCGCGCATGCGGTCGATCCTGCGCGTTTCGCTCTGGTCCTTGAACACCAGCACATAGAGATCGGTGGCGTGACCGACCGAGGACACACTCACCCGGTAGGCACGTTCGACCGGCAGCTTCTCCATGTAGTCGACGACATCGGAGGCGATATCACCAGATAGTACGCCATCCAGCAGGGTCTGCATCTCCGGTGCCCGGAATTTCAGCGACAGCGACATGCCTGGCGCGATGCCACCGAAAGCGGCGAAGGCGGCGGCGTTGGCATGCACGATGGTGGCAGCCCGGTCGAAGATGATCAGCGGATCGGCGACGGCGGCGGCCAGATATTCACCCGAGAGCCGCTGCAGGCCGATGGCCTCGATGGCAGCGCCGCTGTCGGTGGATTGGCGCGCGGCGGCGGTCGGCAGTATAGCCGCTGCAAGCAGCAACAGCAGCGCCGCGGGGACGACATAGGCTGAAATCCCGGCCAAGGCATAAACAGCGAGAACCGCAACAATACCGGCCGCAAGCAGCCAGCGGCTATTCCACAGCCGTGCGGCCATGGTTTGCGTGACGCCTCTCTGCTCTGTGTCCAGGTCAGCCATTCGCTCGTGACCTGCCCCCCAATGTCTTCGCACCCGGTCGCACGGTGGCGGAAAACTTCCACCAGATCGCTTGCCGCATGACCCCGAAAATCGGGAATCGATTTTCGGAAAGGATCATGCGCAAATTAAAAGTGCTACAGCGTCCTTTGCGCATCCAAACGGACGCGCGGCGCTGTAGTGGCTCCCCATAGCATGAGTCCGGAAGCTGGAAAGGGTTCGTCTCGATGAAAAAAGCCAAGGAAAGTCCCGCCGCGCCAACTTCGGGGCCGCTGAAGATCAGGATCGGCGGCAAGGAGAGGGAGTTCGACATCGATAATCCCGTGCTTCCCGACTGGGTCGAGGACAACAAGCTGACCGCCGGCGGCTATCCCTACGACAAGAAGATGAAAAGCGACGAGTATGACGAGATGCTCGAGAAGCTGCAGATCGAGCTGGTCAAGGCGCAGGCCTGGCTGCAGTCGACCGGCAAACGGGTGATGGCGCTGTTCGAGGGCCGCGACGCTGCCGGCAAGGGCGGCACGATCTTCGTGGTGCGCCAGTACCTCAATCCGCGCACGGCACGCAACGTGGCGCTGACCAAGCCGACCCCGACCGAGCTTGGTCAATGGTACTACCAGCGCTATGTCGACCACTTCCCGACTTCAGGCGAATTCGTCACTTTCGACCGGTCCTGGTACAACCGCGCCGGTGTCGAGCCGGTGATGGGTTTCTGCACCCCGCAGCAGCACGAGCAGTTTCTCGACGAGACGCCGCATTTCGAACGGATGATCTCCAACGAGGGCATCCACTTTTTCAAATTCTGGCTGAACATCGGCCGGGAAACGCAGCTCGAGCGCTTCCACGACCGCCGCTACAGCCCGCTGAAGAGCTGGAAGTTTTCCCCCATCGACGTTGCAGGCATCACCAAGTGGGACGACTACACCAAGGTGCGCGACACAATGTTCGAGCGCACCCACAAGGAATTCGCGCCGTGGATCATCGTACGGGCCAATGACAAGCGGCGCGCGCGGCTGGCGATCATGCGGCGCATCCTGTCGTCTCTGCCCTATGAGGGGCGCGATCTCGAAATCATCGGCAAGGAAGACAAGAAGATCATCGGCGAAGGGCCGTCATTCCTCGGCAAGCAGGATTGACGCTTCCGCGCCCCGCCGCGGGGGGCGCCCCGCGCCGTGCGGGTTTCGTTAGGCAACGCCCCCCGCCCCGGGCCGAGCGTGACACACCCCCACCGGGTGTGG